>CALHZT010000129.1 GCA_938040995.1 uncultured Pirellulaceae bacterium | reverse complement strand
GTCACAAAATCCCTATCATCATGTGTGAACACTTCGTCGATTGACGACAAAGTTCAACGCACGATCTATCCGTGTGTCAAAACATCCAAAGCAAAGTTGCGACGGGAAACATGGACACCCGGATAGATCGCAATTCGTTATCTGCTCTGATCAATCGTGCAGGAACAGGACAGGGCTGACCGAGAAAAAGCCTGCCAGCTTAAAAGCTATTCTTTTGCTTACGCGGTCTTTCCCGGACAAGATTTCAGAGATTGTCGATTTGCTAACCCCCGCCTTCGTAGCGAGCGCGACTTGGGTTATCCCGCGAGAATCAAGTAGATGCCTGAGCATTTCCTGCGGTGTTGATTCACCGATTTCGACATTACTGTCCTCATACGCTTCAATCAAATCTGTCAACGCGTCGAGATACTCATCTTGTCCGGAGTCTCGATCCATAGAAATCAATTCGTCGACGACATCCGAAGCATACGCCAGGTGCTCGTCATTTTTAATTGATATCAACGGCAAGAACTTCACCAAGCATTCCATGTACGAATCCTTTGATTTGCCTTTCAATTTATACTTGGTGATCATCGTTTTCTTCTCGCTTTCTTTGGTGTTTTTCTGATCGGCTTTTTCCTTGATTTCTTCTTCGACTTCTTGTGTTTATCCTTTTTCAACTCTTCTTGACATTTGCATTCCGCAATCCACTTCTGGTCATCATATTCTGAGTGCGTCATGATTTTCCTGATGTAAACACACTCTCGAATGATTTTGGCGATCAATCGAAAATTGTTTCCTCCGATATCAAAAACGTAACAATCGCCAACTTTATCTGCCGAACCGTAGTCTCTTCGAACGTCCGCAAACGACGCCCAAATGGTTGTTTTGCTACTGACATGGTTGTACCAATTCGTTAGTGGCGTCTTGGCATTTACATGCTCTTGCCAGAACTCGACCAATCTAGCTTTGGATATGACTCTCATTCACTTAAATATGTTCGCAAAACACGAACTTGTCAAACTCATCTTCGGCTCTTGTACTTAATAATTGCAGGAATTCGCCTAAAATAACGTAAATCACGGGAAAACAGTTCGCAAAACACGAACGTGACACTTGGATTTCCTGCAAAACCGCAGATAACAATGCGATGCACGTGAAGCCGGACTTGCGCGTGGTTTTGAAATGGATGATCGCCAGTTCCGGCTCGGCGATCGCGGACGTTCTGTCGCTTTAGGAGGTAGAGATGAAATATGTAATGCTAATATCCTTTCTTTTTACGCTTCCAACGATCTCTCAACCGTCAGAAATCACCTTTGCCGACATACAGAAGCGAGTGACGAGCCGGAATGAAATAACAAACGCAATACTCGCGATAGACAATCGCCAGAAGTTCAGTCTGGTGATCAAAGATGATGAAGCGAAGGTGACTATCTGGAGACACATGAAAATGAAAGATCCGGAGATGGAGAACTACACCTTCCCTGTTACGGCTGATATTCGGCAAGAGCACAAGAGGCTTGAACTTCAGAAGGAACTGGAAGCCCTAATCTCAAAGTGCAGTCTGGCAGAAAGGCAATTCAGGGTTTCTAAGCACAAAAGATATAAGCTTTCCTTCAATATGCCATACGAGGATGCAATCAAGGTTCTAGGTGACGATTTCGAAGAATCGGAACCAAGAGCTCTAGCGGGGTCATATGGACTAGTCTCAAAGGAGTTTATCATCGAGTTTAGATCCTTCAGATTGTATGACATACAAGAAAGATAAACCTCAGGTAGGCGACAGGATCGTTCAACGCTTTTTGAAACGTTCTCCAATGGCAACAACCTCAAAATAACAATATGATGCATGCGAAGCCGGACTTGCGCGTGGTTTTGAAATGGATGATCGCTGGTTCCGGCCCGGTGAACGTTGCCGTTATCCGATTCAACGAAAAAAAGACTTTGAATCCAAATTGCAGAATCGACAGTACTTAAGGCTTCAGGAATCCCCTCAATGTCCAGTCGCGAAGATGATGTATGGTATCTGCGACTTCCTAAATCGGAACAACTGACCATTGACTCCCTACGCGAAGTCGGGTTCATCGTTGAAAACCGCTTCAGCTGACGCTTGGGCACTCAGGTCCGCGTGACGGTGATATCGGCCGCAGATCTTGTGCCTGACTTGATCCGTTACGAACGAGTCGAGGTCAGGAATCCTGCGACCGCGGAAATGGTATGGGCCCAACCTCCGGCCTCGTCTCGAAAATTGGTTATTGACGGTGATCACATTGGGACTTTCTCATGGTCGCAAAACGAAGAACCATTTATCTGGATTGACTCAAGGACCGACAAGATTCATGAGACAACTGATTTTGCAAAAGAAATAGCGTCAAAGCTTGGCGGGGAATTTACGGCCGAAACTCCTCAATAGAAACCGAAATTAGTTGAACGTTATTCCAGTGCCAAATGCGCTGGATAGCGAGGCGCGCGGTAACGTTAGGCGCTCTGCGTTTTGCCGCAAATTATTGCGCTAAAGTGTACACCGATACTCTTCCCCAAGGCCGTTGTGCGTGGCGCGCAGGTGCAGCAGTCAGAATCGACTTGATTCGCTCCAGATTGATGGACAATGGAAGTTGAGGCTACGCCAACACTTCTTTCACGACTTTGCCGTGAACGTCCGTCAGCCGCATGTCCCGGCCGGACCAACGGTACGTTAGTCGTTTGTGATCCATGCCGAGGAGATGCAGCATGGTGGCGTGGAGGTCGTAGATCTCCACCCGATTCTCGATGGCTTTGTAGCCATACTCATCGGTAGCGCCGTGAATCGTGCCACCTTTGATTCCACCGCCAGCCATCCAGAGACTGAATCCGAACGGATTGTGATCGCGGCCATTACTTCCCTGCATGAATGGCGTTCGCCCGAACTCGCCCGACCAGACGACCAGCGTGTCATCGAACAGACCGCGTTGCTTGAGGTCCGTCAAAAAGGCGCCAATCGGTTGGTCCACCGCGAGGGCGTTGTTCTCGTGTCCTTTCTTGAGTTCGCCATGCTGGTCCCAACGATCTCCACCGACTTGCGGACACGTCAGTTCAATAAAGCGAACTCCCTTTTCAATCATGCGACGAGCCAGCAGGCACTCACGACCGAAAATGGCGGTCGGATTGTACTTTGAATTCAACCCGTACATCTCACGAGTCGCTTCCGTTTCGCCATTGAGGCTGGCGAGATCCGGCACGACACTCTGCATCTGATAGGCGAGTTCGTAATTGGCGATCGCTGCGTTGACCTGATCGTCGCTCTCACGATTCGCGAGGCCTTCCGCGTCAAGCGCGTTTAGCAAGTCGAGTTTCGTTCTCTGAAGTCGATTGGTCTTTTCCAGTGGCTGGATATTCGCGACCGGCATTGCTTCGGGTTTGAAGATGGAACCCTGATAAGTCGCCGGTAAAAAGCCGCTGTTGAAGCAGTCGAGTCCACCGGGCGGAATGAGCCCGCCGTTCAGCACGACGAAGCCGGGCAGGTCTTCGCACTCCGTTCCCATGCCGTAAGAAACCCAGGCACCCATGCTTGGGCGACCCTGAAAACCATTCCCGGTGTGCAGGAAGTAGTTGGCGTTGGTGTGTTCAGAAAACTCGCTGACCATCGACCGGATGACTGCAAAGTCGTCAACATGTCGCGCAATGTGTGGAAACAGGTCGCTAACCGGAATGCCGCTTTCGCCATAGTTCTTGAACTTCCACGGGCTGCCCATCGTCGCGCCGTTATTGTCGAACTGTGTCGGCTCCATCTTCATTTTAAATGGCTGGCCGTGCTCTTTGGTCAAGAGTGGCTTGGGATCCCACGTATCCACGTGGGAAGGTCCGCCATCCATGTAGAGAAAGACGACTCGTTTGACTTTCGCTGGAAAGTGAGTCGGACGGCTTGCCAGTGAATTTGCACCAGCGTCAGCGATTCCCGCGTACGACTTATCCGCCATCAACCCGGCGAGCGCCACGCTACCGAATCCACAGGCCGTATTGCGAAGCATTTCGCGGCGAGTGGTTCCAGCGGCTCGAAATTTTTGGCAGTGATGAGTCATAGGGAATCAAGGGTGCGGGTGTCGGGATTCGGGTGCGAAATGTTAGTTATCTGCGTAGAGGCTATTTCAAGACTGTTTGTAGTACCGGCTTCAGCCGGAATCGAACCTGTGTTTTCCGCCTAAAGGCGGTACTACGAACGTAGCGTTCTGGGTTTTGAAGTGCATCGGTTTTGAAGTGCATCGGTTTTGCCACCCTCCCGCTTGCGGAGCGACGGGGAGGGCTCGTCAACAGTTCACCTACGCAAACCTCTACTGCAGGTAGATGAACTCTTTCATGTTAAAGATGACGTGACACAATTCCTTCCACAATTTGACCCGATCGCCAACGCCTCCGTCACGCACCCCGAGTTCCTTGGCAAACAGCTCCATGTATTCAACAGCTTTTTGAGTCTCCCGTTCCGTTGGCGGACGCCCAAACGCTTGTATCCAGGCATTGGCCAATCGCTCCTCAAACGAGTCGCCGGTCTTCACAATTCTTTCTGCCCACAATTTCGACTGCTGAGCCACAAACGGGTCGTTCATCAGAATCAGCGACTGAGCCGGCACGTTGGAAACGTTACGCCGACCGATCGCATTGAAAGGAATCGGCGTATCGAACGCGAGCATCATCGGCGAAAGAAAATTTCGCCGCACTTCCAGATAGACGCTCCGACGACGATCACCATCGAGCGGTCCGCTCTTGCCTGGCCGCCCACGCCCGGTCATAAACGATGTCAAATGGACTGGCACCGACGCACCATATTGCGACTGGTCCAGCTGACCTGAAACGGCGAGTATCGAATCGCGAATCGCTTCGCCCTGCAGCCGCCGAATGCGCGCCCGATGCAGCAGCAGATTTTCGGCATCGACCACTTCAACTTTCTCGGCTGGCGAGTTCGCACGGCTGGACATTTGATACGTCTGCGAAAGAACCAACCGCCGAATCATCCGCTTGGTGGACCATCCGTCATCCATAAACTCGCTTGCGAGGTAATCAAGCAGTTCGGGATGAGTCGGTTTTTGGCCAAGGACACCGAAATTGTCTACTGATTCAACAATGCCGCGTCCAAACAGGTGATGCCAAATTCGATTCACGGCGACTCGCGCCGTCAGGGGGTTCTGCTCGCTGACAATTCGCTCGGCGAATTGTAATCGGCCACTTCCCGTCGCGTGTGCCGGATCATGCCGACTTGCTCCATCGTCTATTGCGGTCAGAATCCCGCGTGGTGCCAGAGATCCGGGCGTCTTGTGATTACCGCGAATGAAAATATGTTCGTCGATCGGTGTTCCGTCCCGCATCGAGAGCGCAAAACGGGCGGTTGGCATTTTTGCGTCGAGAGCCGCGATTTCTCCGCGAGCCGTTTGCAGCGCCGCGACATCTTTACTCTCGGGTAGCAAGTCGTGCTTGATCAGATAAGAGACAACGGTTGCATAGTCACGGCGCAACAGCCAGCTATTATTTGGCGACGTATCGGATTCGATTCCTGCCGACAAATCACGGATGGTGCGGGCGACCACATCAAAGAGACTCTTGTCGGAATCAATTTCTTCCAGAGGACGGTCAATTAGCAAATAAGTAAACGGGCTGAACGTAGGCAGTGGGTCCTTATTGGCAAATCGAACTTCTGCAACATCTGCACAGCCGTCAGCGTGATCAATCACTTCCAGGTAAGCGCGGTGTCCATGATATTTCCGAAGATCGCCTGCCAGTTGATACCACTTGTACTGCGACGCATCGTCAAGATTTGTGAAGCACTTTTTGAATAGCAACGCGTTGGCTTCGTACAACCAGTATCCATCAATCACAATCCGGATCTTGCACTTGTCGCCACGAGCAAGAACATGAACCCTGTCGTGGCTGATCGTAAAGTTGGGTGAGCGAAGGACTCCCTTTTGATTGGACCCTCCGAGGCCACTGCTAATGACACCGCTCCGAACGGCATCACTCCAAATGACATCTGGAGCGTGTTTAGGCTCATTGCCTGAAACGTCTTTGGGTGCCTCTTCGGAAATATTTCGGACGGCTGCAGCGCGGACACCCTCACATGCAGACCATGCTGATGCGCTCGTACTCCAACCCTCTGGTAGACCCTGATCGAAACGCGCAAACAAAATCCGACTCGACTTGCGCAGCGGAGAATCTCCTGACCCAACTTCGAACCATTGCTGCCACGACCGAACGACCTGCCGTCTTAGTTTCTTCCACTTTTCGCGTGCTCCGGCTTGCCCTTTTTCGGTCGGTTTGTCCGCGAATAAACTCAAACAATGCAGCGGATGCGATGGGGACTTCAACGGCGAATCCTCATCGCCAGCATTTTTAGCGGAGTCGGCCAGGCCCTTTGCGAGACATGCCAACTGGGACGGATCGAGATTGGCAAGCGACTCGATCACGTTCGATAGCGACTTGTCAGCGGAAACCTGCTTCTCATCAATCTGCTCGACAAGGGCAGCTTCTTTACCCGCCACATCCAGTTGTGCAAAGTGGCGACGCGAACTCTGCAGGTAACCCGACATCGAATAATAGTCTTCCGTCGAGATCGCATCGAACTTGTGATCATGACAACGGGCGCAAGCCACCGTCAGACCTAGAAACGACTTGCAAAGCACATCAATCTGATTGTCGATTCTCGCCGCCTGATCGCCCTTCACATCGACCGGAGCATGCGTGCCTTCGCCCAACCAGAAAAAGCCGGGCCCTATCACCGATTCATTGAACTTGTCGACTGGATGCAAACGTGGATTCGGCAACAAGTCGCCGGCCAGATGTTCCCGCACGAAATCGTTGTAAGGAACATCTTCATTCAAGGCCCGAATTACATAGTCGCGGTACTCGTGCGCGTGCGGAATCGGATAGTCAAATTCGTGGCCATGCGTTTCGGCGTAGCGAGCCAGATCCAGCCAGTGCCTGCCCCAACGTTCACCGAAATGAGGCGACGCGAGCAATCGGTCCACCAGCTTCGGCAGCGCATCGTCCGACTGGTCACTGACAAACTCGTCGATTTGTTCCGGTGTTGGCGGCAAACCCAAAAGGTCGAAACTCAATCGGCGAATCAACATTCGTCGGTCCGCTGGTTCTGCAGGTGTTAGTCCTGCCTCTTCCAGTTTGGCCAGGACAAAATGGTCGACCGCGTCCCGTGGCCAGGATTCATCTTTGACGACTGGAACAGATGCGTTTTGAATCGGCTGCCAACACCAGTGTTCTGCTTTCCGCGCCGCCAAGTCAAACTTTTTGGCTGAACCTTTTCCAGCCGCTTGATCATCGGTCTTCGGCCAGGGCGATCCCATCCGCACCCACTTTGTAAGCGTGGCAATCTCCGCCGCTGGCAACTTGGAATCGGGAGGCATCTCGTAGATGTCGCCGTAATTGATCGCATCGAGCAGCAGACTTTTGTCGGGATGCTCTTTGTCAATCGCCGGTCCCGTATCACCGCCTTTCAGCAGGGCAGGGCGGGATGCCATCGACAGGCCTCCGGCTGGTTCGTCCGTCGCGGGGCCATGACACTCGTAGCAGTGGTCGACCAGAAGCGGCCGCACTTTTGACTCGAAGAACTCCAGGTCCTCTGCTGAAAACTCCGCTGCAGTATCACCTGCCGTCGCAAAACTCACGACCGTGCTGATCATCAGCAAGGCCAGGGAGACAACCTGAAAAGCGAACAGGCCGTAGCGAAGTCCGATTCGATTGGGCAGTGCAGTGTCCGAACGCATCTTGATCATTCTGTGATGGCGGTTCTCGTGCGTGGCCAGACACCTGACTTGACACCTGACTCGGGCGGGCGTGCTGCCATCGTAATTTTCCGCCGCTGCCGCTGGCAAATGCGAACTGCCCGTTTCACGCGAAAGTTCCAACAAATGTCGATTTGGGCGACGATGCGTAGCGCTGCGTTATGCAGATTGCGCAATCTTTCCCGAATCCTGACTGGAAATCGTGCAGCATTCTGGACGTGTATTTTTCACATCATGTTTCCTGCAAGCTACGTTTTCGGTGGAAATATAGAGAGGCTGAACCAGATCCAGCGGTCCGCCGGATCGTCAGCTTCGTATCAAATTCACCTGGGAGATAAACTTGACGACTGCTTCGATCGATCTCCCGAATGGCGCGACCGTCCCTGTGCCGGTTGTGAATGATGCAAACCCGCCTGACGAAATTCAGGCGATGGGTACCGATCACCTCAAGGAACTCATTGACCTCGAGGATTCTTACTGGTGGCACCGCGCCAAACGCGAACTGGTCCTGTCCCTGGTGAAAGAGCACTTTCCTGCACCGGGTCGAGTCCTTGAGGGCGGCATTGGATCGTCCAGAACGCTTATTGAATTGCAGAAATGCGGATACAAAGTCGCCGGTCTGGACATCATGCCGGAAGCCGTCGCTCACGCGCATGCCCGTGGGCTGGACGATGTGCAGGAACACAATCTGATGGAGCCGTGGCCCGTCGAGCCGCAATCGCTCAACGCGGTCTTACTGCTGGATGTTATCGAACACATTTCGGATCCGATCCGCGTCCTTGAGCACGCGGCGAACGCACTGGCTCCGGGCGGCGGAGTCATCATTACCGTGCCCGCCTACCAGTGGCTGTATGGTGATTGGGATCGTGAACTCGGCCACTACCGTCGCTATTCACGTTACGACTTTAAACGGCAAGTCTCCAAAGCCGGTTTGACGATCGAGAAGCTTGGATTCTGGAATTCATTCACGCTGCCGCCCGCGATGGCAATTCGCAGCTATCAAAAGCGTTTCCCAAAAGACCGCCCCGCATCGTTCCCACGCGTGTCGCCAACAACCAACCAGCTATTGGGCTGGATGGCCGCCAAAGAACGCCAACTGATGAAGTACATCACCGTTCCATGCGGTCTGTCACTGGTAGGAGTCTGCAAAAAGTGACTCCCCTCGACGAAGACAATTCTCAAGAAAAGTCGCTGGAACGACAGGCAACGTTGCTTAGCATCGTTTTGCCGGTCTTCAACGAAGTCGCCATTTTGCAGGAACTGACCGACTCGCTTCGTTCCAATCTCCGATCCAGTTCGCGCGAAGAGAACGATGATCGTGGCCATGGTGACTGGGAAATTATCTTCGTCAACGATGGGTCCAGTGACGGGAGCGATTCGCTGCTGGACGAACTCGCGGCGAAAGACCAGAGAATCCGAGTCGTCCATTTTTCCCGAAACTTCGGACATCAACCGGCTGTTCACGCAGGACTGGCACACGCCCGCGGCGATGTGGTCCTGCTGATGGACTCGGATATGCAGGACGACCCGCAGGCGATCCACAACATGATGGCACAATGGCAACAGGGATACGATGTTGTCTATGCCGTGCGGACCAAGCGGAAAGAGTCGCTGGTCAAACGCACCCTGTTCCACTCGTTCTATCGACTGATGAATCGCGTCGGAGAGATCGACGTGCCGATGGACGCGGGAAATTTCGGCCTGCTGGATCGAGCCGTCGTAAAGAACATCCTTGCCGTCGGCGACCACGAACGTTACCTCCCCGGTATCCGCAGCTGGGTCGGATTTCGTCAGACGGGAGTCAAAGTCGAACGACTGGCCCGACACGATGACACGCCCCGTGTTTCCGTCTGGCAGTTGTTTCGATTGGCGAAGACAGCAATCTTCGGCTTTTCCAACGCACCGCTGGCGGCATTTTCCTGGTGCGCTGGCATCATGGCAGCAACCTTCGCTGTCCTGCTCGTCACGATGATGGCTTGCTCACTGCTTCAAGTCGCGGCACCACGCTGGATGGCAACATTTACCGTTGCCAGTTTTTTCGGAGCCCTCAACGCTGTCGGCATTGCCATCGTGGGCGAATACGTTGCCCGCATCCACGATCAGGTCCGCAACCGACCGAAATATATTGTGGCGCGAACAACCAATTCAGATGCCGTCGCCGATGCAGTGCGAAGCGGCCAACACGATCATTCCACGGACGAGCTGGAGCTTTTCGATCAAGTCAACGAAATCTCACGCGACTTGCAACAGAATAGCATCGACCGCACGCTGACGATTCCGACATTCGACTTGCCAGCATCGGGCGAATATTCAGGCCAATTCTAGATCGGGACTTGCGATGAACAATTCTCGTTCAGCCGGCTTTGCGTCCCGCTTCTCGTCCCAATGGTTGTACCCGCTGGCATGGATTGTCGTTCTTGCGATGACCACCTTCGCGGGCTACCAGTCGCTATTCAGCACGCACGCCGAGTACGACGACGAAGGCTACGTCATGATGTCGTTGGCGAACTTCATGCAGGGCGAAGAACTCTACGACGCGACTTACTCGCAATATGGACCAGGATTCTTTCACGTCACAGCGGCAATCCACCGGCTCACCGGTTTGCCAATCACGCATACCGCGATCCGCTTCAAGACGCTGGCAATCTGGACTTTGCTGGCAGGTCTGGCTGCAGCCATCGTGTTCCGGTTGGCACGAACCGGAAACGAAGGTAATTCGCCGGGGCCACAAAAGACAAGCCGTTGGTTTGCGCTGGCTACGTTCGTCGTCGCTTTTTTCCACCTGGACAAAATGCCGCTCGAGCCGGGTCACCCGCAAGAATTGTGTGCGCTCTTCGTCATGCTCGCCGCGTTCATTGGCACGTTCTGTACGGCGGGAGGGAGGGCGAGGCTCCGTCCGAGCCGTGAAGAACCGGCAAGCGTTGCCAGATCCAGCGGCTCGGACGGAGCCTCGCCCTCCCGAGTCCGCATCCTTCTACTCGGCATTCTTTGCGGGCTGACCATCACCTGCAAACTCAACGTCGGAATCTTCCTCTCACTCGCCGTCGGACTCGCCTTTGTTGCCGAAATCAAATCCGATCAAATTCGCCGTGCGCTGCTCACAACTTCCGTCGCCATTGGCTGGCTGATCGGTATTGCACTCTATAAGCCGTACCTGACCGAATGGTCCGCCGTTCAGTTTCCCATCCTGTGCCTGACATCAATGAGTCTTGTCGCAGCAACCGTATGGAAACGTCCGACGAACGATCGACATGTACAATCCCTGATGCCGCTCGCGTTGGTGGTAACCTTCAGCCTGCTGACAGCCGCTGGTATCCTCGCCATCACCAACTGGTCGGGCACCACGTGGGAAGGCTTGAAATACGGCTTGATCGGACAGCATGCAGGTTTCGCGGGCGGGTTCTTTCATCCCGTCACCGTCAGACGCATCGCGATGCCCCTGATGTTGATATCGCTACTAGCCGTCGCAGTCGGTGGACGAAACAAATTCCGATGGGTCAGCTTTGCGTTTGCAGGACTGACGTTGCTTGCGGTCACCATGACCCACGTTGCAGAATCCAACTTGCACGTCACGCATGGCTTGAATCCGCGCGGAGCCCACAAATTCCTGATCAGTGCAGTCCTCGCAGGATTGTGGGTCATGGGATCGGCTCAAACGGTAACAGGACGTCGGCGAATGACTCTCGCGTTCATCGCTGCCTTGCAACCACTCATCGCCTTTCCCGTCTCCGGGTCACAAGTCGCTTTCGGAACACTACCGCTACTTGCCTGTTGCTTTGTCCTGGTCGCTGACGGCTGGCATGCTCTGGCAATTGCAGCAGACGCACTTGGTAAACAGCAGAAAAGCATTGCGCGAAGACAGTGGGCATTTTACCTGTCCAGCGCAACACTGGTGTTGCTTTCCACGGTGCTTCTGAACCGAAGCATCTGCAATTACCGATATCGGGAATCACGCGAACCCCTGGGATTGCATGGAGCCGAAGACATTCGACTGGATCCAGAGTTCGTTGAAAAGCAGCGATGGCTGGTCGATCAGGTCCAAAGTAACGCGGACACATTCGTATTCACCCAGCACACGAGAAACAGTGTCTACTTCTGGGCCAACGTCACACCACCCAACGCGATCAACGCAACGTTCTGGCCATTCATGCTCAATGACGATGAGCAATCTTCCGTGGTGAATTCCCTGTCTGACTACGAACGAGTCGCGATTGTCAATGAACCGCACTACGAATCGGTTCCAGACGGACCTTTGGTCACATACCTGAATACGCGGCAGGCCGCTGAAAGCGTGATCGCGTCAAAAGAAAAGACGCAGGTCTGGGTCGTCGAGTAAAACCCTCCCTCCGACACGCGGTGATCTTGCAGAAGCTGGGCATACCGACTTGTCGATTGGGAAGGTCGGAGCATCAGCGACAGGGAGGGTCGTGGATTGAATATCGATCACGGAACAAGGAATTTCGAAGGGCGAAGTTCCAAGCACAGCTCCGCCACACAACTGCCACCCTCCCTCCGACACGCGGTGATCTTGCGAGGCACGAGCAAATCGTACCGCTGGCGCGTGGGGAGGGTCGCGAGGCACGAGCGGGGAGGGGCCGTCTGCCGAAAGAAATCAATCAGCCACCACGAATTTCAGCGTTCACGCCGCGGCGTTCCCCTGGCAACTGAACGCGCGGATTGAATATCGATCACGGAACAAGGAATGTCGAAGGACGAAGTTCTAAGCACAACTTCGCGTACAGCCCCGCCACACAACTGCCACCCTCCCTCCGACACGCGGTGATCTTGCGAGGCACGAGCAAATCGTACCGCTGGCGCGTGGGGAGGGTCGCGAGGCACGAGCGGGGAGGGGCCGTCTGCCGAATGAATCGATCAGCAACTACGAATTTTAGCATTCACGCCGCGGCGTTTCCCTCGCAACTGAACGCCAAGATTAGGGTAACCCAAACGGGCCCCTCCCGTCGCTGAGGCTCCTTCCCTCCCCACAACGATTTGCCACATTTCAGCAAGCTTGAATTGCGATTTTGACAACAAGAAGTGCCAGACATGCACCAATTGTTACCGTCCATGGCCTGACAGCTGAAATGCCAAATCTTGTTGAAGGAGGGAGTTTTTAGAGCGCTGGTCGGTGCCAACGGACGATCCGTGCAAAGCCCATGCAAGATCGTCGGAGCGATCCGCGACATTGGCTACGGCTGGTAGATCCAGGTGTATTCCGACATGTCTTCCACGCCGTACATCGCCTTCATCCGTTCGTTTCCGGGATCGCCGGGTAGCGATGGAACGCCGTAGCGGAACTCTTTTTCGCTTTCGAGAACCGGGTCGCCCGGTCGCCAGAAGTTCAGCTGCAATGTCTTGTAAGTCAGCTCGGTCTCGTCCTTCGCCTGATCATTCCACTCGTAGGCATTGCTGAGGCCCTGAACGTAAACAGAGAAAAAGTCGGTTCGGCGATCAATCGCTGGCCACGTGGCGACTCCCCAGACACCGCGGTCAACCGTTTCAGAATTCGGTTCAATGGCGACTTTGGTGATCGATACCGAGTCATGAAGTGTCACGCTCGGGTCTTTGATTTCGATCCGGTGAATACGCGACTTGACGCCCGCCATGATTCGATCGGCATACGACTTGTCGAACTCATGCGCCTTCACCACAAACAACGGGAAGAAGCGAATGTTTTTCGTGCCGGTTTTCGTCTGAAAAAGATCGTTACCGAATTCGTCTTTCTCGGCCACTGGCATCAGGTGGCGGCCCGTATTGGTGACTTTGTAGACCATGTACCAGACTCGACGGGACGAACCGTCCGGGCCGGGAATCGTCAGCAGACGCATTGGCTTGAAAGAAAACTCAAGCTGCCAGATGGGACGGCGGAGCATCAGCTTGGTCGAGAGTTCAGCAAGCGTCTGATTCTCGGGGATGTAATTGGGTTTCCAGGCTTTGGCGGATTTGGAAAGGTCTACCAGGTTCTTGGGGCCCGTGACCGTTTCGGCTTCTTCAGAGAATCCGGGGATGGTTTTCAGGACTCCCGGCGCGAGCTTCGGCATTCGCGATTGCGCGGCGGCAACCGATGGAAGCAGGGCGAGCAAAGCCAGCAAGCCAGTGAAGGTGATCTGTATTCTGTTCAGTCGTGGGAGCATCTGTTTTCCGCAACGAGGGCGATAGACGATTGCTGTTTCGGGTCCGAGGGACGTCGATTTCAGAGTTTTGGTTCCTCTCCCCATTGTAATTGGCCAGGTTCGCGGCGGGCAAAACAATTCCCGTCCCCCGGGCTACAGAACCGTGGAATCGCCGCTATTTGCGATCCTGCCGCGGCAAGCTCGACACAACCGTCACAAACAGAGCCCGTTTTCGGAAACTCGCGTGGTCGAGGGCAGTCTTCAACTTTGAAATCGAGCCTTGAAGACGATTGGGGGAATCGGTAGTCTATGAGGTTCGTGGCTGGACAGTCCAGCGAGCAAGTCAAAAGAGGAAGCGAAAATGGCACATAAGAAGGGTCAGGGCTCCAGCCGCAACGGTCGCGATTCCAATGGACAGCGACGCGGAGTCAAAAAGTACGGCGGTGAAGCCGTTCGAGCTGGCAACATTATCATTCGCCAGGTGGGAAACAAGTTCCATCCAGGAAAGGGCGTTGGGCAGGGTAACGACTTTACGTTGTTCGCTCTGGTCGATGGCGTGATCAAGTTCGACCGCAAGGGCCGACGCGTTCACGTGGTTCAGCAGGAAGCAGCTGCCGCCAACTAACTGGTCAGAGCCGGTCATTTTTGGCCGATCGTGCCTGAATCAGATCCAAATCAAACGATAAAAAGCCACAGTCCTCAGGGACTGTGGCTTTTTTTGTTCTTTGAATATCTGGAATATCTCAGGAACCGACGTTCGCTTCTGCTTCGTCCGACGATTCCAGTTCGCGAGTAATCTTCTCGCCAGGGCTGAGGTCTTCGTCGTTTGGTTCCAGCGACTTTCGCTCTTCGATGCGACGCGCGACTTCGGCGTGAAGCTCCATTGCTACGGCGACTTGTTCGTGAGTAAAGAACGGTTCGGTCGAGCCATCAAGATGTTCGGAGCCAATCTTTTCCGCAAGCTCTTGCCAGGACAGATTGTCGGTCAGATGCCAACTGGCCGCCTGGGCGACTTCCTGACTGACTTCGCCACGACCAAGCATGCCGAGAACTTCGACAACTTTGGCGTCCTTGGTGAATGTTTCAATCGGCTTGAGCTCGTAAGGAATTCGAGGTTGCGGATCTTCCTTGCCATGCTCCAGGCAAACCGTGGTAAGCGTCTTTTTCATGACAGCGTCCGGGCCGATGTTGAAAACACCACCACCTCCGCCGCCGCGACCACCACCACCGCCAAAGCCGCCACCGCCGCCGCCAAACGACTGGTTACCACCACCGCCGCCGCCACCCCGGCCACCTCGGCCACCACCACCACCGCCTCGGCCACCGCGACCACCGCCACCGCGACCGCCGCCGAACTGGGCAAGCACGGGCACGCCGACAAAAGCTTCTGGGACTTCGATCCGCATCGGCTTGTCAGTTTTGTTCTTGACGACGACTTTGGCTTGAGTCGCGTCTTTGGGGAATACCTTGACTTCGATGGCACCTTCTTCGATTGCGTCGAAGAAAGCCACCGATGGAATGTCTTTCGCTGCGGACTTTGCCTTGGCGCGAGCCAGTCGACGTTCCTGTAGCGATGTCTTCGCGGGCGCTTCCGCCTCTTTTTCGGTGGCGACCGCTTGAGCCAGGACCGGGCTGGCAAATGCGCAGATTGCCAGCAGGGTCAAAACTCGACTGATTGAAAACGAAAGCCGCATCGTTGATTTCTCCTCTGAGATCCTGAGAACCCGCGGTATTGGACAGCGGGGACCAAGCTCCAAGATAATCTGGCCGAATCGGCTTTCCAAAGGAATCCGCAAGATTCGCCAGTTATCGACCCAAAAAGACCACAAAACTCGCCCGGCACCAAAGCGATCGCGCGCCGTTACAAGCCGCATAACCAGCCCCAGGCAGTCCAGGTCGCTGATTCTCGCTGGCGAAGCGTGCAGATCTGGGCCTGCAGATGTCCACCAGCGGGACTAACCAACTTCCAAAAACAGAGCCGCCATGTTGGCGGCTCTTTCGTGTCTGGTTATTCGTGTCTGGTTATCCCGCCATCGCGACGGACTAAGGAGCCACCACGTCCTTGACCTCAGAAGCGATGTGCAGCCAACCTTGAACCTTTGGTGACCACAGAAGCACGACAGGCGTGAAGACGACGCTTACCATCGTCATCAGCTTGATGAGAATGTTCAGCGACGGTCCGCTCGTATCCTTACAAGGATCGCCAACCGTATCGCCAATCACACCAGCCTTGTGGGCCTCCGAGCCCTTGGTGCCATTCTTCTCGATGTACTTCTTGGCATTATCCCAGGCACCACCCGCGTTGTTCAGCATCGTGGCCAGTACGAAACCGCATACCAGACCACCAGCGAGTAGACCCATGACGCCGGCAGCACCAAGCACAATCCCAGTCAGCACCGGCACGATGATCGCCAGCAGCGATGGGATCATCATTTCTTTCTGGGCACCAGCCGTCGAGATGGCAACACACTTGGCGTACTCAGGAGTCGCCGAGCCGTCCATGATTCCGGCAATCTCGCGGAACTGACGGCGAACTTCTTCGACCATCGCACCGGCGGCTCGACCAACGGCTTTCATCGTCATCGCACAAAAGACAAAAGCCATCATGCCGCCGATGAACAGACCGCAAAGCAGTTTAGGATTCATAATGTTCATGTCGAACGCGTTTACAAAATCGCCGATCTCGGCAATTTTGGCTTGCTCGGCAGTCATTCCCATGAACGTGCCACTTTCCGCCTTGTCAGCGAGCTTCGCAGTCCAGAGCTTGATCTCTTCGATATAGGATGCGAGCAACGCCATGGCCGTAAGAGCCGCCGAGCCGATGGCGAATCCTTTTCCGGTCGCAGCCGTCGTATTACCGAGCGAGTCGAGTGCGTCCGTTCTTTCGCGAACGATCGGCTCCAGACCGGCCATCTCGGCGTTACCACCCGCGTTATCAGCGATCGGGCCGTAAGCATCCGTGGCAAGCGTAATTCCGAGAGTCGACAGCATGCCAACAGCAGCGAAGCCAATACCGTAAAGGCCCATACCAGGATTCTGGAATCCGCCAGCAGCACCGTATGCCACCAGAATACCAATCACGATCGTGACAACTGGAATGCCAGCCGAGTACATACCTGTGGCCAGACCGTCAATGATCGTCGTCGCTGGTCCCATTTCCGCCTGTTTGGCAATTCCCTTCGTCGGGCCGTATTCGTCCGAAGTGTAGTACTCGGTCGCCTGTCCAATGATGACACCGGCGATCAAACCGGCGATCACAGAAATGACGATTCCACCATCTTCGATAATGCCAAACGGTTTCCACAGCAAGCCAACCGCAATCACGATCAGTGCGGAACTACCCAGGGTTCCAAAGAGCAGGGCGTGCAGGAGATTTTTCTGTGATGCACCTTCGCGACACTTCACCATGAAGATACCGACAATGGAAAGCAGTGTCCCAATGCCCGCCACGATCATCGGCGCGGTAACCAGATCCACAGTCCTCGCGACCGCATCATCCATGTTGCCGCCACCCGTCAAGGCGGCTCGCGTTCCAACCGCAGCACCGAGTGCCGCCGTGGCCAGAATCGAACCGCAGTAAGATTCGTAAAGGTCAGCACCCATACCGGCGACGTCGCCCACGTTGTCACCAACGTTATCAGCGATCGTAGCTGGGTTACGGGGATCATCTTCAGGAATGTCGGCTTCGACCTTACCAACAAGATCCGCACCAACATCCGCGGCTTTCGTATAAATACCACCACCCACGCGAGCGAAGAGTGCCTGCGTTGAAGCACCCATACCAAACGTGATCATGGTCGTCGTCATGTGGACGAGCTTGTCCGTCATCGTGCAGCCCGGCTCGACGAGTTCCATGCCGAGCCATTCCAGTCCATTGGCCATGTTTTCAGTCGTGTAGACCAGCTTGTCGAGCACCCAGTACCAGATGCAGATATCGAGCAAGCCGAAACCGACCACAACCAGCCCCATGACGGCTCCAGAACGGAACGCTACCTGAAGGCCGCGATTCAGTCCTTCGCTACATCCCTGGGCAGTACGGGCACTCGCGGCAGTCGCCGTTCGCATCCCGATGTAACCACAAAGTCCCGAGAAGAAACCACCCGTCAGGAAGGCGATTGGCACGAACGGGTTTTGAATCCCCTGCTTGGCAAGGATGAACAGGATGACGAACAGAACCGCGAAAACGAAAATCACCACGATGTACTGACGTCGCAGGTACGCCATCGCTCCGTCCCGGACGTAGCCGGCGATTTCCTTCATTCGGTCGGTGCCCTCGCTGGCTTCGGCCATCTTCCTGTAGAAGTAGATCGCAAAACCCAATGCAAGGATGGAGGCGATTGGTGCTACCCACCAAGCGCCGGTGATGACTGAGCTGGCATCAGCAAACAGGGACAAGTTGCCCATCGAGGAACTCCTGGAACGATTTGATCAAAAATGGTCGTTTAAAAATTTCGGCGCGAGAACGCGACCAATACAAGCAAGAAATTCGGTTGACGACATGTCTGACCGAAGCGAAATCATATCTGCGCGGCAAAGACTGGATCAACCGGAAATAGCCGATTTCGAGTGGTTTTAGACAACCAGACTGGCAACCGTCACCGGCGCCACCACGGGGTGGTCTCGAGGCAAACGGAGACTTCAAAATTTTTGCCATTCCAATCTGACGAAGATCGCCGAGATCCGTCATCTGCTGGTCGGTTGCAAAACACTTCATTGCAGGTCGAATCTTTGGCTTTGGTCCTTATCCACCATTCGTGGCACCAAATTTCGGCAGCCCAAATTCGCCGAACCATTGGCCTTACACCCCTGTCAAATAACCATAGAATGAGCAATCGTGGACGAGTAAGTCGCAAATTTTTCCGTCCAAACCACCCCATCTTTTTTTGGTCACCTGGAGTCATCGTGGTCGGATCACAGGCAGAGGTTCCGCAGGACCCTGCAGACAACAACCCTGAAGAAAAAAACGCCGCCGGCTCGGCAACGGATTCTCCAACGTCAGGACCAGACTATGTGGCGGCTCTCGACGA
This sequence comes from uncultured Pirellulaceae bacterium, assembly GCA_938040995.1. GTDB lineage: Bacteria > Planctomycetota > Planctomycetia > Pirellulales > Pirellulaceae > CALHZT01. The sequence continues at coordinate 22,326 of CALHZT010000129.1, read as the reverse complement.
CAAAGCCAAACGCAGTTTGTCGCTGGCACTCGCGGCGGCCCACACGGCTGAGGACAATCGCGGCAAAGAGGTCATCGTTCTCGACCTTCGCGATCTGACTTGCATGTTCGACTACTTCGTGATTGCCAGCGGTACCAGTCGCCGGCAAATGCACGCGATGAGCGAAGAGATCGACGACAAACTCGAAGATGATCTTGGCGACGAACGGATGGGCATCGAAGGGTACCAGGGAAGCAACTGGATTTTGCTCGACTATGGAACGGTGGTGATTCACCTGTTCGATGCAGAGACCCGCGACTTTTACGCAATCGAAAAACTCTGGGGTGAAGCCAAACAACTGGATTGGCGGGAGCTGAAAATCGGATGAATATTCTACCGGAATTGAAGGACCGATTCCGCACGGCACTCGAAACACAATCGACTGATTCACTCGATCTCGACAGCCTGCTGGAAATGATCCGCCCCGCGCAGAACGCACAGTTTGGTGACTATCAAGCCAACATGGCGATGCCGCTTGGCAAGAAAACGGGGCAAGCTCCGCGCGAAGTCGCTGACAAAATCGTCGCTTCCCTCGCGGTCGATGATTTGTGCCACCCTCCGACAGTCGCCGGGCCAGGTTTCATTAACCTCAAGCTGAATGATGAATGGATCACGGCAAAACTGGAATCGGCGCGGCACGACGACCGACTTGGTGTCACCGCCACCGCCAACCCGCAAACGTTCATTGTTGACTATTCCAGCCCCAACGTGGCAAAGCCACTGCACGTCGGTCACGTTCGTTCCACCGTTATTGGTGACGCGCTTTGCCGCATTCTCAGATTCTGCGGACACAAGGTAACCAGCGACAATCACCTTGGTGACTGGGGCACGCAATTCGGCATGATCATTTACGGTTATCAGCACTTCGTGGATGCCGTGGCGTACCAGGAAAAGCCGATCGACGAACTCGGCCGGATCTACAAGTTCGTACGCAAACTGATGGACTATCACAGTGGCAAGGCCTCCATCCCTTCCCGCGAAACTGCCATCGCCGAATTAAAGCAACAAGTCAGCACCGCAGAGGCTGCGGCGGCCGATCCCGATGCAAAGGCCGAAAAGAAACGTCAAAAGGCGCTCAAAAAATCAAAGGCCGAATTACAGAGCGCCGAGCGCGGTCTGGCAAAGATGCTCGAGAGCCACCAAGAGCAGGAATCGGACGAAGCGCTGGCCAAACTGCTTCCACTGCACACCGACATCAACAACGCCGTGCTTGTTGAAACGGTAAAGCTCCACCAGGGCGACAAGTACAACCTCAAGCTGTGGGAAGAGTTCCTGCCAAAGTGCCGCGACGCGATCGAAGAGATCTACAAGCGACTGGACATCAAGTTCGACGAAGAACTGGGCGAGAGCTTCTATCACGATCGACTGGCCGACGTCGTCGCCGACCTGAAAGAAAAGGGGCTCGCGAAAGAAAGCGAAGGCGCGATGTGCGTCTTCCTTGACGGATTTGACGCACCGTTCCTTGTCCAGAAAAAAGACGGAGCGTATCTCTACGCGACGACCGATCTGGCGACCATCAAATACCGGATCGAAACGTGGAACCCTGATGCGGTTCTGTACGTCGTTGACTTTCGCCAATCGGAACATTTCGACAAGCTCTTCGCGACGGCAGAGAAGTGGGGGTGCGGTCGCAGCCAGGGGATCGCCCTGGAGCATGTGAAGTTCGGGACGGTCCTTGGCGAAGATGGCAAACCATACAAAACGCGATCGGGCGATACCGTGGGGCTGGAAGGTCTTCTTGACGAAGCTGAATCGCGAGCCTACGACGTTGTGGCCGCAAATGACGAAGCCAAACCGCAAGGCTGGGAACTCGACGAGCCATCGCGGCGACATATCGCTCGAGTCGTCGGGATCGCGGCGCTGAAGTATGCGGACCTCTCACAGAATCGCGAAAGCGACTACGTGTTCAGTTACGACAAGATGCTTGCCCTTACCGGCAACACCGCGACGTACATGCAATATTCTTATGCCCGCGTGTTTGGCATTTTTGCGAAGGGCGATGTCGACGCGACTTCGATTCGCAACTCCGACGCGAAGATTCGACTGGATGAGCCCGCGGAGCGGCAACTGGGACTGAAGCTGCTTCAGTTTGGCGACGCCCTGAATGAAGTCCTGGTAGATTACCGGCCCAATCAACTGACGAACTACCTGTTCGAGCTGGCCAAGTCATTTTCGGCTTTCTTCGAGCAATGCCCAGTCCTCAAGGCCGAAGAGGAAGCGACGAAGAACAGTCGCCTGCTCCTGTGCGACTTGACTGCGCGAACGCTAAAACAGGGACTCGCCCTGTTGGGCATCGACGTCGTGCAAAAGATGTAGCCAACGCGCCCATTGTGGCTGGTGCCGCCATGAAACGCTGCTGATGCCAACACCCGGCGAGCCGGCTGCGTGAGCTGCCGGGTGTGTGTCTGAGTGGGCTTTGCGTTGTCGCGATTGATACCGGCGGTTGTTCTTAATACCCTGACGTTGCGCGCTACCAACCGGTAGCGCCAAGAATCCGGCGATGAGATTTATTCCGCCCTGAGCAGCCGGCTCGCCTCCGCGTGCCATCAAAATCGGCAAAGCAAAAAGTCAGCCGCGGCAAAAGAAAAAGCCTCTCCACACGGGAGAGGCCTCTATAGATTTATGACTCAGTCGTGCTCTATCACGACTTACTCACCGAACAGCGAATCCAGATCATCAGAGGAATCGTCGGCTGATTCCAGCGTGTCATCATCGAATGGACTTGGTTCGTCATCGCCAAATCCGGCGTCGTCACCATCCAGGTCTTCTACCTCAGGAGGCGTATCGCCCATGTCATCGCCACCCAGTTCGTCGCCGCCGAAATCACCATCATCATCGCCGAATTCGTCGTCGCCAAAACCGCCGTCATCGTCACCCATGTCTTCGGTGGGATCGTCCGCAAAGGCATCATCATCGCCGAATCCACCATCGTCCGCTGGCTCGTCATCCTCGAATGGATTGCCCTCATCTTCCAGCATGTCCTCGTCCGATTCGTCTTCCATCGGCTCATCCAGCAAATCATCATCGTCGTCCATATCCTCTGCTGGCTTCATGTCGTCATCGCCGCCCATGAACGGATCACCGGCTGGAGGAGCCGGCGGTACATCATCCATAATCACGTCAACGGGATTCGGTTTTGGCTCGCGCAAATAGTCGCGATCGTAGGCATTGTCTGGAGCGTTTTTGGCTCGCCATGCTTTGGCCCGCTGGGCAGCAAGTAGTGCATCCCGACGAATTTTCTCAAACCGGATTCGGTGAGGACCCTGAACGCGTTCCAGCGCAAGTCCAATGTTGTACGAACCACGACCGTTCACTTCCTGCTGGGCACCCGTGCGGATATCCGACTCGGCACCGCCAGTGTCACCTCGCAACATCTTGTTGATGCCACGAAAGTAATAGGCTCGTGCGTCTTCAAAGCCACCATCGATGGCCTGGCTGAGGCTTCGGTCAGCCGCACTGCTGTTCCCACGGAAAATGGCATGAACGCCTTCCCCGTACATTTCGGAAAGGTATCGGTCCTGTGCTGATGCGATCGAAGCCATCAGGGCGACGGCTGCGAAAGTCATCAATCGTGCAACACGAATGGACATAAAAATCTCCAGAACTCTTTTGATTTGTTTGGGCGAACCGGAGTCAAAAATCCGGGAGCGCATTTTGAACGAAACGACGAAAACGCCTATTTCAGTGTAGTTCGATATCAATCGGCGCCGCAAAACTCCGCGCATTTTACAACTGCCAGACCAATAAAATATCGGCACATGCGTCATCGACCCTTCGCAAAGCGGTGACTTTTCCATCCATGACGATTGTGCGGGCAATTCCTTCACCCGCGCTCATCCATTACCGCAGAATTGTCAGCACCATACCGCCAATGGCTGCGTATCACAGGTACATCACTCAACAAGGAGGGCCGTGATGAAGAAACAGAAGAGAAAGGCTCGCACCTCGAATAAAGCAAGGCGCAAGTCGCGATTGAATCAGCTGATCGTCATCGCTGCCACCGTTCTTCTGGCAGCCATCATGAACGAAGCTCTCGGACCGCCAATCATTGGCGACGCGCCCGCGCACCAGTCGCCGGGAGAACTGCCAGTGGTCAGCACCCGCCCGGAAAACACATGGCCTGGTGGCAATCTCGCGCCTCAACCTCAGACACAGACACAGACACCGTCGGTCGCACAGATTCCGCGGCGCGATCGATAGTTGCACGGCTGTCCCCAGCCGTTACCGCGCCACGCGCACACCTGAGTATCGAAACGCCGCACCGTATCGCTACACCTGACTCACTCCAACACATAATGTCAGACATCTAAATACTGGGATCGCGAGCAAAATACCAGCGATTCAGCTACTGGCAGCATATTAACTGGGCGTTAGTATATTAACCAGGATTTGGCACACGATATGCGACCAGAGCGTGTCAACGATTCTTGCCGTGGAAAGGAAGTGCTACTGACATCACCATGTTCTGATTTGCTTAACCGTCTGTTACGGAAGCAAATCAACGAGTACTGTCTTTATTGAACACATTCAAAGAACAAGGGGTGAAGTATGTTTCGTTTTTCTTCCACATGTGCAATTGCCGTGCTGCTGTTATCAAGCCATTCAGCATGGTCCCAAGCCGTTGAATTCCGAATGGAGACGACCGACCTTGGCGGGGCACCGTTAAGTACCGTCTCCGTCGGCGACGAATTTCTACTTTCGGTCTACACTCAACACGTAAGCGACTTTTTCTTCGGCGGCTCTCCTTCCAGTAATCCAGCCGATGCAGGCCTGTTTGCCCCGTTTCTCGACATTAACTACGACGGCGGAGTGGCTTCGACCACAGGTCCGATCGACCATGCCCAGAGATTCTCAACGGCGGCAAGCGGTGAACTCACTGCCGGACTCATCAACAACGTGGGCGGAGTGGCGACTGATCCAGGTTCAGGAGTCGTCCCGACCCCGCCAGGGGCCATTGACGAGTTGGTCTTCAGTCTTCCGCTGCGAGCCGATGCGGCGGGAACGCTTGATTTTGTTGGCTCAGCCGCAAACGATGGGTCCTTCTTCGACGTGCTCGTCTTTGGGCGTAACACGGCAGTGGATCCAGCCGACGTGGACTTTGGGATGACCTCCCTGACGGTGGTACCAGAGCCGGGCGGTTTCGCGTGCATCATGCTGGGCACAATGGGATTGCTTCTTACGCTCCGCAGAAGGCGGCGTTAACTGACAGGCGAGGTCGGTCGCAGGTTATCGCAGAATTGAACGGGGTTGGCTTTCGTCGCCCCGTTTAAAATTTCTCGGCCCAACAGCCAATACTGCTCAATCGAGCGAAGCTCGTCGGCGAACCGGCTTCGTAAGCTGCCGGATGCTCAGGGCGATCCGAATACTCATTGCCGGTACCTTGGCGCGGCCGGTTGAAAGCTTGCACGCTGATTACAAATTTACCAGCCATCAGCGATGTACCACTGCGTGGTATCGATTTCGAACGGGCAACTCACGTCGACCTGGTCGACAACGCGGCGATCATCGAGCCACAACACCCGGCAGCTGACGCAGCCGGTTCGCCTGAAACCGAAAGTTCGTAGTACCGCCTTTAGGCGGAAATTCCATACTCAATTCCGGCTAAAGCCGGTACTACGAACAGTTTTGAAATAACTTCTAGTGCGGCGTCTGGCTTGAACATTGGGGTTGGCCTTTCGAATTGAATGAGTCGTTCCCGGTTTTCGGCGAGCGGCCAACCCCAATATCAAGATTTGACGCGGCACTAGAACGGGATGTGTAGCGCATTGCAGAGAAATCGCATGTACGGTTTACTGCTGGTGAACATGTCTTTGAGATCGGCGATAATGCTCTTCGAAGTGACTTGCTTCGCCGTCAGCGACTTGATCCCGATATGGTCTTTGCGCTTTAGATCCACGATGTACTTGTGTTCCGGATCGTATCCCCGAGGGTGACGTTTCAGACTGTCACCCGTCAATTCAAAGTTCGATTTGAACTTCTTGTTGTCGCGAGCCCGCTTCCACTCCGCAGGACGATCGTCGATGGCTTCGCGAATCTTGCCGAGCGATTTGCTGTCGGGATGCCAGATACCGGCTCCCGCAAAACACTCCTTCGGCGCGATATGCAAATAGAATCCGGGACAATGAACGTCCTTGCCCATCTCGTGCCGGAAATGGATCCCGACATTGGTCTTGTAAGGTGTCTTGTCTTTGCTGAATCGCGTGTCGCGATAGACTCGCATGACAGACCCGCCGACTCGTTTGGGAACCGCCCGAAAATGAGGCGAGATTTTCTTGAGGGCTGGACCAAAGGCTTCGACAAAAGCCAGCGCCGGGAAGAGGACTTCTTCTTCGTACCGCGATTTGTTCTTGGCAAACCATTCACGATCGTTGTTCTTCTCAAGCTGCCTGAGAAATTTTAGGAGTGAATCTTCAAACTTGATAAAGCCAGCCATCTGTTACATCACCTTCTGCCAGAACAAGGAAGAAAGGAGGGTAGGACGAAACGTATGGTTTTGCAACTTTCAAATCGCAACAGTTTCCTTCTTTCCTGTTTTCCTTATTCCAACACTTCTGGCAAGCTGTTCTTCGATGAATACCGCGCGAGCAACGCCGGTAGAAATAGCAAATCCCCCAGCAGCGCGGAACCGATCGTGATGCCGCCGAGCGATGCGAAAATACGAACTTCGCGTGCGTCACCAAACGCGACGGTAACAAAGCCGGACAAGAGCACCAGCGTCGTCATGATTAGCGCCGTACCAACACCGGTAAAGGCGTTGCGAATTGCCAGATGTTCATCGTCGGTCTTTTCCAGCTCTTCCTTGTACCTCGTCAGAAAATGAATGGTGTCATCGACAGCAATTCCTAGACAAATGGTGAATGAGCAGACGCTCACGAACTCAAGATACTGCCCTGTGACCACAAGGTATGATGCGGACAACACGAGCGGGAACAGGTTCGGAATGATTGAAATCAGACCAATTCGCAGGCTTCGGTAAGCCAACGACAATACGATAAAGATAATGAACGAAGCCGATGCCAGACTTTTCACCATATCGACGATGATGACGTACAGATTCTCCCATCGCCAAACAGCTCTGCCGCCTAGCGTGAATGAAAATTCAGGATGGGCCTCGCGAATCGTTTCCAACCCCGCATCGATTCTCTCAAAAACCGGTCCGTACTTTGCGATTCCGATATCCTGAACGCGAAACAGAATATTGCCCTGGCGAGTTTCCGGTGTGTAAAACGCACGCTTGAGTTCCGCGGGCAACAACTCCAGCATCGCCATGCGATTGGCGGCGTTCGTATCTCCCGGCATGCTGTCGATCAGGTTTCGAATCGAGATTGGGTTGCCGATGAGTGGTTCTGTGTTCAGCAAGTCGTCAACTTTCGTGACCGCTGCCAGGACTTCTTCCGCACCAGAATCGATCTGATCCGACCATTGAATATCGACTCGTGCAAGTTCGAGCCCGCCGAGTGCCTTGTCCATTTTGGCAAGAGCCACCACGGGTTCGGCGCGAGTCGGCAAACCTTCGGTGTTTCTTTCATCGGGTCTCAGGCAGAGGGAAAGCAGTCCCAGGCCGACCGTGATACCAATCGCCAGGCGACTGAAGGTTTTTGATCTCGCGAGCACATAATCGATGACTACGCTGATGCGACTGAGATTCTTATCGATGAGGCTCTTTTCGAGTCCCAGATGGATGTTCCGCCCCAACCACGACGAACTGAGAAGTGGAATCGTTGTGATCACCGAGATAAAGGCGCAGATCACGCCAAGCACGCAACACCAGCCGAATTCCTGTACTGTCACATGGGACGCCAGCACGAGCGATCCAAATCCAATCGCTGTCGTCAAAGAAGTCAACGCGCAAGCCAATCCGACTTCGTGAACACCCATTCGAGCCGATTCCCGAACCGAGGTCCCGGTGGCTCGCTCTTTGCGAATGTGAACCATCAGGTGAACGCCATCGGCCATGCCCACCAGACTCACCAGCACCGGAAGTAGTTCATCCGTGAACGGGTTGTATTGAAGTTCCAGATACGGCAAAAACCCAATCGTCCAATATACGCCGAGTGCCGGCGCAACGGCGACAATTAGCACCGTAAAGACTCCGCGAAACAGAATGATGGCCATGATCAGGATCATCACATAGCCAACCACCTGATACATCCACGCATCAAACTCATGAGCCGACATGGCCGTAATGTGTAGTGGAATGCGCCCGGTGACAGAGAAGTTCGTATCAACGTCGGATACTTCCGCGGCTGCCTCCTCGGCAACTTTTGTCAAACCGCCAATGCAATCCGCATTGCTCTCCACATAAAAGAAATCAAAGTTCACCATGATCAGCGCCGTACGGGCGTCCGCTGACAGGAACTGCCCTTTGATAATCGGGTTTCGCAATGCCTTCTCGCGCGCGTTGTCGAATCGTTCCTGCGAGGCCGTTTCATGCGGCAACAAAGGAGTCGGTAAACCAAAAATATTCGCAGTCGGAATCTCTTCCATCCACATCAGGGACGAAACCCGGTCCAGTTCTTCCAGTCGCTGGACCACGTGTTTTAGCGTCTTTGCACCTTCCGGTGTAAAGAGATGATCCGATTCAACGAGAATCGCCGCGTGATAGTTGGCGACGCTGAAAGGATTCACATCCGGCACTTCGATCTCGTCGGTGCTGCCGGAATTCGCCCTGGCAACTCGCTGGGTCTCTTCCTTGACATTCGTTGGGTGCAACCAGTCGGTAATCACGCCCGGTGCGAAATGACCCAACGACGCAGCAGCGGTGATCACTGCGATTAACAGCGTCGTCAGCCAGGGCCTGTCGACGATCCAGTTCGAATACCGGTGAAACAGACGATCAGAGGCGGGCGACCCGCCTGGTTCATCACTCGTCATTGGATCCTGCGTCGTGCAGCTTCTTTGACTTCGGCGCCGGTCAGGATTCCATCACCGTCCCGATCAATGTTGCGGAACGTATAGCGTCGAAATATCCACGGTGTTTCTGACATGCTGATTTTGCCATCCCCGCTGTTGTCAAACTTCTCCATCAGACGTTTTGTCTGCTCATCAACAAACTTCTGTTGTTCCGGAGTGAGTTTTGGTTCGACAGGTTTCGCTTCATCTTCAGATTTGGCCGACGATGAACTTTCGTCTGCCGGTTCCGCATTCACATCTCGCTCTTCCGACGCTTCTGAATCACCAGCATCACCCGTATCTTCCTGTTCCACGCGTTCACGTGGTTGCGAGACCTGACAGAACGCGATGGCCATCTCTTCGTACGTCTGATCGCCCCACGTCACAACCTCGTCAGGGTTTGGGTTCACTGGATTCGCATCCGAGTTGTCAAATACGACTTCGAAATCCATTCGCTTGATGGCCGACATCGGAATGGGCTCGCGAAAATGATAGGCATGCTGCCAGTTAAAGTCGTAATTCGGAACATCCAACAACGTTTTTTTCTCACCGTCGATGTCTGCCCACATCCGGAACGATTTTCCGCGCAGGTGCATATGGGGGCTGGCCGACAGCATCGTCGCGCCGTCAGGCAACCATCCAAAATTTACCTTCACTTTGTGATCCGGTGTGTTCGGCGGAATCTCAAACTGCTGATCCATTCCGATCACCGTGTAGACTTCGTCTGTCACGTCGGCGGGGTCGGCGAACAGCAACCCGACACGAGTCATGTCGTCGCCCGCGATGCCGTTGGGCGTGTAGTGCTGCTGAAATACCAGTTTCGAACCAGCCGGAACCAGCTGCGCCGCACCGGGCGGATAAACGGCGACTTGCTGCCCGGGCACATAGGCCGCGATCCAACCGAGCCCACGAAGGCCGACTCCATCAGGCGGTCGCACGAACACGATACTGTGATGCACGACGCCCCGGTTGCCAGGAATCACTTCCGCCGCAGTCACCCATTTGTCTTCGGTGAAACCTGGATCCACAACGAAGTACTGATAGTCAACAATGCCGTCGGCGGGCACTTCAAACTTGTTGTCGCCCATCGCCACGACGAGATCAGGCTCGCGCGGCAAACGCCATCCATCGGTCCACGTTTTGGCAGGCGGTAGTTTTCCGGCGTCGCCGTAAGGCATACCAGCCGCGAACCACTTTCGCAGCGTTTCCTTTTCTTCGTCAGGCATCTCACGGGCATTGCTAAAGTCGCCATGCTCGGGATTCGCGTGCCATGGCGGCATCCGGCCTTCGTCGATGACTTCGAGCACCATCTCGGCCCAACCGGTGACTTCGTCGAAATCGTCGAGGACAAACGGCCCAATCTCTCCGGTTCTGTGACACTCGACGCAGCGATTCTGGAGGATCCTCGCAACTTGATCGCAGTAGGTGATTTCATTCGCTTTGCCGCTGGTCACCGATGGGTCTTTTTTGGCGACTCGACCAATAATGCAACCGCTGGCCTTCGTTTCGGGCACGCTGACAGGATCGCCGGCAAGCAATTGTTCAATCGCCTGTTTCAGTTCTTCTTTCGACGCGGAATTGGCTGTCTGTCCCGGTGTGTACTGATCGTCGATTCGGCCGCGGTAGCGGACGACGAACTGATCGTCGAGGACAAAAACTTCCGGGGTCCGGCGGGCGTCGAATTGGTCAGCAATCTTGTTGTCGTAGTCTTTCAGCAGCGGAAATTTCAGATCGTACTTTTCGGCAAACTCGCGAACTTCCGACATCGAATCCTGAGTGTTACTGTTCACACCGAAGAATCGCACGCCCTTGTCAGCGTACTGTTCACAAAAGCCGTTCAGTCGTCGCGAGTAAAGTTTCACCAGCGGACATTCAGTGCCAAGAAAACAGACAACGGTAAGAGTCGCGTCTGCAGATGGCGCAACGGTGGTGACTTGTTCGCTGGTGTTCGGCAATTCGAACGGTGGGAGACCATCTTTCGGCGGCACATCTGCAGGAAGATTCGAAGCGACGAGGCAAACCAGAAGAATGGCGACCAGTGACTGGAGCCACGCTTGCGTACCAGGAAATCGCATGGTTCCGACCAAGGCGTTTGTAGTACCGCCTTTAGGCGGAATGTCGGCCTTCCGGCTAAAGCCGGTACTACGAACACTTTGCAACGATCCATGTAATTTCCTGGTACGCTTCGGGCAAAGCGAGCTTGTTGTGTCGTCCGTCCCCATCCCCGATGCCCCTGTTATTCGAAACTGCTTTATTGCTGACTGTCTTGCCGAACTCTTTGCTGAGCTCCCGCTGAGTATAGGCAACAAGCTTGCATTCGTCTCGATTGATCTTTTCTTGCGGGAAATTCTCCAATGGGCTGGCCGCTTAATTCAGTTCTTCATTCTCCCCAAATCTATTCGAGAAAATGATCTCGTCCACATGGTTGCCATTCACTGCCGAGCCCTGCGGCTGATGGCCGGCCAGCATCCCCCGATGCACATTCGACACAATCCCTACCACATTCACTTTCTCTTCGTTTGACGGCGGCCGATGGCGACCTACGTTTGCAAAACGCCACATCCTCTCGGGTCGTTGGCGTTTCACCTCGGTCTACAGCAAGCCTTGAGAAAGCTCCAGCATGACGACGATTGCCCCACCGAAATCCAGTTCGAATTCCAACGTTGCGGTACCGGCAGCGGAGTCGGTTCAGCAGCAAAGCGAATCGCAGAATACACCCGCAAAGAAAAAAGCTTCCAGTGGATGGATGTTTAATCCGCTGTATGACGGGCTGTTTGTGGCTTGCCTCGTCTGGCCGATTCTCGCGCTCGTCACCGCGAACCTGTTTGGAAATCCGCTCGGCGAAAAGCTGGGATTTCTGATCGCCTACTTCCTGATCATGCCGCATCGCTGGATCACCCTTTCGTTGGTGTTCCTTGATCCGGTCAAGTTCAAACAAAATGCGCGGCCCTTCATGTACGTGGCCACGGCCATTGTTGGTGGAGTCTTCATTACTCGAGCCAGCATGGGTGCGCTGACGTTGCTGCTCGCCATCGACTTTGTTTGGAACGCCTGGCACTTTGCGGCTCAGCATGGTGGCATCGCGCGAATTTATGACCGCATGGCTCATCCGGACAGCGGATCGACAGGCATGGCTGACAAAGTCGTCCTGCGAACGCTCGTGCTGTTCGCCATTTTTCGAATGGCAGCCGGCAGTTTGCCGAGTGTCGATGCGGGACGAGCGTGGCTGTCCTGGATTCCGATGGTGATGGAACCGCTGGCCTATCTCGACTGGGTCGTCCTCGCCTTGCCTTTGGGTCTACTTGCCCGCGAAGCCGCACTGTTCGGTTCCGCCGGAAAAGCTGCCGCTGGACGAATTACCTATCTCACAAGTCTCACCGCACTCTACGGTTTGATGATTCTCGGCGTACGATACGGCCACACGGGCTTGTCCGTCGGATGTGCTGCGGCCGCCACGTTCTTTCATTCGGTGGAATATCTGGCGATCGTGACCTGGTATGTGAAGAAGAATAAATCACTGCACGAAACCAAGCCGTTTTGCTACTTCATTCCGCGGTGGGCCGTCGCTCTGGTTACGTTCATGGCGGCTTGTTTGTTGAGTGCGTTCATGTTCAAGCATCGGTTCCTGCACGCGTGGGTTTTGCTGAACGTGATTGTCAGCTTTATGCACTATGCATATGACGGAATGATCTGGAAGCGACCGAAGAAGAAGGTCGCGGCGGCGTAGCGCTCTGGGAAGGTATCACAAGAGTGCAGGTTTTGACGGACTTAGCCTGCGTCCGTGACCGCGCGTGAACGTTTCTCGATGGCGCTGACGATTCGGTGCGGCGGCCCTCCCCGTCGCCTGAGGCTCCGACCCTCCCACTCGACAAGCGGTATGTCTGGCTCGTACCTCGCCAGCCACCGCGTTGCCGGAGGAGGGTAGTAAATTGCGCGGTCGCAGTCTTAAGCATGTGCACCAACTACTACTCCAACTTTGCTCAGTCGGGTGCGATGCGGCTGATGATCTTTGCGCCGACGGCGTCGCCCCAGACGTTGACGACGGTGCGGAACATGTCCAGCAACCTGTCAATGCCGAGGATGATTCCGACGGCAGATAGAGAAAGTGGCGTGCCACCCAGCGAGTTGTTGACGGCTTCGACAACGATAACCATCGTCACCAGTCCAGCCGACGGGATTCCGGCGGCCCCAATCGCAGCCAACGTTGCGGTGATGGCGACGATGAAAAGTTCTGACGGGCCGAGTGGAATGCCGAAGCACTGAAACAGAAACACCACGGCGACTGCTTCATAGAGCGCCGTTCCGTCCATGTTGATCGTCGCGCCGAGTGGAAGCACAAACCGGGCTGCCCGGCGACTGCACCCACCCTGTTTCTCGGCACACTCCATCGTGACTGGCAACGTCGCGCTCGACGAGTCGGTGGCGTAGGCCGTCATGAGGGCTTCGCGCATTTGCCACGCATAAGTCGCCGGATTCGCGCGTCCAAAGATGACCAGCACAATCGGCAAGATAACGATTGCGTGAATTGCCAGTCCGGCGAGCACTGTCACCACATAATAAAAGAGCGGGCCACGCAGCGAACCGAGCCCGATCCTCGCCACGGTCCACACCATCAAGGCGAACACGCCGATCGGGGCCAGCCACAATATCCATTCGATCAGCTTCATGATCGTGGCAAAGGCGGAATTGATGACATCCTGAAGCGCTTTGCCTGCGTCTCCGATCATCGTCAGTGCAATTCCAAACAGCAGGCTGAATGAGATCACGGGCAGGATCTCGCCGTTCACCGCAGATTTCAGCGGATTCTTCGGCACCATTTGAGTCACGATGTTTTTGAATGCGCCGATCAAACCCGTGCCACTGGCATTTTTGACTCGTTCGCTCGTGGTCGAATTGCCACCTTCAAAATCCTGTACCTGGCTGTCGCGAAACGATTCTTCAATTCCTTTGCCTGGAGAAATGGTTGTCACGAGAAACAGCCCTAACGTGACGGCGACCAACATGGTGCTGAAGTAGTAGATCAAAGTCGCTGTGCCGACCCAGCCCAGTTGCCCAGAATCGCCGATGGACGAAACGCCGACGATAACGCTGGTGGCGACGAGTGGCACCAGCACCATCTTGAGTAGGCTCATGAAGAACGTCTGGCCGACAAATTCGAAACTGTCAACGATTGATGTGGGTACGTTCCCGTCGTACTTGTTGAAGAGGATTTGACCGACGACGGCTCCCGCAATGAGGCCGATGAGAATGAGAATCGTCAGGAGAAGTGCGTTTCGGTTGTTGGACATGATCCGACGATAAACGCGAGTTGGTGCGGAAGCAAGTAGTGAGTCTGTAGCCGGGCTGGCAACAGCTCGGGCGGAGCGTCGAGCGGTTGGACATTTCCAGAAAACTTGTGCGGTGCCAGATACACCCGAAGTCTTGCGACATCGGCTACGAGAGCATTTTCACATTTCGTGAGCGGTTCGGCGCTAGCCGCCGGTGGGTTGGCAGTTGGACTCGCGAAATTGGATGGCAAATCCCTGATGCGGTGCTCACCGGCGGCTAGCGCCGTACCGCTCAATCAACACTGCCTACTGACGTCTGACGACTGCCTACTCCTACTTCAACAACTCACGAAGAAAGCGGCCCGTGTGACTGGCTTCGACTTCGGCGACTTGTTCGGGCGTACCCTCGGCAACCAAATGCCCGCCGCCCGAGCCACCTTCGGGACCGAGATCAAGAATCCAGTCCGCCGACTTGATGACTTCGAGGTTATGTTCGATGACGAGAACGGTATTCCCTTTTTCGACGAGCCCCTGAAGCACATCGAGCAACCGGCGAATATCGTCAAAATGCAATCCAGTCGTCGGTTCGTCCAGAAGGTAGAGCGTCTTGCCGGTATCAACGCGTGAGAGTTCCGTCGCGAGCTTGATCCGCTGAGCCTCGCCGCCTGACAAAGTCGTCGAAGGTTGACCCAGTGATATGTAGCCAAGTCCGACTCGCGTGAGACTCTCGACGACTCGCGCGATGTTCGCGAAATTCTCGAAGAACACGGCTGCATCCGAAACGCTCATCGCGAGAATGTCGGCAATCGACTTACCCTTGTATTTGACTTGCAGCGTTTGCTTGTTGAATCTCGCGCCGCAGCACTCCTCACACTCCACATAAAGATCCGGGAGGAAGCTCATCTCGATCTTCTGCAGCCCCTGCCCCTGACACGATTCGCAGCGCCCTTCCTTGTTGTTAAAACTGAAGCGGCCAATCTTGAAACCACGCTGCTTGGACTCCCGCGTGCCGGCGTAAACTTTGCGAATCTCGTCAAACACGCCCGTGTACGTCGCGGGATTACTGCGTGGCGAGCGACCGATCGGCGACTGATCAATCTGAATCACCTTGTCGATCTGCTTGACGCCTCGCAAACCCTTGAAAGGCCCGGGCATCGCCGCCGAGCCACCAAGTCGCCGGATCAGCGCCGGCGCGAGCGTTTCATTAATCAGCGAACTCTTGCCAGAACCACTGACTCCCGTAACACACACGAGGGCGCCGAGCGGAATGCGGACATTCACGTCCTGCAAGTTATGAGTCGCCGCGGCCTGCAATTCCAGGGATCGCGACTTGGCCGTCTTGCGGCGTTTCTCCGGCACTGGAATTTCGATTCGGCCAGAAAGATAGCCGCCGGTCAAACTGTTCTCGTTTTTGGCGACTTCGTCCGGTTCGCCAATCGCAACGATCTCACCGCCGAGGTTTCCGGCACCTGGGCCCATGTCAATCAGCCGATCGGCGACTCGCATCACCGCATCGTCATGTTCCACGACGACCACCGTGTTCCCCTGGGCTTGTAGTTCGCGCATGGAATCGATCAGTCGCTGGTTATCGCGGTGATGCAGTCCAATGGACGGTTCGTCGAGTACGTAGCAAACGCCGACCAGCCCCGAGCCGATGCTCGTCGCCAGTCGGACTCGCTGGAATTCGCCGCCGCTGAGTGTGTCCGCGGAGCGGCCAAGCGTCAGGTACGATACGCCGACTTTGCAGAGAAATTCCAGCCGTTTGACGATCGCATCGACCAGCGGAGTCCCCACCGGTGCGTCCTCTTCATCGAACTCGACGCCACGGAAAAACTCGAGCGTCTGATCGATCGGCATGTTGGTGATGTCCCTGATCGAATGTTCGTGGAACAGCACGCTGGTGGCTTCGCGTCGCAGCCGCGTTCCTTCGCAGGTCCCGCACGGGAACTCGGCGCGGAACTTTCGCAGTTCACCAATCCGTTTCTTGCTGGATGTCGTCGCCAGTTCTTTCTCAAGCATGATCATGACACCGAGAAACTTCTTGCCATCCCCGTGGAGAAGTTCCTGAAGCGTGTCGGCGTCATATTGAAAGAACGGCGTCTCGAGAGTCAGGCTATGTTTCGCAAGAAACGGTTCCAGCTCGGCAAGGTGCTTTTTCCGGCTGGCGGCGGGCGCAGATTTCAGGGCGAGGATCGCATCACTGGCAATCGACTTTTGATGGTTTGGAATCAGCAGCTCGGCATCAAACTCTTCGCACTTCCCCAGCCCCTGACAAACCGGGCACGCGCCGTAAGGACTGTTGAAACTAAACGTCCGCGGCTCGAGTTCTTCATAGCTAATATTGCAATCGGGGCACGCGTAAAGCGTGCTCAGCAAGTCGTCTTGCCAAACCGGGTCTTCACCCTCGGGTGTTTCTGCATCGTCGCAGTAACAAATGGAAACGAGTCCCTGCCCATGCTCAACCGCGACTCCTACCGATTCGGCCAAGCGGGCGCGAATGCCATCCTTGACAAGAATACGATCAATGACGGCATCGATATGGTGGTTCTTTTGCGCTGTCAGTTTGGGAGCGTCGTCCAGCTCGCAAACCAGACCGTCGACTCGAACACGAACAAACCCGGCCTTTCGAATCGTCTCGAAAACATCCTTGTGCGTTCCTTTGCGGCCACGAACCATCGGAGCCAGAATCATCAGCTTGGTGCCGGGGTTCATTTCCGCCAGGCGATCCGTAATCACTTCCACCGATTGCTGCTGAATCCGCGATCCACATTCGAAACATGTCGGCTGGCCCAGTCGAGCCATCAGTAGCCGCAGGTAATCGTAAACCTCAGTGACAGTCGCGACGGTACTGCGGGGATTCTGGCTGCCGGGGCGCTGGTCGATGCAAAGCGTCGGCTGAAGCCCGTCGATCAGGTCGACATCGGGCCGGCTAACCTGATCAAGGAACTGCCGCGCGTACACCGAAAGACTTTCGATGTATTGCCGCTTGCCTTCGGCGTACAAGGTGTCAAAGGCGAGTGAACTCTTGCCCGAACCACTGGGGCCGGTGATCACAACGAGCTGGTTTCGCGGAATGTCGATGTCGACGTTGCGAAGATTGTGAACGCGGGCTCCGCGAATCCGGATGGAACGATCCAGTTGACTTGCCCCGTTGCTGGCACCATTGGCCTTATGAGCGGCGCCGTTGGTTGCGGCACCGTTCCTGCTTTTTGAACTTTCAGATTTTCCGTTTTTACGCGGCATGCACGTCGAACTCCCGACGCTCTTGGGCAAATGACGCCGACGCGTCGCCCAGACGTCGTAATTGACCTGTGTAGAATCCCGCAGCCTACCACCTGCTGACAGGTCGTACAAACATTTTCACTTGATTACGATCACGCGACGGGGATAGCATGACTTTATGAATTCAACCCCGAACTTTAGCGGCGAGGACTTGAGCAGCCGGGAATCCGTTCCAACGGCAACCAGCCGAATGGACCATCCGCCCGGCTCCAATCCGCCCGGCCTCAAAACGATCGCCGAGCGCGAAGCCGCCTTGCTGGCACCGTGGGCTTTTCCCAGCAGCGCTACGAAAGGGCGCCGTCACTCGGAACCGGTGCATCCTTACCGCGGCCCGTTTCAACGTGACCGCGATCGTGTCCTGCACAGCGCAGGATTCCGGCGACTGAGCGGAAAGATGCAGGTCTTCACGGGTGACATGGGCGACTACCATCGCACCCGACTGACGCACACGGTGGAGGTGGCGTCGATTGCCCGAACACTGGGACGCGCACTTGGCCTGAATGAGGACCTGATTGAAGCGCTCGCGCTTTTGCATGACATTGGCCATCCACCGTTCGGCCACGCTGGTGAAGATGCGATTCACGCCTACCTGCTGGGTGATGGCGGATTTTCGCACAACCAGTATGCGTTGACGTTGGTCGAAGAGCTGGAAGAACGCTACGCAACCTTCCCCGGTTTGAATCTTTCAAAAGAGGTTCTCGCCAGCCAGACGACCCGAGTCGACAAGTCAGCCGTCGGCCGGCCGCCGATTCTGGAAGCGCAACTTGTTGATGCCTCCGACAGCGTGACCTACAACTCGCACGATGTCGACGACGCCGTGAAGCTGGGCCTAATCGAGTTCGACGCGTTGCTCGAATTGCCGCTGGTCAAGAGAGCCGCCGGGAGAGTGGAGCAGGGGCTCTCGCCAAAGCGCCGCCGAGCCGCGGTGGTCTATCAGCTGATTCGCATGCAAGTCGATTCGGTACTGCATACCACGATGGACCAGATCAAAAGCGCCGGGTGGACCGACTGGACTCAACCGCTCGATGCCAACTTTCGCATTGATCTCGATCCGGAAATGGCGAATGAAAAAGCCGAGTTGCAATCCTTTTTGTATGACAAGGTGTATCGGCATCCGCAAATTGTGAAAGTTCGAAAGCGGGCACAGGACCAGATCCACGAGATGCTCGACTTCTTCAAGACAAATCCCACGAAAATGCCAGAGCGTTTTCAGGTTCGAGCCGAATCGGTTGGCATCGTACGCAGCGCAGCCGACTATATCGCAGGTATGACGGACCGATATTGCCAGCAACGTTATGCGGAATTGATTGGGAAATAGTCGTCGTCAGGATTGGCATGCATTGTCGTCGGGACTGGAATGCAGTGTCGTCGTAGCCGGGCTGGCAACAGCTCGGGCCGCAGCTTCAACAGTTTGGCGTTTTGAGGAAGCTCTGCCGATTCCAGCCACACCCGAAGTCTTGCGACATCGGCTACGGGGGACTTGCCATCGCCCGTCCGGCATCGGTTTCAGCAAACCATGGGATAGTCGCCGTTTCGGTGTCGATGGTAGAATGGATGCAGCCATTTTTCGCGTACTGCGTACGACGAAAATCCATCCCTTATCAAACTGGCAATGACAAACCATTGCCAACCAAACTGGACCGCCCTTCTCATGGCACTCATCGTACTACGCTGCGTGTTTATTCTCGTCGCCGCCAGTATTGGCGTATCAATTGTCCAATCGAAAATTTTCCCGGAGGGTAACGCGCCCCTGGTCTGGATTGTGTTCGTTGGAACTCTTGTCGCCGCGATCGCCATTATTGGCCTGGACGCTTTTGTGCGCAAAAAGCGGATCGAAACGATCTCGGCAATTTACGTTGGCTTGCTCATCGGATTGCTGCTGACTTATGTATTCGGCATCGTACTTTCGCCGCTGCTGGAGAACGTTGAGAACGTCGTCAATCGCGACGTTTATCGCACCTTCTTTCAGCTAATCCTTGGATCGGTGCTTTGCTACACGTGTATCAGCTTGCTGATTCAGACCAAGGACGACTTCCGATTCATCATCCCGTACGTCGAGTTCGCCAAAGAAGTCAAAGGCGTCAAGCCTTTCGTGCTGGATACCAGCGCCATCATCGATGGTCGCATTGCCGACGTGCTGGAAACCCATGTGATCGACAATCAGCTCATTATGCCCCGCTTCGTGTTAAGTGAACTGCAACATATTGCTGACAGCAATGACCGGCTGCGGCGTGGGCGTGGGCGGCGCGGCCTCGACATTTTGAACCGGCTACGATCTGCCAAAAATGTAGATTTTCAGATTCACGACCGCGAACTGGCGGAGATGGAAGATCAGGCAGTCGACATGAAACTTGTCCTGCTCGCGAAACATCTCGGCGGCAAACTGGTCACGGGAGATTACAACCTCAACAAGATCGCAAAGCTGCATAACGTACCGGTGATCAATCTCAACGACTTGTCCAATGCACTCAAGCCGGTATTCCTGCCAGGCGAATCGGTCGAAGTCCGACTGGTAAAGGCCGGTGAAGAAGCCGATCAGGGTGTTGGTTACCTCGAAGACGGTACCATGATCGTTGTCGAAGGTGGGCGACCGCATGTGGGCACTCTCGTGATCATCAGCGTGACCAGCGTGCTCCAGACAAGCGCTGGCCGAATGATCTTTGGGAAGTTCCAGGCGGTGAAAGACATGCCGGGTAATGACGACAATCAAAAAAAGGCATAGCCTTGATAAGCTCCTTCAGCAGTCCTTCAGCACATGGCGCCGTTCAGCCGGCAGGTAGGTAAACGATGCCGCGAATGTTTCGATTTTCGGCGGAGCGCGGCTGGCTTGAAATCCGGCGACCGGGTACCGATAGCGGTCAACCCAAAGCTCGTCTGTATCCGCCTCAACAAGCCGTGAATCGCTGGGAAGGACCGGGCGGAACCGACGTTCTCTACGAGCTAAAGAATGGAGATTTTGCCCGAGTGACGTTCTCCGCGGAGGGCGAGTTTCTCGACGGT
The DNA here is from genome assembly GCA_938040995.1 of uncultured Pirellulaceae bacterium. Taxonomy (GTDB): domain Bacteria; phylum Planctomycetota; class Planctomycetia; order Pirellulales; family Pirellulaceae; genus CALHZT01. Next base: position 1,846 of record CALHZT010000129.1, on the reverse strand, counting down.
TGGCAGATCCCACGGCAGGGAAGTACCGAAGAAATTAGTGGTTTCTTCGATTCCCACGATCTGATCATGCCATGGCATTTATCCTCAAAAGATTCGCCTAATCCGTAAGGCGGACGAGGAAATTTCGTCATTCTTTCGTTCTTGCCCGTCGGCGGTTCCCTTTTCAAGTTGCAGTCCCCAGTTCCAGTTCCCCGTGATTCACACCACATGATCAAGCGAAGGAAGTTGGCCCAGTTCGCGTTTCTTTTTCTTGTCGCGCTGTCTATCGCGACAGGTATCACATTTATGGTGCCCGCCATTGCGCAGGATAAACCCGCCGGGAAAAAGCCAAAAATCCCAACGACGGGAAAGCCGCCAGAGGGCTACCAACAGCTTATGCCTCGAGGCGGAATTCCGGCAATCAAAAATCCGACTTATGTGAGCGCGGACGAGGCGGAGATCGACGACGAATCGATGGTATTGGGAGTCGTCATTGAGCAGACACCAATCGCCTACAGCCTCAATCTTCTCAATAGCCATGAGATCGTAAACGACTGCGTCGGCAAGACCAATTTTGCAGCGGTCTGGTGACCACTCGCCAACACAGCCGTCGTGTACGGCAGGGACTACGCAGGCAAGACTCTTAATTTCGAACCTTCTGGCGGACTGACGAATGCGTCGCTCGTGATGCTGGATCAGGAAACGGATACGTACTGGTCGTTGATGAAGGGCAAGGCGCTCGCAGGCGAGCTCAAGGGCGAAACGCTGACCGAGCTTCCTGTCGGTGAAAAGATGTCATGGAAGGCCTGGCGAGAAAAATACCCAGAGACCAAAATTCTCTCGGTTGACGGACGCGAAAATGGCCGCAATCGTTACGACAAGTATTTCACCGACGCCAAGGGCTTTCGCGGTATCACGGCGAAGGACCAGCGACTGGAAACCAAGGCACCGATTTTCGCCTTTCACCGTAACGAAAAATCGTTCGCGATTCGTTACACGGATGCGTATGGCGGCAAAAATCTTCCGTTGCCTGATGGAGGCGAGGTCTTCCTTTATCGAATCGCGACGGACGATATCACGCGTTCGACTTCCGCGTTTGTCTCAGCGTCCGGGTTCACCAAAACAGAAGGAAAGTGGATCGAAGACGGTACGGGTGCCACGTTCGATGACTCGAAACGGTCGTTCGAGAACGATGCGGTGAAACGAATTGGTGGCTTTGATACGTATTGGTACAACTGGAGTCTGAATAACCCGGATACCGAGCTGTACTTGCCAGAAAAGGGCGAAGGCTCCGGGCACAAGTAGCGGAAGCAGCAGAAGCACGTTCCACCTGGGCAACCGGTCACGCCGGCAAGGGTCTGGCTAGTCGGTGTCCGACGGACGTGTAGCGTTTGGCAAAGTTGGCCTTATAGCCGATTTTGCGTTGCTCCAGAACGGGCACGAACTGTTGCAGTGCAATCCGAATATTTTGACGCGATGGCCGCTCCTCCCCGTCGCTTAGGCTCCGACCCTCCTCACGCGACACGTGGTATGCCCTGCTCATTCTTCGCATGACACCACTGTGTCGGAGGAGGGTTGCTTGGGGCGAGCGGGCCGAGGTTATACAAACGGCTGCAATCAATCTGGCGTGAGCACAAACGCCGGAAATTGGTGCCGGACCCTCTCGAACCTGGAGGGAACGTCAATATCCGTGAACGGATACAAAAAATCCCAACCCGACGCGTGAGTTTTGAAGTTGCACACTTTGACAATTGAAGTCCCTCCTCCCGGAAAAACGGATTGGATCGCCATATTGTCGGGTTGAATTGCAATGACGATTAAAGGCGAGTCAATCGTCGTTTTTCCGTCGTGGGGAGGGATTTAGGGA
>CALHZT010000128.1 GCA_938040995.1 uncultured Pirellulaceae bacterium | reverse complement strand
CGTTTGAGTACAAACCGGACTCGACGGACGTGGACGTCCATCGTACTTGGCGAAATCAGCTGGCCGCGGTCTTAGCTACAGGCAGAATGCCGCAAATTACCATGAAAAGCGGCCCATACGATTCCATCCGCAGAGCTTGCCGCACGTTTGGAAAAACGTCTCAAAAAGCCGTGCTTCAGCCCCCAACCCCACCTAGCCAACCAGTCAACAAACCGTACAATATGCCGACTTACAGATGGGGTTGTAGCTCAGTTGGTAGAGCAACGGACTTTTAATCCGTAGGTCCTGGGTTCGAGCCCCAGCAACCTCACTGTTTTTTATGACATACCACGACGCCACTCGGCGTCGTTTTTTCATTGGTGTTCCTTTGCCGCCCACGTAAGCTCCACGGCAGTCCACATTTGGGTGCCATGCTCCTCGACCTATGGTCTGGGGCACTCCCATTCTTCCAGCTTTGGGCGCTACCTTCGGTTCTGTCGGTACTCTGCTAACTGGCGGCCGATGCTTTTATAAATGGAACGGCGGCGGTGATTAGGTAAATCCAGTTCGCGAAGAGCACTCCGATTGCAAGGAAGAGTATCCACTTGGCATGGCGGATGCCCTTCAATAAAAGCAAGCCGCACAAAGCCGCAGCCAATCCTGTTGCGATCTGTATGGCCGGTGCGATTGTGAAGGCGAGCGGGAGGTTCGGTTCGTCGACAAAAGATGAACCAACAACAAATGCCAATCCGCCAAGCACAAGGAATGCGCCAATTGCGATCGCCATGATCGGCAGGATACGGTTTGGTGCGGTGTTCGCGTTCATTTCGTGGAGGCAAGTGGATCTAAAGTGACTCTTGCTGTTGCAAAATCGCCTTTTCCAACTCGCTAAGGGAACAAGGTTTCGACAGGTAGTGCTGGGCGTTCTCGATGGCTCGCTCAAACGCGTCCTGTTCGGACTGGCCAGAGAGAATGATTCGCGTCGTTTGCGGGAACTTTTCTGCGACAATCGTCAGCAGTTCCGCGCCGTCCATGACCGGCATCCGCATGTCGCTGACGATGACATCAAAATGCTGACTCGCGAGTTTCTCCAGCGCCTGCTTTCCGCTGTCGGCAAAGTCGATTTGCCAGTCGTCGCGTGCTCCGGTCAGTAGTCGCTGAAGAGCTTTGCGGATAAATTGATCATCGTCGACAAATAGAATGTTCATTGTTCTTTCCTGAGGGATTCGTCGTTCACGACAACCGGCAGCCGAATACTGAAGGTCGTTCCCTCGCCGATCGCAGATTCTACATTGATGGTTCCGCCATGCTTCTCAACAATCACTGAGTAAACAATGGACAGGCCCTGCCCGGTCCCGATGCCAACGGATTTCGTCGTGAAGAATGGCTCGAAAATCTTCTGGCAAAGCGTTTCATTCATTCCACAGCCAGTATCGGAAACACTGATCTCGATCCAGTCACCAACCAGTCGGGTCTTCAGTCGGATCGTGCCGACTTCGTTGGGGCCCTTCGATTCAGCAATCGCGTGAGTGGCGTTGACGATCAGGTTGAGCAGTGCCTGATTGAGTTGTCCGGGAAGGCAGGGGACCAGAGGTAGCGACTTGTCAAAATCCGTTTCGACTTCTGCAATGTACTTCCATTCGTGACGTGAGATTGTGATCGTACTCTTGATCGCCTTGTTGATGTCCGTCGGGGTCCGTTCGGCAGAACCCGGGTGCGAAAACTCTTTCATCGCACGAACAATCTCGGCGACGCGTGATGTTCCCTGCACCGATTCGCTGATGGCTTCTGGTATTTCTTCCAGCAGGAACTTCAGTTTGATCTTCTTTGAGTGTTCGCAGATTCTGGTGCAGAGGTTCGGATGGAGATCGCCTTCCCGGCATTCGTCGTACAGGCGTTCGTAGAGATCAAACAGCGATATCAGTTTTCCGAACGAGTCGCCAAGGAAGGACGTGTTGTCACCGACATATTGAATGGGTGTGTTTATCTCGTGCGCGACGCCGGCTGCGAGTTGACCAACGGATTCCATTTTTTGCGCAAATGCCAGCTGACGTTCCAGATTTCTCCGGTTGGTCGTGTCGCGTACCAGCCAGGTGTAGAGATCGCGGTCTTCCAGTTGGACCTTGCTGCCGGAGAGGTCCATCTCAAAAACGGTTCCGTCTTTTCTCTTTCCGAGAAGGCCCTTCAATGGGACCAGCTCGTCGGTCCGCGACTGGGAAAAACGGGCTTTGGGACCGGTAGGCTCTTCTGTTTCGGTTCGCAGTTCACGAATGTCCATCCCGATGAGCTCGTCTTTGGTATATCCAAAGATTTTGCACGCAGATGGGTTCGCTGTCTCGATGCGGCACTCTCCATCGAAAGTGATAATGCCTTCGACAGCCGTTTCGAGGATGGTCGACGACATTTTTGCCGTCTCGTGATGTGCTGCCGCTATCTCTTGCAGCTCGACGTTCTTGTCGTACAATTCGCGACTTTTCTGCTCGAGTAGCGACTCCGCTTCCTTGCGCGCACGCCTTTCGCGCGCGATGCTGCGCTTCAAAACGTCCGGAGTCACTTCAGACGGTGAACCTACGCTGGACATGAAGCCACCGGTTCACGACTGGTCAAAAAGAACTTTGCCTGGGTGCCCTTCGAACCGGGGACATCTTCTCGCCCGATTTCAATGGGGTCATCGAAGTGCTCTACGGCTGCTTCAATTAGGCCGTGAGCCAGATCGGCAAACGGGCGCTTGGATTTGTATGTTAGCTCCCACTTCGTTTCGTTGATCTGCTCGAATTCGAATTTTGGCAGCTCAGCGTCCGGGTACAGCTTGCGGACTTCGACGTGAATGAAGCCTTCGACATTACCCAGAAGGTCGACCGAATTCTTGATGTGTTTTACAAGGTGCGGGCTGCCGGCGGTGAACTTCTTGAAGAGGTGCTTGCCGAATGCATGCACGAGGGTTCCCACGGGAAGTTCCGTTGCTTCGGCAAGCTTGACGACCATCTGAAGAAGTTCAGAGTGGTCGTACGTGCCGACTGACGTGTAGGCACCTTCCGTGGTCAGTTCGCATTGCTGTACCAGGCGATCGTACATCTCCATGCCGAACTGGTTTTCTACCAGCTCCTGAAACTCTGTAAAAACTACGCCTTTCATGTTCTCTCTCCCT
>CALHZT010000127.1 GCA_938040995.1 uncultured Pirellulaceae bacterium | reverse complement strand
GGATACGGCTCCTTCAACCAGCGAGGCACATCTTCAAAATCTTCCGACCAGTCGTATTCGACTTTGGATTTCTCAAGAACCTCGAAGCGATGCTTGCCAAATTGAACTTCCAGTTCTTCGCCAAGATGATGCTTCGTTGGTGTACCACCGATTTGAATAGTACCCGCTGCCAAATTGGCGACTTCTGAAAGGGCGGTTCGATTGATCGCATTCTCGGCAGCGCGTTGCGACTTGCCTTCCCGCAACTTCCACTCGATCAATCGCGACCATGCATACAAAGCCGACTCGTACGACGGAGTTACCACGACCAGCGTGGCGTCCTTTTTGAGGTTCGCACGAACATTGGCCAGAATCGCGTCTCGATGCTCCGCATTGGGCATGATAAGCACGTTGATCAACAATCCAATGTCGGCTTGGCAAAAGCGGCGGTTCTTTTTGGTGAGATCGCGTTTGAGCAGCTCACAAGAATCCCGTTGCGACGTTTTAATTTGCGAGTCGGCGATCTCGAGACTGGCCGCGGAAAAATCTGTCGCAACGACTTGGTCGCAACAGGAAAGAAGCAGCGGGAGAAACCTGCCGACTCCGCAACCAAAATCGCAAGCGACCTTGCTCTTCCTTGCAAGCCGCCGGATCGTCTTGCCCAGCCGATTGTTGCGATCGCTCTTGAGCGTATTAAAGATCTCCGCGTCGTAATGCGGTGCCACCTTGTCCCAGAAATCTTCATGCATGAATCTGCCCGCCGTTTCGTTGGCCTCTGAATGTTCTGGATGCGATCGCTGCGTACCAACCCGTTACAACTTGCGGCTGAAATGTTAAATTTCAGGTTTGGATTTCAGGGAGAAATCCGCCGGCACACGCAGAAACCGTATCATCGACTGGAACGACCAACCAGATGCCTCCTCTGAAGAAGAACGCGAATTCTATACCTCCGACTGGCCCCGTCGTACTCGTCATCATGGATGGAGTCGGCATTGGGGGCGGCGACGCTGGCGACATGGTCGCGAAGGCTTCGACTCCCAATCTCGACTGGTTGAAAGAAAACTCGCTTTACACCGAACTTCGAGCCCACGGTCGCGCGGTTGGTATGCCGTCCGATGGTGACATGGGAAATAGCGAAGTCGGCCATAACGCAATTGGTGCCGGTCGCGTTTTTGATCAGGGTGCGTTGCTTGTTCAGAACGCGGTCAAGTCGGGTGCGATGTTTGAGGGGGATGTCTGGCGCGAGCTGATTGACGAAGCCAAAAGCAATGACGGCACATTGCATTTGATAGGGCTGCTGTCTGACGGGAACGTTCATTCGCACATGGACATTCTTCTGGATCTTGTGACTCAAGCCCATAAAGAGGACGTCAAGCGGCTGCGGGTGCACGCGTTGCTGGATGGTCGCGATGTGCCGCCGACGTCGGCTCATGAATATGTGAAGCAGTTGGAAGATCATTTTCAGCCGATTAACGGGCAGGACGGATTCGACTATTGCATCGCGTCCGGTGGTGGTCGGCTTTATATCACCATGGACCGCTACAACGCCGACTGGCCCATGATCGAGCGTGGGTGGAAGACGCATGTGCTGGGTGAGGGCAGGGCGTTCGATTCGGCGCTACAGGCGATTGAAACATTACGCGCCGACGTTCCGGGTGTGATCGATCAGGACCTGAAAGAGTTTGTGATCCATCGTGACGGCAAGCCGGTCGGGCCGATTGTGGATGGTGACGCCGTGATCCTGTTCAACTTTCGTGGCGATCGCGCGATGGAGATTTCGCGCGCGTTTGATGAGCCGGATCTTGATGAGTTTGAACGCGGCCCGATTCCAAACGTCAAGTTCGCGGGCATCATGGAATACGATTCGGACCAGAAGATTCCAAAGCGTTTTCTGGTTTCTCCGCCGGAGATTGATGCGGTGATGGGCCAGTATCTTGCGGAGAGTGGCGTTCGGCAGTTGGCGGTGAGTGAAACGCAGAAGTATGGACATGTGACTTACTTCTTTAATGGCAACCGAAGCGATAAATTCTCCGATCAGCTCGAAGACTACGTTGAAATCAAAAGCGACTTGCTACCATTCGAGCAACGCCCGTGGATGAAGGGCGGTGAGATTACCGATGTGATTCTCGATTCGATTCGCGGTGGGAAGCACGACTTTATTCGAGCCAACTATCCGAACGGTGATATGGTTGGGCATACCGGTGACTTGCTTGCGGTGGAGATTTCTGTCGAAGCCGTCGATCTTTGTGTGGCTCGGTTGATCGATGCCGTAAAGGCCGCCAACGGCATTTTGATCGTGACGGCGGATCACGGAAACGCGGATGAGATGTACGAGCTTGGCAAGGACGGCAAGCCAAAGGTGGATGGTGATGGGAATCCGCGAAGCAAAACCAGCCACACGCTGAATCCGGTGCCGTGCTTTATCTACGACGCGTCGGGAAGTGCCAGTCTGAAACTGGCCAATGTCGAAAACGCAGGGATTAGTTCGCTCGCGGCAACGACGATGGTCTGCCTTGGATTTGAGCCGCCGGAAGATTACGATCCGTCGCTGGTCGAATCGGCGTAAGTTGATCAGCGCAAGTCATACGGCTTGGGAGGGCGAGGCTCCGTCCGAGCCGCTAAATTTGTAAACGCCCACGCGGGCTACATCAGGAAAAGTAACATCATGGCTGACAAATCGCTTTTAACTTACGACTGGTCCGGCAGCATCCTCGACGGCACCGGACTGGCCAATGACGCGTTGACCGAACTGGCCGATCGCCTCAACGCGGCTCGGGACGAAGTCGTAAAAGTTGACGTTCCGCTGTTCGATTCCGGTGGCGAGGTTCCGTCGGAAAAGCAGCCGCTCGACGCCGGTTTCGTGGAGATGCCAACAAAGATCAGCGATGAGCATAAGGCATCCGATGACAAGAGCGAGCTGGGAAGAATTCTGGCTTCGGCAGAAAAGCTGCGAAGTCTCGTCGACAAAGTCGTCGTGCTCGGCATCGGCGGTTCGTACATGGGGGCTCGAGCCATGATGGATGCGTGTCGGCATCCGTACCATAACGAGCTGGATCGCGACGCGCGCCATGGCGTGCCTCGTATGTACTTCGAAGGCAATAATGTTGATAGCGACGCGGCGGCTGCCTTGCTTGACATTCTTGGCGATGGTGACGATTGGGGAATCGTTGTGATAAGTAAGAGCGGCGGCACGATGGAAACGGCGGCTTCGTTTCGCGTCTTCCTCGACGCGCTCTCCAAGTGTTGCGGCGGCGACGCGAAGAAAATCGCCGAACGCGTTATCCCGGTGACTGGGAAGAGCGGCAAGCTTTTCGAACTGGCGACGGCGATCGGTTGTGAAGATATCTACGAGGTGCCGGACGGAGTCGGCGGTCGTTTCTCGGTTCTTTCGCCGGTCGGACTCGTTCCGGCGGCAATCTTGGGCCTCGATATCGAACAGTTGCTGGCCGGCGCGAGCGATATGAATGAGCATTTTCGCAATGCCGCCGTCGGAAGCAATGCAGTGCTCGACTACGTCGGCGTTTGCCATCTGCTGGAAGATCGTCGGATGGTGAACCTGCGAGTCCTTTCGGTGTGGAGTAAGGCGCTGGAATCCCTTGGTTTGTGGTACGACCAGCTGCTGGCCGAAAGCATTGGCAAGCAGGAGCGAGGCGCCACGCCGTTGACTGTGGTCAATACCCGCGACTTGCACTCGCGTGCCCAGCAGCATCAGGAAGGATCGCGGGACAAGTTGATGACGAATATTATCGTTAAGGAAATGCGGCGCGATCCGTTGGCGATACCAGAAAGCGATAACAATCAGGACAAGCTGAATACTGTTGCCGGAAAGACGCTTCAGGACATCATGTCAGCCGCCATTGCCGGTGCGAATCAGGCGTACCTCGACGACAAGCGGCCGACGGCAGATATTCATATCGACCGATTGGACGAATACAACCTCGGGCAACTGTTTCAGCTGTTTATGTTGGCAACGGTTGTTGAGGGGCGATTGATAGATATCAATCCGTACGGACAACCGGGTGTCGAGGCCTACAAGAAACACATGTTCAAGCACCTCGGCTTGGCGTAGTCGCACCCGTAGCCGATGTCGCAAGGCTTCGTGGGAAGCGCTTGATGGCGTGGGTTATTGCGAGGTCGGTCGCGGCAAGCGTTGAACCGTAAGCCCTAAACGGTAAGCTTTAAGAGCGATTCGCCCGAACTGTTGCCAGTCCGGCTACGTTTGGCGTTGGTCCGACTCCG
>CALHZT010000126.1 GCA_938040995.1 uncultured Pirellulaceae bacterium | reverse complement strand
ATCGAGGGCGAGACGCTCGCCGATTCGCTTGAGTTTACCGAAATCGCAGAAGCCGCCGGTAAAGAAATTCCACTCGGTGAACCACCGGCAACGCTATACGTTGCCAAGGCCTGACCGTACGATGGACATCCTTGTCCGTCGCCCGCTACACTGACTGGTCGTTGTCGCAAACCGCCTGGAAAACTCTCTCCACTCGACGGACGTGGACGTCCATCGTACGGATTCTGCGAATCCGCTCCTACATTCGTCCGTTGCCAAAGCCTGATCGTACGATGGACATCCTTGTCCGTCGCCCGCTGCATTGACTGGTCGTTGTCGCAAACCGCCTGGAAAACTTTCTCCACTCGACGGACGTGGACGTCCATCGTGCGGATTCTGCGAATCCGCTCCTACATTCGTCCGTTGCCAAAGCCCGATCGTACGATGGACATCCTTGTCCGTCGCCCGCACCTGTGCTACCGTGACCGAAACGTGTCTTAGACCGGTCCGAAAAATCTCTTCACTCGACGGACGTGGACGTCCATCGTACGGGCATCTCGATGAGCTTCAACCTTTCCCCGCCGCCAAATTTTCGTGGCCTGCACCCCGACTTGCCGTTGCGAATCTACCACCGTCACTTACCCCATTGGCGTCAGGATGGAGCCACTTACTTTGTGACGTTTCGGCTAGCCGATGCAATCCCGCAGGAACAACTTCGATCACTAAAACGTTGGCGGGAGATTTGGGAACGCGATAATCCCGAACCGCGAACAGAGCGGCAATGGCATGAGTACGCGAAAGAAATCACGGCTCGCACAGAAAAGTGGCTCGACAAAGGTTATGGCAACTGCGAACTGGCGAAAAGCCAAATCGCTGAGTTGATGAGTGATTCGATCCTCAAGTTCCAGCACGACCGTTACTTTGTCTCTTGCTTCGAAATCATGCCGAACCATGTGCATCTTGTGATGCGGCCCACCGAAGGCCACCCTCTGGAGATCATTCTCAAGAACATGAAAGGCTATGTTGCGCGGCAGGCCAATCGACGACTGAATCGAAGCGGAACATTCTGGTAGCAGGAGAGCTTCGACAGAATCATGCGAGACGAGGAACACCTGTACCGGGTCGTGCAATACATCGGGCGAAACGCCCGCATGGCGGGCCTCCCACAGACTTCCTGGCACCGTTGGATATGTCCGGAATGGCAAGCCGCAGGATGGCGATTCGAATAGCGTGATTCTGGCAAGTACGAGGGACATCCTTGTCCGTCGCCCACACACACGTACGATGGACATCCTTGTCCGTCGATCATGCACAAACCACAATTCGACGGACGTGGACGTCCATCGTACGTTTTGTTTTTCTGCCTGGATCTACCAGGTGAATCTATCAAAGCCTACGGGAGCACGGCTGTTGTTCGCACCACGGTAACCATATCCATTCCAGCCATAGCCACTGGTAGAAGGGCGGCCAAACCCGTAGCCATTCCATCCGCCTGCACCGTAGACAGGACGTCCGGGTCGCGGCGTTGGACGAGGGACAGGCGTAGCGCACCAACCCTGCGGTCGACCGACTCCGCCGTTGTTAATGTTGCCGCCGTAGAAGCTATTGCTGTACGGACGATTGAAGTTGTTATTGTACGGACGATTGAAGTTGCCGCGGTTTCCATTGACTCGATTCACGTTGCCACGGTTGCCGTTCCCAAGATTCTGGGCCATGGCATTGCCCGTCATCGTTAGAGTCATGGCGCCGAGTGCCAACGTCAAAAGTGATTTTCCAAGTGTGGTACGAAACATAGCGAAGCCCTTTCACAGTCGGGGGACAAGCGTGAGTAAAATCGACGGCCAGCTTCCCCGCAGCCAATCGTCAGCTGACAATACTTATTGGCACGGGGTGCGCCAGTCGCCGGATTGCGGATTCGAAACCTGAAAAATAGTCGCTAGATCTGCAGTTTCACGCACCAAAAGAAACTTTCGACCGCCGCGTCACAAAATTTCCTGAGAAAGCGGCGCGCAATCAAATAGACGTCAGTCGAGTCGGAAGTGGGAATCCGGGTGCTCCTGTTCGCTGATACAGAAACCGCTGTAGTGTAGATTGGCAAACTCAAATTCCCATAACCCACCTGTTTGTCTGACTATGAAAATCGCTATCGGCCAAATCGCTCCGGTCTTCCTCGACCGCGACGCCACCATCGCCAAAGTCATCACCGCGATTGAATCAGCTGCGGCTGAAGGCTGCTCGTTCATCGCATTCGGTGAAACACTGATCCCGGCGTATCCACTCTGGCTGTGCCGAACAGATGCGGCTCGATGGGAAGCCACCGATCAAAAAGAGATTCACGCAAAGTATCTCGATCAAGCCGTCACGCTCCCGCAGCCCGGCTTTGAAAACGCTGCAAACCACCTGCAAGCAGTTTGCGATGCCGCGAAAGCTCATAACATTTCGGTGATGGTGGGCGTTGCGGAAAGAGCCGTCGATCGGGGTGGTCACTCAATCTACTGCTCGCGAGTCTACATCGAAGGGCATGGCGAAAATGCCGGCGAGATCCTGTCGGTTCATCGTAAACTCATGCCGACTTATGAGGAGCGACTGTCGTGGGCTCCGGGTGATGGAGCCGGCCTGGTGACTCATCCCGTCGGCCCGTTTCATGTTGGCGGCCTGAACTGTTGGGAAAACTGGTTGCCGCTCGCACGAGCCGCACTTTATGCGACCGGCATGAATTTGCACGTCATGCTTTGGCCCGGTTGCATTCGGCTGACGAATGACATTACCCGTTTCGTGGCCAAAGAAGGTCGCTGCTTTGTCGTTTCGGCAAGCAGCATTATCCGCCCCGAAGATATTCCCGAAGGGATTCCGTCCCGCCGCGAGATGATTGGCAACGAAGAGTGCTTCTATGACGGCGGATCGTGCATCGCCGGTCCGGACGGCGAGTGGATCGTCGAACCCGTGGTCGGCAGCGAAGAAATTATCGTCGCTGGCCTTGATTACGAAGCGGTGCTGCGCGAACGCCAAAACATGGACAGTAGCGGTCACTATGGCCGGCCTGACGTGTTGCAGCTGGCAGTAAATCGCAAGCGTCAGTCTGCCGCAAAATTTATCGACTGAACGCCAGGGCATTGTCTACTTTGAATTCGCTGCGTAGGTTGGGCGCTCTTGCCCGACACGAGGAGTTGCTGCAAACGTTGGCGAGCAGGAGTATGCTCCACGGTTCATCGAAAAAGGCATCGCCGGTCGCAAATGCGACTACAGCCCAAATCGCACCAGCGAGGATGCAAGAATTTCGGCGTCGCAACAGACCATAAGCGACCAGGAGAGCACCGCACCCCATCAGCGGCAAGATCGTGCAGCGCTGCAATGATTCGGTGAACGCCAAATCACTGCGAATGCTCTCCCAACCGCCATTCGAATAGAGCGCCCACGCTTCATTCAGCCTCGCAGGCATACGAATGAAGAGAAGCGACCAGACCACGCCGAAAAAGATGAATGGTATCGACGCAACGATTCGCCACGTAGACAAGCGATGCGAATCATCTTCGATCGTTTGATTCGATTCATAAGGGTTTGGCATCGCTGGCTGGCTACTCTTCAATCGCGGCTTCGATTCGGACGGCCTTTTTCCCGCGACTTGTGCCAGGGCGGCCGAGAAATTTTGGTTGTCCATCGATGTAGACCGTCGCCAATTGGTCCGGAGCCGTGTTCGTTGGGATAATATCGCCGACCGCAAGATTGTTTAGTTCGGATTCGGGAATCGTCGTTTCGGCGAGTGCAATGGACATCGCGACTTGATCAGCCGGCGGGCCAGGTGGATTTAGAATCTCTTCGCGAATCCGCAACAGATCGGCAGTCGCCATTGCAATTCGCAGCGGGCCGCGATTGCCAGCGAACTCGATCGACATCTCAATCACGACCATCGGATGCGAGGGATGGGCTTCGCGGACCAGCTTGGGGTTTCCTTCGATCCGGTTCAGGCGAGGGTGCCAGGAATTTACCGGCCGCCACGCCGCGCGGAAGTCCTGCAGAATGTCGTTGGTGATTCGCGACACCAGCTTCGTTTCGATCTCGGTAAGCGGGCGGCGGATTCGCGTGACTGGAAGTCTGCCGCCGCCGAGCAAACGGTCAAGCAGCGGGAACAGAATCTCCGGATGGAGTTCCAATAACCACGCCGTTTCGCAGGCTGGTTCGTCGATGACGTGCAGGCAAGTCGGATGTTGCAAACTGAAAATGAACTCGCCGTACGATGGCTGGCTGAGTTGGACATCGGTGATCAGCGTTTCGCAGCGAAGCCGTTCGGTGAACTGCGTCGCCAGTCGCATGGCAAAGTCGCGATAGATGTTGATGAGTGACCCGGCGACTTGATTGCCAACCGTTGTTGGTACGCTCTCTTCCGCATCCGTCATCGCGACCATGGCAACGCCGGCCATCGACTCGCCGGTGCCCGGTTCATCTGTCGCGGGGCCGTGAAGAAGGCTCTCGCGTTCTTCGGGTGTCAGTTCCGTTGACTGGATGTCGCTGAGGTCATGGTTGTCGGACATTTACGATCCTCCCTGATCGTTCGGCATTTCGCTACGCCGGCTTATTCCCGAATCTGGCCGTCGCCAAGCACGTGGTATTTGTACGTTGTCAGCTCGTTCAGCCCACATGGTCCGCGGGCGTGAAACTTGTCGGTACTGATTCCGATCTCGGCGCCCAGGCCAAATTCGCTGCCGTCGTTGAAACGCGTACTTGCGTTCACCATCACGGCCGCACTATCAACATTCGTCAGAAATTCGTTCGTTGCAGACGGTTCCGTCGCAACGATCGAATCGGTGTGCCCCGAGCCATACTTGTTGATATGGTCAATGGCCGCGGCGCAGTTCTCAACGACGCATACCGAAATTGTCGGCCCAAGGTACTCTTCTGAATAGTCGGTTTCCACAATCGGTACCGCGTGCCCCTCGCCAAGGATCGCAATCGCATTGGTGTCGGCTCGTAGTTCGACGTCGTTCGCTCGCAGGGCGGTCGCGATTTGTGGCAGGAAGTCACCAGCAATCGACTTGTCGATCAAAAGCGATTCCGCCGCGTTACAAACACCCATTCGCTGACACTTCGCGTTGACGACAATCCGCTCCGCCATCGCAAGGTCGGCCGAATCGTGGACGTAGATGTGGCAATTGCCAGAAAAGTGTTTGATGACGGGCATGGTGGCTTCGGCAGCCACGCGGCGGATCAGACCCTCGCCGCCTCGCGGAATCGCAAGGTCGATCAGGTCGCCAAGTGCCAGGAAATGACCAACGGCGGCTCGATCAGATTCCGCAACCAGCTGCACCGCGTTCTGCGGCAAGCCCACGGTGTCACCAACGCCACGCATGATGTCGACGATTGCCCGGCTGGAATTGGCGGCTTCTTTGCCGCCCCGCAGGATGACGGCGTTGCCGCTCTTCACGCAAATGCCTGCCGCGTCTGCGGTCACGTTTGGCCGCGATTCATAGATGAAAAACACAACGCCGAGCGGCACGCGAACCTTGCGAATTTCCAGGCCGTTGGGGCGCGTCTTTTGTTCGAGGATTTCGCCAATCGGATCGGCGAGACTGGCGAGTTGTTCCATCCCGGATGCGATTCCGTCGATCCGTGTTTTGTCCAGCCGCAATCGATCCGTCTGTGCATCGGTTAGTCCGAAACCAGGAGCCGCGGCGAGGTCGAGTTCATTCGCCTTCATCAAGTCGCCGGTGGCGGCTCTGATCGCTTTCGCCGATTCCTTCAGCCACTGGTTCTTGGTAACCGTATCGACGCTTCCCAGTCGCCGGGAGGCGTCGCGCGCACGCGTAGCCACGTCGGTGCAATACGCTTGAAGATCTGTCGACGTACTCAACTTGCGACTTTCAAAAATGGCAGAATGGCAGGGAATGATCGGAGAACAGGAGGATGCCGTCAATGCCGCAAACTGCTCTCCTGCAGGTATTTTAGCAGGCGACAGGCGGTGGCAGCGTTGCTTGCGGCAGGAATTTGCAAAGACCTTGTGGTCGACGGGCGGGCGAGGCTGGGGTGTTGTGAATTCGATATTGCGTGGCATTTGTGCTCACGCCAGATTTATTGCAGCCGCTTGCCTGGCCTCGGCGGCTCGCCCCACGCAACCCTCCTCCGACGCAGTGGTGTCATGCGAAGAATGAGCAGAGCATATCACGCGTCGCGTGAGGAGGGTCGGAGCCTAAGCGACGGGGAGGAGCGGCCTTACGCGTCGATGTATCTGCAACAGTTTGCACCGTTCTGGAACAACTCAAAACTATTGGCAAGGCCAACTTTACAACACCCCAGGGCGAGGCTCCGTCCGAGCCGCAAAGTGGGGCTCGATTCCATTCATAGGGTTCGCTGTTCGTAGAGGAGAGAATCGCGGCGACGCAGAGTTCGCAGAGTCCGACGCGAGGGTGCGGCCATGGTCGAACTGCGAGAGGAAACAACGCGTTGCTCAGGTTCACGGCTCGGACGGAGCCTCGCCCTCCCGCGCCGGCGAACGCTAAAGCGCATTGACGCTAGTCGAGCCCACCGTTCAACTG
>CALHZT010000125.1 GCA_938040995.1 uncultured Pirellulaceae bacterium | reverse complement strand
GGCACCGCATCGCAGTGGCATACCCGGACCCGCACACAAAAGTCGCCAGTTCTCCGCCAGCTTTCTCCGGCGGAGATCTATGTCGAGATTCATCCGGACGATGCAGTGCGATTGTGCGTTACCCAAAATGATGTCGTCCATATCAGCTCGCGTCGCGGCAATCTTGACGCCCGCGTACGCGTTACGGCTGGCATGCAAGCGGGGCAGGTGTTTATTCCCATGCACTATGAGGAAACCAATCGACTGACACTGGCCCATTTCGATCCGTATTCGAGGCAACCGTCGTACAAGAACTGCGCGGTTTGCCTGACGAAGCAGCGAAACAATTGACCAGGTGAATGGTGCGCCATGAACAACACGGACAGATTATCTTCCGAATCGAAAAATGGAACCGGCGGCTTCAGTCGTGAACAACAGAATTACCTCCAGGGGTTCGCACTGGGTGCCGACGTGGCGCGTGCGACGCGAGGCTTGCCGATTCTTTCGGATTGCGCGCGGAATGACGACTTGGGAACCAGCGTCACGATCGGTGGCGGCGTGAGCGTCGGGAAATCCCCCGCGGCTCCGGAAGCCATTGCCTACCAGGCCATGGATCGCTTCGAATCGGCCGGGCAAAAGCTCTGCAAAGAAGAGCAGGCGAAACAGTCGAAAAATGCGCTGGACATGTGGGACCAGATGCGGCAGCAAGCCGCAGAGGAAAAATTTCCGTCCGGGACTGACGTGTTCCTGACGAAGTTTCACGGGCTTTTCTACGTCGCGCCTGCCCATGACGCGTACATGTGTCGGGCGAGAATCGCAGGCGGTGAACTCAACAGCTTTCAGCTGCACGGACTCGCCGATCTCGCCGACAAGTACGCCGGAGGATACGTCGATGTGACGACAAGGGCCAACCTGCAGCTACGTGAAATCAGCGCGGCCGATCCACTGAATGTTCTGGTCGGCTTGCGACAGCTGGGAATTGTGAACCAGGGATCGGGCGGCGACAACGTGAGGAATATTACGGCGACTCCGACGAGCGGCTTTGATCCCGCGGAGTTGATTGAGACGCTGCCCCTCGCGACCGATCTGAATTGGCACTTGCTGAATCATCGCGAACTTTATGGCTTGCCTCGCAAGTTCAACATCTCCTTCGACGGTGGCGGAACGATCAGTCCGCTCAGCGACACCAACGACGTTGGATTCATGGCATTTCAAGTAACGCCGAGATCCGCGACGGATGAGGTGCCCGCTGGCATCTACATGCAGTTGCAGTTAGGTGGCATTACCGGACATCTTGATTTTTCCCGCCCGACGGGCGTATTGGTCAAGCCAGAGCAGTGCTCCGAAGTTTCCGCTGCGATCCTTCGGGTGTTTGTTGCAAACGGTGATCGCACTGATCGAAAAAAGGCGCGACTGAAATACCTGCTTGATGATTGGGGGTTCGAACGATTCCTGGTTGCTGTCGAAGAGGATCTCGGATGGTCGCTGCTGAAGTTTCCGTTGGAGCAGTGCAACGAGCAACATACCGCCGCGGAAAACCGAATGGGGCACATCGGATTTCATCCACAAAAACAACCTGACAAGTCGTATGTCGGTGTGGTAGTGCCCGTCGGGCGAATTCGGAGTTCGCAGCTTCGGGGGTTGGCAGACATTGCTGCGGAGTTTGGAGAGGGCATTGTCCGTTTGACGGTTTGGCAGAATCTGCTCATCCCCCATATCGAAAACGCGAGCATCGACACAGTAAAACAGCGAATCGAGGCGCTCGACCTCGACTGGCAAGCCACGAAGTTCCGCGCCGGTCTCGTGGCGTGCACTGGCAATGCAGGTTGCAAGTTTGCCTCCGCGGATACCAAAGCCCACGGCATGTATCTTGCAGATTTCCTGCAAGAACGACTCGATCTCGACCTCCCGCTCAACATTCACCTGACTGGTTGCCATCACTCCTGCGCACAACATTACATCGGCGATATCGGACTGCTTGGCACGAGTGTCGAAGTCGGTGATGACATGGTTGAAGGGTACGACATCGCGCTGGGCGGTGGCTGGGGCAAGAACCAAAATGTGGCTCGCGTGCTCTTTCCGGCGATTGCGTTCGAAGAAGTGCCTGCGCTGCTGCTGCAAGTCGTTCAGGCGTATCTCGATCACCGGGAGGACGGCGAAGCGTTTGTGAGCTTTGCAGGCCGGACAACCGACGATGTGTGGAATGAGTACATTTCGGGCGGCGCAGTGGCGGTGAACTAGAGTGGCGGCAATCTGGAGGACATTTCGAAACCTGAATGCGGAAGTTTGTAGTACCGCCTTTAGGCGAAAAGTTCGCAATCAATTCCGGCTAAAGCCGGTACTACGAACGGTTTTGAAATATCCTCTAGCCGAAATATGACGGCTATGGTCGAGCAAATGCCTTGGAACGCCGCATCAGACGACGATGACAAAAGACGGTAACAGATAGACTTTTTGACGATATCCAATGACTGACAAACAGCTTCAAACTGCCGTTTCCATAATTCCCGATAGCGCTCCATTCAATGATGAGCAGCGAGCGTGGCTAAATGGTTTTTTTGCGGGCATGATGGGCATTCCGGCGACTTCGGCAGAGACGGCTGAGAGTCAGGCTGCGGTTGGAGCCATTGCCGGATTGGACGTTGCCTCAGTAGGAGAATCGCAAGAAGAAGATTTTCCGTGGCATGATGACTCGATGCCAATGGAAGAACGCCTCAAGCTTGCCGAAGGCAAACCACTAGATCGAAGATTAATGGCAGCGATGGCGCAACTGGATTGCGGCGCATGCGGCTACGTTTGTCAAACGTATTCCGAGGCGATTGCCAGCGGGACCGAGTCGAACCTGAAACTCTGCTCGCCGGGTGGTAAAGATACGGCGAAGATGCTCAAGAAACTGATGAAGGAATCCGATGCCTCGCCAGTCGTCAAAGAAGACCTGGACAAGAGTATCGCGACAGGTTACACGAGAGCCAATCCTTTTCCAGCACGTTTGATCAAATCCGATTCGTTGAACAAGTCGGGATCGAGCAAGGATGTACGGCATGTAGAAATTGACCTGAACGGAAGCGATATCCGGTACCAGGTTGGAGATGCGCTCGGTGTTTATCCGACCAATTGCCCGAGCCTCGTGCGTTCGGTAATTTCCTGCTGCGACGTGAATGGCGACGCAGCCGAGATTGAGAAAGAGTTGATGACGCGGGATCTTTCCGCGGTCGATGAAGATTTCGTCGAGTTGATTGTCGGGCTGGCCCCGAAACAGGCTGACAAAGTTCGGGAGCTGGCCGATTCTGACTTGCTGGACGAGTTTGATCTGCTCGATTTCCTGCAGGCGTTTCCTGATGTCCAACCGACGGGTAGGGCGGTGGCCGATCTGTTGCCACCGTTGAATCCACGACTGTATTCGATCGCGAGTTCGCCGAACCTTCACGAGGGCCACGTCCATCTGACGGTAGGAAAAGTCGTCTACGAAAAGAACGGACGTTTGCGAAAAGGAGTCGCATCCACGATGCTCGCGGAACGGGTTGCGACTGGCGATGCGGTTAAGGTTTTCGTTCAACCATCCCACGGTTTCGGTTTACCCGACGATCCCGCCACCGACATCATTATGGTGGGTCCGGGGACGGGGATCGCGCCGTTTATGGCTTTTCTGCAGGAGCGACAGTTCACCAATGCAACAGGGCGTAACTGGCTCTTTTTTGGCGATCAGCATGAGGCAACGGATTTTCTCTATCGGGATCAACTTGGCGAATACGTTGACAATGGTCTGCTGAGTCGCCTGGATACGGCGTTCAGTCGCGATCAGGACGAAAAAATCTACGTTCAACATCGCATGCTGGAAAACGGGGCGGCACTTTACGAGTGGCTGGAAGCTGGTGCCAGCTTCTATGTTTGCGGAGATGCCTCCCGCATGGCCAAGGATGTTGACGACGCACTGCATCAGATTTTCAAAACGCACGGCGGGTTATCCAGCGATAGAAGCGCAGAGAAAATTCGGGAGCTCAAAGAGGCCGGTCGCTATCAGCGTGATGTTTACTGAGTTTTCAGATTGTCAGACGACGCAGAATCATTGCAAAAGTGAAGCGACTCGATCCATGGTGTTGATCTTGGCGTTGTCAATCAATTGCCACCCTCCCTCGCCAACGCGATGACTGACGAGGCACGAGCCAGTCATATCGCTTGGCGCTGGGGAGGGTCGGAGCCTCAGCGACGGGGAGGGGCCTTTCGCAGTGCATTCTCACCCACTTCGATCGTTCTTCATCCCCGACCCACGTCCCGACCGCCGCTTGAATTCAAACGGAATGCCAAGATGCCGCGCAATCCCCAGCAACACCGCATCGAGATCCCTCTTCACGTCTTTATCGCTGACTCGCCACACGTCCCAGCCGAGATCGCGTAGGTATTTCTCACGCTCCAAATCGTACTTGCCAAGCAAGTCGTGATAGCCACCATCAATTTCGACAATGAGCTTCTTCTCCGGGCAGGCAATGTCAACATAGTAGGGAGCGATGTAGTGTTGTCGACGAAATTTGAGCCCGCAGAGTTGTTTGCCTCGGAGAGCGGCCCAGAGAAGACTTTCGGATTCGGTGGCGTTTTGACGGAGGGCGCGGGCGCGAGAGGTGGGGTTGATTTTGGAGTTGGAGTTGTGACGTCGCTTGGACATGAATGTGCCCCTCCCCGTCGCTTAGGCTCCGACCCTCCCCAACGCCAAGCGGTCTGACTGGCTCGTGCCTCGCCAATCACCGCGTTGGCGAGGGAGGGTAGCATGAACCTTAACCGCGGCTAATTTAGTCCTCGCCAATTCGGTCGCAGCCAATTCCGTCGCAGCCATCTTAACTGCGGCCAATTCCGTCGCAGCCAAATTTAACTGCGGCCATTACTTGGACCTGTCAGTCCTTTTTCTTCTTGGCTTTCGAGTCGGACTTGGTGGATTTTGAGTCGCTTTTTTTATCGCCGGATTTTTTGTCGCTGCTGTCGCTTTTGGCTTTCTCGGCGGCCTTCTTACCCTTCTTGTACGAATCGCTGCGGTAGTCGGTTTCGTAGAATCCGCTGCCCTTGAACATGATCGCGGCGCCGGTGCCGAACAGGCGGCGGAGCTTGCTCTTCTTGCACTCCGGGCACTTCTTCTTGACTGATTCCGTGATC
>CALHZT010000124.1 GCA_938040995.1 uncultured Pirellulaceae bacterium | reverse complement strand
CGCGCGTCGTTTTGGCTGACGTTTTGGCTGACGTTTTGGCTGACGTTTTGGCTGACGTTTTGGCTGACGTTTTGGCTGACGTTTTGGCTGACGTTTTGGCTGACGTTTTGGCTGACGTTTTGGCTGACGTTTTGGTTGACGTTTTTATTGCGGTCGACGGGAGGGCGAGGCTCCGTCCGAGCCGCTGAATTACCATTGACCGTCAACCGATGGTAGCCGAAAGGGTCGGGAGTCTTTTTCGGCCAACGCGTTGTGATTCAACAAGGGCGGTTCAGCCGAAAAAGACTCCCGACCTTTTTTGTCCTTTTTGTCCGATCGAACGGCCAATGCCATCAACCGATTCAGCGGCTCGGACGGAGCCTCGCCCTCCCGAGTCCGCTCTAAATATCCAACTCATCGAGCCCGTCAATCAGATCATCAAGCTCATCCTTGGACTCAGTAGCGTTTTCTTCCTGCCGCTTTGGAATTCCAACCGTCAATCCAACGGTTTCACGACCAGCCAACACCAGCTGCTCATCGCGTTCCCGTGCGGCTTGCTCTACGGCATCAGGCGCACCAAACAATCGCGACAAGTCGATTTTCAGCGTACCAACTTCCGCCGGTGCTCCCGCGATGGCTGGAGATTTATGCTGCGGAAAGATAATCGCATTCTCCGGACACACGCGACTGCAAGCCGGACATCCTTTTCGGCAATTGTCCGGCTGCTCAACGAGGATGGTCTCCGCACCATCAATGCCATAAACGCCGAACAGACAAAAGTCGATGCACTCCATACAGTTCGTGCAGCGGCCAAAATCTATCACCGGATACCATCTACGATCTGCCGATTCATCGATTCGAATCACATCGACCGCGGGTTCCGCCGCCCCATTCGATGCATGGAAGCCATTTGATCCTTCGGCATGCTGAAGTGTGCCATTGCTACCAAGCGCGGTATCATTCGTCGGGTTGGCAAACCGCTCCAGAGATTCGGGACTTGGCTTGGCCGTTGGCGAAACCCAATCATCAAGTCCGCCCAACGAGACAACACTCGTCGTGAGTTCCTTCTGAATCCGTCGAACTTCCACCATGAATTCCGCAGCGGACTCGAACGCTGATAGCTCCAAACAATAAATCCTGCGTTTCGGCACAGGGCGATCATCGGCGACTCGCGACTTTTTCTCTTCATCAGCCGAATCACCAGCCTCCGAATCCCCCTCCTCATCTTCATCCAGCTCGGCATTGATCGTCGAGACGCCTTCAGCGCCGCGAACGTCCAACCGGTCAAGCGTCCACCTTGCGGCTCGCTCATAAAGCCAGCTGAACACGATCACGTCACCGGATACGCCTTGCAAGGCGAGTGCACTGGTTCCATCTGGTTTGACGTCGTACAGATTGGGAATTACGGCCGCGTCAATGCCAGGCTCCATCATGAGCAGAGTCACCAACTCTTCCTCCAACTCACGCTTGCGCGGGTTGTGGCTTTGACCTTGCGATACAACGGCGGAAATTCGACGAGCCATAACGATTTACTCTGTTTGCTTGAACAGCCACGATTATAGCAAAGTCGCCAGCCCATTTCATCGAGCGGCAAAGAATTGCGAGGCTAATTCAGCTGGCCCTTGATCGTCCGCTGGGTGACTTCCCAAACATCCGCGAGATGCGAGACGTATTCGCTTGGCGTCATTAATTCCGATTGGGCATCCACTTCGGCCGCCATTTCAAATAGCCAGCCCTCGCCATACTTGTCGACGTTGATCGCCGATGGATCGTTCAGCAGCGTCGCATTGAATTCCGACAGCTCACCAGCCAACGGGGCGAAGAGGTCACTCTCGGCTTTCTTGCTTTCAATGGATCCGAGCAGTTGCCGGGAACTGACCGTTGCGGGCGCGTCGAAGTTCCAGTCGAGAAAATAGACATCCTGCAACAGGCGAACGGCGTAAGCCGTGAAACCAAATCGAATCCGTTCTCCAGATTCCGACGCCCACATATGATTCTTCGCATACCGACAATCCGTCGGAAACTCCGCTTCGAATTCGCCCATCATGAAGTGCAGCATGGTTGGTGTACAGGCTTTAGCCTGCTGAATTATGTTGTGCTAAATATGGCGGGTGAATGATGGCGGCTGGGACGGCCAGGTAATTGCGGACGACGGCTGGGACAGCCGTGCAACTATCGATGCTGTCGCAGGCTAAAGCCTGTACACCAACTTAGGTATACCGAATATCTTGATGCTCTGGCTCGAAGAACACCGGCAACATCGAATCGACTCGCAGCAAACCGTCCCGCGTCAATTCAATGCGGTCGTCATCAATCGACGCGACAAGCCCATCTTCTCTGTATTGTTTCCACTGGTTATTCCAACGATCAATAATATTCGCGGCAAATTTCTCCTGGAAATAACCCGGCAGCAAATAACCCTTCTTCATTTGCAAAATCATTTCGCGAACCAGCCGCTGATGATCCGTCGGGCGATAGGCGCGATTCAGTGGCAGCCGACCTTCGTCAAGCGCGCCGACGTAGCCTTTCCAGTCGGGATGATTCTGATAATGCACGCCGGAAATGTGCCCGAAGCTTGCAACGCCCGTCGCGAGAAGATCCGATCCCTGCCAGAGATTATCGCGATAACTGAAATTCACTTTATCCGGATCGCGAACCATCGTGTACGCGCTCGACACGTGATAGCCGGCAGATCCCAGCTCATCAAATGCGAAATTTACCCACTCACGTTTTGTGTTCCAGTCGGCGACCGCCACCTCGACATCATTCCCGAGAATATCTTTCGAATAGGTCGTATTGAATGGCAGCTCCATCTGATAAATCGTGACACTCTCTGGCTGCAAGTCGATTGTCTTTTTGACACAGTCTTTCCAGTTATCCCACGATTCGCCAACCATGCCGGAGATGAGGTCGATATTCACGTTTGGGAATCCGGCGTTCTTGATCCAGTCCCATGATTTCATAATCTCGCCGGACAAATGAGCGCGGCCATTCTCTTCGAGCACTTTGTCCGAAAAATTCTCAACGCCCAGACTCAGTCGCGTGACACCAACGTCGGCCAGCGTTTTGACTTTCGTTTCCGACAGCGTTCCCGGCTCGCACTCAAACGTGACTTCTTCCGCAAGATCCCAGTTAATGTTGGCTCGCAGTCGATCGACCAACGACGTGAGCTGGCGTGAACTCAGGAAAGACGGCGTACCACCTCCAAAGTAGACGAAGCGAAATGGCCGGTCGCCCAGGCAAGGTTGACGACTGACAAGTTCAATCTCACGCGACAGCGCCGCGAGATACGTCTCGATCTCATCGGCTTTCTTGTCCGTATAGACACGGAAGTAGCAAAACTTGCATCGCTTGCGACAGAACGGGATATGCAGGTAAAGACCAAGCGGGACATCTGCCGGAGCCGCCGCCAGCGCCGTTTCTACCTCGGGTAACGATTCGTCATTCCACACCGAGAACGGCGGGTAGTTCGAGATAAAGTAACTTCCGACTTCGGTTTTTGTTTCTTCAGCCATGAAATGCTTCGTAGATTGATCAAGTTTCTTTGGTAACCGTTCACGAATTTTAACGTTTCCTCAGGTTCGAGAGGGTCAGGCACAAATTTTCGGCGTTTGTCCGCAACGCGAAATAAGTCAGTTTACAGCCGAAAAATTGAGCCAGACCCTTGCCCGCGTGAACGGTTACTTTCTTTGTCGCCCAGGGCAAACCTTTTCCCTATCATACCCGAACCGCAGAACAAAGTTCGTCGTTGCGTATTCATGACCCAAACCAGCTGAATTTCCACCCAAATTCGCGCTACAACGAACATCTTGGCATCTGGAGGAACACTCAGGAGCCGTTGTTAACGGAGCTATCGACCGCAACGCAATTGGGTTACCGTTGGTGGCTCTCATGTTTCCAGCCATTTCAAGAGTCGTCTGTTGAAGTCCTACGTCATCTCAACTCCTGGCGTTTGGCGACCGATGACGTATCTGGCAGGACCGGTCCTGGTTCAGCAAACGCTGAATCTTCTCGTGGGACTCGTCGATACGTTCCTGACCGGCAATTTTGTGCCGGGCGAAGCCCCGATGGCCGCGATCGGTTTGATGGCGTACACGATGTGGCTGATTCCCAGCATGTTTGCCTCGATCGCGATTGGTGCGACGGCGATGGTCGCCAGGTTTGTCGGTGCTGACGAATATGCGAAGGCAAAACAAGTCACCAATCAGGCGATGCTCTGTGGGATCGGACTTGCCGCCATCATCACCGCGCTGTTTGCAACGTTTGATAAGCAGTTTATCGTCGGCATGGGACTCGAATCTGACGCAGCCACGTATGCGCTGCGATACCTTCGCTATCTGATTTACGCGATCCCCGCCGTGATGGTCATCCAGGTCGGCAACGCCTGCCT
>CALHZT010000123.1 GCA_938040995.1 uncultured Pirellulaceae bacterium | reverse complement strand
CGTACGGTTTGGTGCGACTTTTGTAAGGTGGGAATACACAATCTGCGTAGTCGCCGCCGCAGCGATTCCAGTCGTGCTATGGATGTGCTTTGGAATGCAAATATCAGTTTTGCTTGCTGCGGTGGTGATCGTTCCGGGATTGGTTTTGATTCGCAAGGTATGGAAAACCAGCGGCGTCGGACTGAATCCGGTGCTTGGGATGACGGCTGGATTGCTTCTGCTGTACGCGGCATTGTTCTGCGTTGGCAGCATCATGTAGGCCGGATAGTTCGCAGTGGATCTTGTTAAAGATCCTTGCAGCATCAGCGTTTTTCGCGGACGACTGAGGGATCTTTGACAAGATCCACTACCTGTGAGTTCAAACCGTTTGAGAGTATTGGCCTTTTAGGCGAAATCTCTACGCGCCCAACGTTCTTTAACGTTTCAACATTGCTCAATTGATACCAACACGCTGCCCCTAACACATGCGCTCGAGTTCTCTCAGATACTCAAGCGCATCTTCGACTTCATCGACCAAAACGCCTTGCTGACGCCCGCCGATATCGCAGTCGTTCAACAGCATCAAATCTTCAAAATTCTCATTCGCTGCCAGACGCTTTCTGGCTCGAGCGCCAATCGATCCATCACGAATCTGATGGGCGTCCATGTGATGCCTGATCAACCAGGCCGTTCGATCGGTGATGAACCCGTCGAGGGCTTCGAGCCCGGCATTGACGTGATCATCTGCGTCGATGCCTTTGCCAACGTCGTGCAACAGCGCTGCGGTAATGAATTCCTGATCGTAGGGGAGCTCGTCTTTCGCCAGCTCATAAACCTGCAAACTGTGATAGAGCGCATCGCCTTCCGGGTGATACTTCGGGCTTTGCTTGACGTTTTCCAGTGGCAACAGCAGTGACAGATAGACCTGAAAACGATCTACCTTTTCTGCAAGCGCTTCAAAATGTGCATCGAGATCGTGTTGCGGATACTCTTTTTCAAGAAACATCTCGAGCTCAGAGATGCTGGCTCGCTCGATCGCTTTCCCTGTGATCGAGCTTTTGAAAACGTAATGCGCCTTGTTCGTTGGATAGATCGTCAGTTCAACCGGAAAGCGATCCTGCACATGAATATGCGTGTAAACCGTCTCCACGCCTTGCTTGCGGACTTTCTTCTTTTCGATGTCGTACACGATTCCTTCCAAGTCCAGCGCGGCGGCCACCGGAGCCGAACTTTCGGCGAACAGGTGCAAGTCGATATCGGAACCCTGTCGAATGTGTCCGGTGAGCACGCTGCCGATCAGGCGCGGGCGAAAGTTCCCGAGCGTCCTCATCATGCGGAGTGCTTCCAGTCGCATTTCCAACAGTCGGTCGGTGCGAGCGTCGCCTTCGAATGTTCGAGCCAGCATTTGGACCTGGTCCCTGATTTCGCCGTTGCTTGGCAAGTCCGCTGGCTTAACCCACCCACGACAGATGTGTTTCGCGGCTTTCATTTTGGCGCGGTAGTACTCGGATTCCTGCCGCTGGTACATCAGCTGTGCGGCTTCGAAAGCAATTTGCCGCCGCAATTTCGATTGAGTCATTCGAGATGCCACCTGATGAAGCCCAAAGTTCGGTGGCGGGGCTGTGAACGCGGGGTTACGAATTGCAACCGCCGCGATCGAATTTCATTATAGCTCGCGCACATGAATCGGCAACGCAAACTGACCGCGCACGTCGGAATGCAGGCTTTCGCCTGCCGTCACTGGTGGAGGACGTTTTGGCGAAATGTTGTTATTGCTGAAACAGAGAATCGATACGTGGCAGCGAGAATTAAGGCCACTGGAGAAATGAGAAATAGAAATAGAAATAGAAATAGAAATAGAAATAGAAAATGAGAAATGAGAAATGAGAAATAGAAAATTTGAAATTTGAAATTTGAAATTTGAAATCTGAAATCTGAAATCTGAAATTTGGAATTTGGAATTTGGAATTTGGAAAGAGACTCTAGCTCCCATGGCCATTGTAAGCGCCAAACGCTTCGGCGGCTCGGACGGAGCCTCGCCCTCCCGACCGCGCACGTTGGAGGCTTTAGCCTGCGACCGCGCATCAAACCTGCTACCAGATCGGCCAGCGCCGACCGGATTGAAGTTCAATTTTCGCGGGCGCGGCTCCGTAAATTTGCCGCAATGTATCCGCGGTCAGAATCTCGTCCGGCAATCCATCACGAACAATCTTGCCGTGTTCCATCACGAGAACGCGTTTTGTCGCTGGCAGGATCTCTTCAATGTGATGGGTGATCATCACCATCGTGGGGCAACCGGGCCGCTCCAGCACATCATGCAGCGCCCGGAGAAAAGTCTCGCGGGCACCTGGATCCAGTCCCGAACACGGCTCGTCCAGAATGATCAGCAGCGGTAAAGCCATAAGGGCTCTCGCGAGCATAATGTGTTGCTGCTCGCCTTGCGAAAGTCGTGCGAAACGTCGCGCCGCGAGATGGCTGCACCCAAACTCCTCCAACAGGCGACTTGCTTCTTCCGTTTCCGACGGTGTCTGTTCGGTTCGAATCGGAGGGCGCAAGCCGACTTCGGCATGCCGTCCAGAAGCGACGAATTCGAGGACTCGCTCTCGCAAGGGAACCTGAGGAGGCAGTGTTGCTGTGACCCATCCGATGCTACGGCGGAGGTCGCGCAATTCGACTTGTTCCTCGCCTTGCCAGCGAACCGTTCCGCCCGCATTTTGGCGAAGAAAGCCCGTCGCGAGCCGAATGAGCGAGGTCTTGCCCGAGCCGTTATTTCCGAGGATTGCTGTGTGCTCACCGGGCATCAGTTTCCATGAAACCCGGTCAATTATCGGGCGATTATCGACCTGCCACACGACTTCCTGGAGTTCAACGAGCGGATTCGAGAGCATTTTTGGGCTTTACGTGGAGGAATTCGAGATTCGCTTGCATCCGCCAGGAAGTTAGTTAGACTGGGGATGACTTGGAAAAGCCAGCCTCATCAATATTCTCACAAGAGTAAGAGTTCTACTGCATTTCTGCAATTTGAAACGTCATTTTCGCGTCCGTGACGGGCGTGGGAATGACGTTTTTTAATGGACCTTGCAAAAGCAAGCGTCCTTCCTGACTCATTTTTTTCGAGTTCAAGAGAGTGTCTTATCGGAAACCGAAAGTGCGCGCGCAGAATCTGCGACCCAAATTTTAGTAATTGGGTCGTGACGCTGTAGGTACGCACTGGTAGCAGCTGATGCCGCTACCGCAATTGAAAATAACGACCGTACAACCGAGCCAAAGAGTGACTTATTCGCACAGGCAAAATTCGGATGGATTTTTCGTGACCAAGAAGTGGTTGTGGGGAGAGTACGCGCGCTCGCCGGGAGACCTGCAGGTGCGTGGAGCGAGAAGTGTGCGCGAATCCGACCATGGAGCGTGTACGGCTTTTTTGGAGGAATGTGCGTGAACACTGCGTGCAAGTGAACACTGCGTGCGTGCGAACAGTGGGCGGAGCAGGCTGATTTGCTGTAGCGCCCGGATACGCGTTGAATCGCAGCTTGTACTGCACATTGGACGATGACGATTTTGAAAAACTCAAGCGAGGACAGTTTTAGAATTTGACGAGGCTGAAGGCTACTGCCTACGAGCACATGATTCGTGCACCGCGTCGCTGCGGTATGTGAATGATGTTCTTTGAAGCGGGACATCCAAACTGAAAGAATCATTAACGATTTTGGGAGCTGCATAATGAACGTTTATCGAAACCTGTTGACAACTATTTGTGTCCTTGGACTGTTTGCCACAACTACACACGCCCAATTCTTTGATTTTGAATCGGGCGACGGCGGTTGGGTCGCGACCAACGATTTTGAGTGGGGGATACCTGTCGGAGCCGACGGATCTGTGCTTGGTGGATCTGGCGGCGTGGAACCGACGGGCGGATCCTCCGGAGACAGTGTGTTTGGCACTGTGATTGGTGGCCTGCATTCTCCGTCGACTGTGAGCACGCTTTCGCAGACCTTTGATCTGTCCACGCAGACGGGCGCGACGTTGTCCTTCATGGAATGGAGCGATTCCGGTGACAACTCGCTTGATATATCCGAAGTCCTCGTGAACGGCACACAAGTCTACATTTCCGACGGCGACTCCCTGACGGCTTGGCGGCAAGTCGACGTTGATCTTTCGGCATTCGACGGGCAATCCGCCGTCGACATCACGTTCCAGTTTTCCTCAACGGCTGTTGTCGATCGAGTCGGTTGGTACATCGACGATGTCGACGTGAGTGCAGTGCCTGAACCGATGTCCTTTGGGCTGTTGCTCGCAGGAGGATTGGGGATTCTTGGCTATCGACGCAACCGTCGAAGCGCCTAGGCCAAAATTGAAATTGAACGGTAACTGCCGAAGTGATGTAAAAGTCGCGAGACGCTGGACTCTGTGCTTCAAATTCAAGTTCAGCGGAAAATGAATCGGCTCCCAAAATCGACTCAGCGATTTCACGGAAGCAGACCGTAACAAGCGAGCCGCCATTATTGGCGGCTCGTTTTTTTAATATGGCGTACCTGTCTGCCAATCATCGCTTTGCCCTATATGATGATTCGAGAAAGTCCGGTCCTGTAACTTGAAGGTACTGCCATGGGCTCCCCATTCAACAGCAAAAAACTCCTCTCATCCCTTGCGCTTGCTGCAACCCTGTTCGGATTCCAGGTGGTGATCGCCCAGCAAGCCGCTGCTCCTCCCGCCGGAGAAACCGAAACATGGTTCGGCAAAATTGACACGGGCGTGATGAAGCTTCGAGTCAAAATTGACGTCAGTAGCAACGATGGTGACTTGTCCGCCACCATGGTCAGCCTCGATCAGGGGAAAGACGAGATTCCGATCGACTCGATCGCATTCGATGATGGCAAGATGACTTTCGAGATCAAAAAACTGAGCGGTGAGTTCGAAGGCGAAGTCAGCAAAGATGGGATGTCGGCCGCAGGGACGTGGACTCAGTTCGGTCGTCCGATGAGTCTGAAGCTCGACAAAGTCGACGAGATTCCTGTTGAGCCAGAACCGACTGAAGTCTGGCAAGGTGAACTGAATGCTGGTATCGCCAAGCTCAAGCTTCAATTTCGGTTGTTTGAAAAAGAAGGCGAAGAAACCTCCGTATTGTTTGACAGCCTCAGCCAGCAAACGAAAGGGTTGCCCGCGTCCATCAACATTGATGGCGATGACGTTGAATTCAAAGTTCCGGCTGCGATGGCGACGTTTTCGGGAAAGTACAACGACGACAAAACAACCATCGAAGGGACCTGGAAGCAGGGCCCGCAGGCGTTCCCGTTGACGATGAGCAAGTCGGAAACAGTGGCCGATTCGGCGCCGCCTCCAAAGCGGCCTCAGCACCCGGTCGCGCCGTACCCTTATCGGGAAGAGTCCGTAAGAATCAAGAATCCCAAAGCGGATTGTGAATTGGCCGGCACGTTAACGTTGCCGAAATCCGACGGCGACAAAAAGTTCCCTGCCGTCATTCTGATTACCGGGTCAGGCCCCCAGGACCGCGACGAATCGCTGCTGGGGCACAAGCCGTTTCTGGTAATTGCCGATCATCTGACAAGAAAAGGCATCGCTGTATTGCGGTATGACGATCGGGGGACGGCTGAGTCAACGGGTGACTTTGCCAAGGCAACGACGAAGGATTTTGCGAGTGATGTTTTTCACATCGTCAAATTTCTCCACAAGCACAAAGAAATCGACTCGGGCCGAATTGGTCTGGTTGGGCACAGCGAAGGTGGTTTGGTCGCGCCATTGGTGGCGTCAAAGATGCATGGAAAAATCGCACACATCGTCATGCTGGCTGGCCCCGGCGTGGACGGAGGTGAAATCCTCAAGGCGCAGACGACAGCGATGGCCAAGGCGCAGGGAATGACCGACGAAGATCTTGCGGACGATCAGGCCATGCTCGAAAAGATGATCGCCGCCATCCGCGGAGGCATGTCAAAAGACGACTTTGAAAAGACAGTTGATGAACTGATCGAGAAACAGAAAGCGAAACAGGCGGAACAGGACGACGAGAAAGAGAAAACAAGTGACGAAGAGTTTGCGCTCGCGAAGATGGGTTCCGCTCAATTCGCCTCGCCATGGTTTCGGTACTTTATCAGTTACGATCCCGTGCCGGCGCTGAAGAATGTTGGTTGCCCGGTGCTTTCGATGATTGGTGAAAAAGACTTGCAGGTTCTGGTGGATCAGAACAAAGGCCCGATTGAGGAGGCACTAAAGGCCGGTGGCAATTCTGATTATCGGAGTATCGTGCTGGAAGGTTTGAACCATCTGTTTCAGCCGTGTGGAACCGGATCGCCGATGGAGTACCAGTCGATTGAAGAGACGTTTTCGCCAAAGGCTCTCGACGAAATTACGGATTGGGTGCTCAAGCATTAGTTGCTAAAACGGGGGCGTGAATACTGACTTTGCCAACGCTGATCCCGCAGACCTGATTCTTCGGCCTGGATGCCGCGAAGACGCTCCGGGCATTCATGAATTAATCCAGCCGTTTGTGGCAAAGTCGCTTTTGCTCGATCGTTCGGTGGAAGAGATCCAGCGACTGACCGCAGCGTCGGTGGCCGCTGAATACCGTGGCGAGTTGATTGGCTTTGCCGCGGTGGAAATTTATTCCCAAAAGCTGTCGGAGATTCAGTGCCTGGTGGTGAAAGAAGGCTTTCATCAGCTGGGTGTCGGAAAGAAGCTCGTTGCGCAATGTGTCGAGATTGCGCGAGAGAACGGCATTATTGAATTGATGGCCATTTCTTCGTCCGTGGCGTTCTTGAAGAGCTGCGGGTTTGATTACAGCTTGCCGGGCCAGAAGCGGGCGTTGTTTATCGATCCGTCGGCGGAAGGTAAGAGTACTTAGCACTGAGTTCTGTTACACGGATTCCCAGCCCCAGTTGCAAGGGAGGAAATGATGGCGAAGCTTGTCCTGGTTGCTGTTGGAGTCGTAGCGGGGTTGTACGCACTGCACCGCCTGTTTTGCTACCTGGAAGATGCAGGCTATTGCTACTATCGCAAGCCTCGAACCAAAGGAGTTGCCAAAGGGCTCTCGGGTGCGTTCAACGAAATGGACCGCCTGATAAGACCTTCGGTCGAACACACACGTAAAGTAGATCAGCTCGTGCAAGTCGAGCGTGACGATATTGGTGGCGACTGAATCTCGCAGCGCTACTCTCGCGACGTGGACGCCAGTTCAGGCTCGGGAGCTTTGTTCTCTTTGGCAGACTTCTTCTTTTTCTTGATGGAAACCAGAAACACCCCGCCGAGAATAAATCCGGCGGCAAGAAGTGTGCTCGGGCCGATCTCTTCGGCCGCCAGAAAGTATCCAAGAATGACCGCAACCATCGGATTCACGTATGCATAAGTCGAAACGAGCGCCGGCGAGCAATTTCGAAAGAGCCAACCGTAGCATGTGTACGCAATGATGGCTCCGAACACGATCAGGTAAGCCAACGATAGCAGCGATTTGCCTGAGATCGCAGCGATGTCGACTGCGAATGGTTCGCCGAGGCACGTTGATATGATCAGAAGCGCGACGCCGGCCGTGAGCATTTGCAGGGCGACGGATAGCAAAGTCGATTTTGGCATCGATTTTGACTTGGAGAGAAATGATCCCCAGGCCCAGAAGAAGCACGCGAACAATAACGCCACCGCGCCAAGCGGATTTATTGGCTCGCCAGCGATACCCGACTGGTCCGTGAGCAAATAGACACCGATCAAGCCAAGGATGAGCCCTAACCAGACACCGGGCCCAGGCCGGTCGTCACCGAATGCCAGCCATCCCAGCAGGACGATCCATAGCGGCGAGGTGCCAATGATCAGTGCTGTGATTCCTGAAGGGACAAATTGTTCTGCCCAGCTGACGAGACCGTTACCGCCGATCAACATCAGGCCGCCGGAGATCGCCGCTGCGACGAGTTCCTTTTTAGTCGTTTTTGCCTGACTTCGCGCCCAGAGGTAGAGGTACATGAGACTACCGGAAACGATAAAACGCAGGCCGGCCATGAGGAATGGCGGGATTGTTTCCACGGCGAAGCGGATGGCGAGATAAGTCGAGCCCCAGACGACATAGACGATCGCGAATGCCGCGATGATGCCAAGCAATGGCGCCGGTTTCTGCGAGGGTTCCGGGGTGGTCGAGCCGGTTTCGTTCGAGTTGGCCAAGGTAGCTCAGTATGTGGTGGAAGGAAGGCGAACTGAGTTGAGTGCAAGAATGTCTGTTGGACAATTGTAGGGAGGAAATGTTCGCGCGGTAAGCGACACGGAATGGGGCGTGGCAAGGCATGCACAGCATGCCCTACGCAGGCGGCTGGAATCGCGTTTTTGCAGATCGAGTTGAATGTTTGCACCTTAGGATTTACAAACCAGGTAAGACAGAAAGTAGAAATTGGAGATTTGACTGGAACTTTCGCGCAGCAATGCTCGTATATGTTTCGGGGTAGCGGGACTTTTGGGCAATTCGAATCCGCCCCTCTTCAATTACGCTCACTTGGGTCATTTAGGAGATAACCATGCGTTCTCTTTGCGTGTTGGTCATTGGTGGGATGCTGATTGCTCTTACTGTTGTCGGTTGTAGCGAATCCGGGACCACGGCTATGGGGCCCAATCGCGAATATGCTATGCCGTCGGCATCTGTAACTTTTGATTCGGCGCACCCTCAAATCGAACACAACACTGAATCCTATGACGTGATCACCGAAAACGAATTCGTTGATTCGATGACCAACCCAAAATCAACATTCTCGATAGATGTTGATACAGCCTCTTACAGCAACGTTCGACGAATGCTCAATGATGGCGATCCGCCACCAAAGGGTGCTGTTCGTATCGAAGAACTGGTCAACTACTTCAACTACCAGTACGAAGGTCCCGAAAGTGATGGGCATCCTTTCTCGATTCACACGGATATCGGGAAGTGCCCCTGGGAAGAAGAACACCAGCTGATTCGCATCGCGCTGAAGGGCAAGCCGATGCCCAAGCGAGAGCGGCCTGATTGCAACCTGGTCTTTCTGCTGGACGTCTCAGGATCGATGAATTCACCCAGGAAGTTGCCTTTGGTCAAACGTGCGATGCGAATGCTCGTTGACAACCTGGAAAACGATGACCGGATCGCGATCGCGGTTTACGCTGGTGCCTCCGGGTTGGTGCTACCTTCAACTCCCGCATCTGAGGCGGGCGAGATATTCAAAGCTCTTGAATCATTGAGGGCTGGAGGTTCGACCAATGGTGGACAAGGGATTCAGCTTGCCTATCAGGTGGCTTCGAAGAATTTCATCAACGACGGCGTTAACCGGGTCGTCCTTTGCACTGATGGCGACTTTAACGTTGGCGTGACGGATCGAAGTTCACTGGTCGATCTGATTGAGAAAAAGGCCAAGTCGGGAATCGAGCTAAGTGTGCTCGGGTTCGGAACGGGAAACATCAAGGATGACGCGATGGAGCAACTTGCCGATCACGGCAACGGAAACTATGCCTATCTGGATTCCCAATTGGAGGCGCGAAAGGCCCTGGTCGAACAAATCAACGGAACACTGATCACGATCGCCAAGGATGTGAAGATTCAAGTGGACTTTAATCCGGCCCGCGTCGGAGCGTATCGCTTGATTGGTTATGAAAACCGGGTGATGGAAAATGAAGATTTTTCGGACGACAAAAAGGATGCCGGCGAGATTGGTGCCGGGCACTCGGTGACGGCTCTTTACGAGATCGTTCCGGCGGGTGTAAAGTCGCCTGCACGCAAAGATTCAGCCTCCGAGTTTGTGGAAACCAGGCTGAAAGAGGAAGCTTCTAGCACAGACACGATTCTCAAGGTAAATCTGCGTTACAAGTTACCAGAGGAGTCGGAAAGCAATCTGTTTTGCGTGACGCTCGATCGCAAGGTCGATGATCCCGTCTTAATGCCCGAAGGCGACTTCAAGTTTGCCGCCAGTGTTGCCGCGTATGGAATGCTGCTTAGGGATTCAAAACACAAAGGCGAAGCGGATTGGGATTGGGTACTCAAAGCGGCAAATGAAAGTCTTGGAGAGGATTCGAAAGGGTATCGAACCGAGTTCGTTTCTCTGGTTCGCCAAGCCGCGATGTTGCATTAGACAGCTGTTGAAGTAGACGCGAAAACTGCCAACCCAAGGATTCTCAAAACGTGATCTTCATCACGCGATCATCAACCTTGGGCTTGGCGCCCTTCTTCTTCTGCGGAGTACGATTCAGCAAATTGGCTTCGACGTGCTCCAGTTTCTTCTCGGAATTTTCGCCCATGATGCGAATCGTATACTTCGCTTCGCGGAACACTTTCGGTTGGAAACTGTTTCCGTTCACGCGAAGGGTATAGACGACTTCGTCAAGATACTCGTCGATCACCTGGACGACTGGATCTGATTCGTTTTCAAATTCCAGTCGCGGAAGAGTCGCTATCGGCTTGCGGCCATAATTGTCGGTTTGTTGAATGGTGATCGGCCAGCCGGGGAACTGCGTTTTCGCATCGGCTGCGGTCACATCACAATGGCGAGGCCAACACTCAAACGTCGTCGTACGATTCGGCTTGTTGAAGCGAATGATGCCGTAGCCCGCCGCGTTAAAGTTCTCTTTGGTCGGGTTCGCATAGGCCTGCATGGTGACTTTGTTGCCAAGCCCGTCACGAAACCGCCCCGTGAACGGCAGCGGACTACTCTCGTCATGATTTCCGGGTTCTTCCAGCGGCCACCACCAACGACCGTAGTAATTGACGATCGACGGAACGCAGAACGAGTAACCAGCGTCTTCGTAGTCATGAACTCCGTGATGAATAACCGTCGCCAGGTGCTGATCGCCAGCAATGTGGACGGCGAAACTCTTGCGAATGGTTTCCAGAGCGCGAGCGCGACCTGATTGCGGCCAGCCATTGGAGTCCAGGTCGGCGAGCAATCGGGAATTGTGCCTGCCGTGAATGTGGGCTCCGCCGGCAAAAATTGTTTGCGAAAGAACGGCTTTCATGGAAGCGTTTTTCCAGTCGTTTCCCCATGCTTCCAAAAACTTCAGTTGCCGTTCTCCCAGTAAACGGGCTTCGGGCACATCGATCGAATCAGTGTCGTATGGCTCGTTAATGTGATCCGCTCGCGGGCCTCGTCGGGGAACGAGTCCAGCCGGCCCGGTCTTGAACTTGCGGTCCTCGATAATGGCAAAGTCGACACCACCGATATTCAGCGACGTGTAGTAGACCCCGATCCCGTTCTTGACCTTCGTGGGATCATAGGGATCGGGCAGGTGACTTGTCTGAGCCCGCTCGACCATTTGCACATACTCCGGTGACTCGATGTAACCACCGTCGGCGCCGCCGCGCAAAACCGAACGCTTGCCGCCTTCGCCCCAGAGGTTACCCTGCCCGACGTCATGATCGTCCGGGATACAAACCGTTGGTCTGTCCTTGATGATTTCGCCAAATTGTCGGCCAAACAGTAGCCAGGCGGCAGTATGTTTCGTGTGGTCGTAGCTTTGATCTCCAGAAAAGAACAGCAAGTCGGGATCTTGCGCCGTCACGTTCTTGACGATATCCGCCCGGGGACTGCGGTCCGAATTGGAATTGCCAGTAAATGCGGCGACGACAATCTCCGGCTTGTCGACAGGGTCCCGGCGGATTCTGCCAGAGTACGCTGATCCGCCTGCGTGCGTGACGCGATATTCGTGGTCGATGGAATGGTCCCAATCGGCGATGCGAAATGTCGCGAGTCCGGCGTCGTCTACCGGTGCGTCTGCCAGTGACTTCCACTTGCCTTTGTCCACACCAGCCGGCCTGGCCTCGAGCTTAACCGACTTGGCTTCATCATCCTTCAGAGGGTAGAGCTGCGCGCTCAGTTTGAGGATCCCTTTCTCAACCGTATAGAGCGCAAAACAGATGACTTTGTCGCGATCAACCTCCGGAATTACCGGCTTGCCGCCCTTGCGTTCAATTTTGATCGGTTGCGGCTCAGTCGGCTGTTCCTGCGCTGGTGGCGATTGACCGTTTGCTGGCGAACATGGCCAAGTCACAGCGAGACCTACCAGCAAAATGGCCAGGGCCCGGGGCAGGAGCGTGGTGTGATACTTCATGCTTGGCAACGATCTTTTCTGAATTGTGGAAGCGGCAATCCCTGTTCGCCCCCCAGATTAGCCGATTGACGGAAGGGGCGGCGAGGAAACTTTGGCGAATGCCAAGTTTAACAAGTTGCAATTTGGTCTGCGAATCGAACAATAGGAGCTCACCAAAAAATCAAGGGATTGAGTCGATGCTTGCGAAACTTCGAACATTCACATTGCAGGGCATCGAGGCATTGCCGGTCGAAGTCGAAGTCGACGTGTCACCGGGCTCCATTCCAAAAGTCGTCCTCGTCGGCTTGCCCGAAGCCGCCGTGAAGGAGAGCACGCACCGGGTCGAACGTGCCCTGGTGAACTCTGGCTTTGTGCGTCCACTGGATCGCATCGTCATCAATCTGGCTCCGGCGGAGCTGCCGAAGCAGGCGCCCATTTTCGATCTCCCCATCGCTCTCGGCATGTTGGCTGGGAGCGGTCAGATCCAGTCGGACAAGTTTGAAGAGTACGCGGTCGTTGGCGAGGTGCTACTCGAAGGGAACACGAGACCCACGCGAGGCGCTTTGTCCATCGCGATCGCGGCAGCGAAGCAGGAAGGGATTCGCGGGCTTGTCGTGCCTGTGGATAGCGCGGCCGAAGCCGCCGTGGTCGAAGGGCTTGAGGTCATTCCCGTATCCAGTCTGACTCAGGCGGTTGGTTTCTTTACGGGCGAGTTGGAGATTGATCCGCAACCGTCGCGTTTGGGCGAGTTGTTTCGGGAGTACTCGAAATATGAAGTGAACTATGCCGACGTGCGCGGGCAGGAAACTGCCAAGCGAGCCATCGTGGTTGCGGCTGCTGGCGGTCACAACCTGTTGATGCTCGGCCCTCCCGGGTCTGGCAAGACGATGTTGGCCAAACGCATCGGCAGTATTCTGCCTCAACTGGATGCGGCCGAGTCGATTGAAACGACAAGAATTTACAGCGCGATGGGCCTGCTCAAGGCTGGCCAGCCACTCATGGCGAAGCGACCCTTCCGGTCGCCGCACCATACGATCAGCAACGCCGGGCTCGTGGGCGGTGGCAGTCCGCCGTCGCCAGGCGAGATCAGTTTTTCCCATAATGGCGTCTTGTTCCTCGACGAGTTGCCGGAGTTTGACCGTCGGACGCTGGAAGTGTTGCGTCAACCACTCGAAGATTCTGTCGTGACGATTTCGCGTGCCTTGGCCAGCACGACTTTTCCTTCTGACTTTATGCTCGTTGCCGCGCTGAACCCCTGCCCCTGCGGATATCGAAGTGATCCACGCCGCTCCTGCAACTGCACGGTACCGCAGATTGAACGGTACATGTCGAAGATTAGCGGCCCGCTGCTTGACCGGATCGACTTGCATATCGAAGTCCCAGCCGTCGAGTTTAAGGAGCTGTCATCCGAAGGGCCGGCCGGAACCAGCAGCGAAGCGATGCGTGAACTAGTCGGTACGGCTCGACGCATGCAAATCGAACGCTTCCAGAGTGTGCGGAAGACACGGAACAATGCCCAGATGTCTTCTTCGCAATTGCGTCAGTTTTGTCGGCTGAACCCGGAATGTCAGAGCATTCTAAAATCAAGTGTGCAAGAGATGGGCTTGTCGGCTCGGGCACACGACAAGATTCTTCGAGTCGCTAGAACGATTGCCGATCTGGAAGAGAGTTTAACGATCGACACGGCTCATCTTCAGGAAGCCGTCAATTATCGAATGCTCGACCGGCAACTTTGGACCTGATTCGCAGGGCCTTTGAATTTATTCGGAAAAGTCTTCGGGAAATGCTCCGTATCTTGCAAAAGCCAGAGGTCCTGCCCGGGGTGGGGCTGAATTGCCGATCCGCCCGCGTATCGTTAAACTGTCGTGATTAACGGTGGCTCGGCGGAGGTTGGGTCGTTGTTTCCTGACAGGCTTGAATCATGAACCCAACCGCAAACTCTACGGAACAGCAGATGAAAACTGGCAAGCTTACAGTGGGCGACAAGGAAATCGAACTCTCGGTCAAAGTCGGTACCGAGAATGAGATTGGCCTCGAGCTCGGCAAGCTGCGCAAGGAAACCGGCGTCATTACGCTGGATCCGGGCTTTGTAAACACAGGGTCGACGGAAAGCGCGATCACATTCCTGAACGGCGAAGAAGGCGTGCTGCGCTACCGGGGTTACCCGATTGAAGAGCTGGCAGCGAATTGCGATTTTGTCGAAGTTTGCTACCTGCTGATCTATGGTGACTTGCCAACCGAGACCGAACTCGAGAACTTCCGCGACTCGATTCGTGCGCACACGATGCTGCACGAGGATATTCGTTCGTTCTATAACGGGTTTCCTCGCGACGCACACCCGATGGCGATTCTTTCTTCAGTCGTGTGTGCACTGTCAACGTTCTACCAGGATGCGCTGGACGTTGACGATGAAGACCAGGTAAATACCTGCGTCCATCGGCTGATCGCCAAACTGCCAACGATTGCGGCATACAGCTACAAGAAATCTGTCGGTCAACCTCTGATCTATCCTCGCAACGACCTCAACTACTGCGAGAACTTCTTGCAGATGATGTTTGCCGTTCCAACCGAACCCTATGAGATGGATCCGGATTTCGTGCAGGCACTGAACCTCCTGCTGATCGTTCACGCGGATCATGAGCAAAACTGCAGTACGTCGACAGTAAGGATGGTTGGTTCGGCGAATGCGAACTTGTTTGCTTCGATTTCCGCGGGAATCGCAGCGCTTTGGGGTCCACTTCACGGTGGAGCCAACGAAGCCTGCGTGGCGATGCTGGAGCGAATTATCGAAGACGACTGCAACGTCAAGAAGTATGTCGACATGGCCAAGGACAAATCGGATTCCTTCCGACTGATGGGCTTTGGGCATCGCGTCTACAAGAACTACGATCCACGCGCCCTCATTATCAAGAAAGCTTGCGACAAACTGCTTAGCAAGATGGATCGCGACGATCCACTGTTTGATATCGCTCAAAGTCTCGAAGAAGTCGCCTTAAACGATCCGTATTTTGTCGAACGCGGCCTCTATCCAAACGTCGATTTCTATTCGGGTGTGATTTACCGGGCGATCGGGATTCCCGTCCAGATGTTCACGGTTCTGTTCGCTATCGGACGATTGCCAGGATGGGTGGCTCACTGGACCGAGATGCACAAATCACCATCGGCGAGAATCTGTCGACCACGACAGATCTATACTGGTCCGGGTGCCAGAGAGTTCGTTTCCATCGCCCACCGCTAAATGGCGATTGGGAAAGATTGAAAACGGAAAACGGAAAACGTTAACAGTTCGCAATGCCTTGCGTCACCTGTATCAATTTGCCTTTTTCATTTGTCACTTGTCATTTTTCACTGAGTTGCCAGCCCGAAAAAAACAGCAGCTTCTCATTGGCTCACCGCCGCAAATCAAGAGTCGCAACACACTGCACAAAGTTGCAACCGTTCACGCGGCCAAGGGGTCTGGCTCAATTTTTCGGTGGCAAACTGACTTGTTACGCATTGCGGACAAACGCCGAAAATTTGTGCCTGCCCCTCTCGAACCTGCGCACCTTTATCAATTTGCCTTTTTCATTTGTCACTTGTCATTTTTCACTGAGTTGCCAGCCAGAAAAAACAGCAGCTCTCATTGGCTCACCGCCGCAAATCGATGACAACGTCGCAATACACTGCACAGTGTTCTGCCCCAACCGAACCATTTGCCATTCTCATTGATTCGCCGAAACAAAGGCGGCTCCTCTTGACTCGCCGCCGCCATATCACGCGGCATGAAGAATCGTTCTATTTCAAAAACTCGGCAATTCTCGCCTTGGGCCGGCCAATAATCGACTTGCTTCCCTTCACGATCACGGGCCGCTGCAAGAGCTGCTTGTGCTCGACGAGAATATCCACCACTGCTTTGGGATTTCCCACAAAGTCATCAGGATCGAGCTCGAGTTTCTTGAACTTCGAATCTTTCCGGACCAGATCTTCGACGGGATCTTCCAGGCCCTTCACAATCTTCTCGAGAGCTTTTCGATCCGGTGGATCCTTGATGTAAAGAACGACCTCATGGTCAACTCCCAGTTCCTCGGCGACCGCCAAGGCGTTTTTGGAAGAGCCTCAGTGGGCGTAATGGTATATCGTGACTTTAGCCACAGCTATCTCCTGCATGCTCGTGTTGATTGAGAAGGTATTGTAGCGGGGACGTCCGATTTGTTGATCGGTCGAACGAAAAAAGCTCGCCACGTGGGCGAGCTTTTATTGATTCGAAAAGCAATCGCATGTTATCCGTTCGCAGGAGCCGTCTCGAGCGCTGGCGAATCAAAATCTCCGCACATGCGGACAAACTCGGCGGCTTGTCGGGGCCATGAATCTGCATCCAGCGCGTCGAAAGTCGCCTTCGAGCCAAGAATCTCAACCAACTCGTCGGTACCCAGAGCTGCAATCTGTTCCAGACGGAAAATGTCTCGTTGATGGAAAAGCGTTTCCATCGCGGGACCAATTCCGTGGATCAACGTAAGATCATCGGCAGGACAAGGGCGTTGTTCGACGCGAGTTGCCATGGAAGCCTCATGTGACCACTTCTGAATATCTGTATCAGAAAAGATGAGCCCCATTGCGGCCAGTCGATGCTGAAGACCAATGGGATCAGCCGCTTGCAGGTCCCGGAAAGTCCGGATACCCAATTTGTAAAGCGATTGTCGCGCCTCCTCCGAGATGCCGGCGAGTCGTGAAAAATCATCGAGATCTTGCGAGTCAGTCGCGTCTAGCGAAACGTGCGAGTCGAGCGAAGCGTGCGAGTCGAGCGAACCGTGCGAGTCAAGCGAACCGTGCGAGTCGAGCGAACCGTGCAAGTCAAGCGAGATGTTTCCGTACTCCGACGAAACAACTTCTGTCTCTGTCCCGAAATCACTCGCATCACGGGAAGCCGCCGTCAACACCTGCTCCACGGACATTTCACCTGCTGTTGCAGGCAAAACTGGTTCGGCGGATACGTCACTGGCAGTCGCCATTGAAGCGATCGAAGCCGCTGAAGCCGCTGAAGCGACCGAAGCCGCCGAAACGTGGTTCGTCTTGGCCGGTACGTCGTAGACAGTTTCGTCATGTACGAGTTCGCTGGTCGCCCGGACTTCGATGTCTCGCGCTGCAACTTCCGGCTGCATCGTCGTTTCTGGTTCATAATTCGCTCGCTCACGAGGTAGCTCGACGACAGTTTTGGGTAGCTCAGCAGCAACAGCTTCACTCTGCGTGCTCAGCGTGTTCTCGTTTCGAGTCACTTCGTAGCTCGCGACATGAGAAGCCTCGGCGACGCGAGTTTTCGAAAACTCTGCAACTGGCTCTGCAGCCCGTGACAGCGTCTGCTCTTGCGTGCGTTGCAGGGTTTGACCGCTACCGAAAGTTGCCATGGCGCGTTCGAGTGCATCTTCGTTCTCCCGACGACGGGTTCGGTCAAAGAAGATTCGCCTCGCGTACCAGCAAAGAAGGGGAAGCGCCAGCAGCGGAGCCAACCACCAACGGGCAAATCCAGCTCTACGTTGCGGGCGCGTGACGGTCGGCAGCACAGCAGCCGACTGAGTCGTCGCATCGGCATTAAAATCGGCAACGACAAACTCGTCTTTCTCAAACTCGTCAAAATTGGTGTCTTCGTCCTCCAGGAATTCTTCCTTCGTGAAGCCGTCCTGTGCGAATTCATCATCCAGGAACTCTTCCCTGGTGAAATCGTCCATGGTTTTATTCAACTCAAAAGAAGCGTCTTTCATTTCAGGCTCGATGTTGGCCTTTGCTCCAACCAACTTCGACTCAACCACTTCTTTGGGTGCTTCGAGTTCCTTGACCTTTGGCTTCTTCAGCTCGACTGGCTTCTTCACAAGCGACTTGCGCGTGACGGATGGCTGCGTGGCAGGTCTGGCTTTTGCGGGAACAGCGGACTTCTTGACGGTGGCTTTGGGAAGTGGCCGCTTGACGACTTGCTTCTTGACGACTTTCTTCTTCGTCGTTGGTCGAACCTGGCGAACCCTGTTTTCGTCGACGGTTCGAACTGCCGCGGGAGCGGGACGACGCTGGTACTCGACGACTGGCGACCCGACATCCTGAATGCCAGGCACGTTGAACCATGACTCATTCACGACCGTTGAATTGGGGTGGTAACTCGGCTCAACATAGACGCCTTGAGCTGGAACTACCGTTCGCAGAGCCGGCTGGCCATACTGCATCGGCTGAGCATGCTGCATCGGTTGAGCGTACCGAGTCGGCTGAGCATACCGAGTCGGCTGAGCGTACCGAGGTTGACCATACTGAACTGGAGCACGCTGAACTTGCCCGTACTGCACTTGTTGACCGTTCCAGTACGTTCTGGCTTGTGGAGAATGAGCCGGATAGAAGCGATCTCCGTACTGGGCGAACAGCGGTGAAACTGCGCTGACAAGGAGTGCAGTCGCGAGTATGGCTTGATAACGAGGTTTCATTGTAGACTCCGTGAAGGAAATGCGGGTTGCATGAAAAACCTATGTCGCTGGCCAATAAATTCCCAAGCCGAACCACATGAACTTCCAGAAAAGGGATTACCCGGCCCTGCCCCCTCAATAGAAGGTTTCGCGAAGGAAACAAATTCCTCCACTCGAACCAGTTTTCGTTGCCCAATCACATCACCCTCATGGGAATCTAGAATGACAATCCCCCCCTTCCATCTGGCATTTCCGGTTAGCGACCTGGACTCGTCACGCGAGTTCTACGGCAGATTGCTTGGTTGCAGTGAGGGACGGTCGAGCGAAACATGGATCGACTTTGATCTCTTTGGTCACCAAATAGTGGCTCACCTAAAACCGACGGACGAGTCCGACGCAGAAGAAGAGCGGCACGAAAATCCTGTCGACGGACACGATGTCCCAGTGCCTCACTTCGGAGTCGTGCTGCCATGGGATCAATGGCAAGCTTTGTCCGGTCGGTTGCAAGCCGCCAATATGAAGTTTGTGATTGAACCGTACATTCGCTTTGAAGGACAAGTCGGCGAACAGGCGACGATGTTCTTTCTTGATCCTTCCGGGAATGCTCTTG
The DNA here is from genome assembly GCA_938040995.1 of uncultured Pirellulaceae bacterium. Lineage (GTDB taxonomy): Bacteria > Planctomycetota > Planctomycetia > Pirellulales > Pirellulaceae > CALHZT01. Next base: position 21,502 of record CALHZT010000123.1, on the reverse strand, counting down.
AATTCAAGGCATTCCGCGATCCATCGCAACTTTTCGCCAAATAGTCGCCAATCAATTCACGCGTAGTTGTGATTTGAGCCAAGGTTTGTGAAACTGGCACGAACAGTCGATAAAGCCCCGTAAAGATGCGTTGCTCCAGGTTGACGATGAAGCGGAGATGAACGATGCCGATTGAGTTTTTATGCCCGAGTTGCAGCAAGCAACTTCGAGTCCCTGATGCGGCGGCTGGCAAGCAAGCCAAGTGCCCGAGCTGCGACAATATCTGCTCGATTCCCGCAGCGACATCGACTGCCGCAGCAAACGTTGCCACGGCCCACGCTTCAACCGCAGAATCGCCCCCCAACCCATTCAGCAAGCCACCCCAATCAGATCATCTTAAAGAAACGAACTACTTTCCAAACCAACAAGCGGCGGCGGAGCATCCTGCAGCAGTGAACCCTTATGCGGCGCCAATTGGCGTTGCAAATGTTGGTAGACCAGAGCATTTCAAGACGGCGTCACGAGGCAGTCGACTGGGCGGCAAAATTCTCGACCGAGTCCTGGCCATCGTTGCCGGATTACTGCTTGGTGCCGCATTAGCTTTGTTGGGCGGCGTGCTCGCGCAGGATGAAGATGCCGCCGGGGTTGGCTTCGGGATCGGTTTTGCCATTGGCGCCATAGCCTGGGTGATTTTCAACTGGGTCATGATCACAAAGTCTGGCCAGACTGTCGGCAAGAAAATGATGAGTACCAAAATCGTCTCAGAATCAACGGGACAAGTCCCCGACTTTGTTCAGGGCGTATTGCTGCGGAGCATCGTATTCGCAATATTGAATCAAATTGTCCCGTTCCTCTTTCTGGTAGACATTTGCTGGATATTTGGTGACAACCACCAATGCCTTCATGACTTGTTGGCTAAAACACGGGTCGTCGAAGCCTAGCTGATCGCCGCACGAATGAATCAGGACTCGATGGAAAAACCCCAGCCGCCATGCGACTCCGATCCAGCCAACCCACTGCGCATCGCCGTGCTGATTTCGGGTGGCGGCACGACGCTTCGCAATCTGCTCAACCGGCAATCCACCAACGAACTGCCCGCCGAGATCGTGTGTGTGGTTAGCAGTCATCCGAACGCGAGGGGAAATGCCTACGCGACGGAATCGGGAATCCCGCTACATATCGTTCGTCGCAAGGACCATGAAACGGCAACCAGTTTCCGCGATGCCGTGTTTTCGCCATGCCGCTCAGCGTCTGTCGACCTCGTTGTGATGGGCGGCTTTCTGAAACACGTGCTCATTCCCGGCGACTTTGAGAATCGGGTGATCAACATCCATCCGTCACTGCTGCCGAAGTACGGTGGCAAAGGCTTCTACGGATCCCGAGTCCACCAGGCCGTCATCGACAACAAAGAAACCGAAAGCGGATGCACCGTTCACTTTGTCGACGACTTGTTTGACCACGGCGAAGTCATCCTGCAGCGCCGAGTCGACGTATTGCCAGGGGATACGGCGGACACGCTGGCGGCGAGAGTTTTTCAGGAAGAGTGCGAAGCGCTGCCGCAAGCCATCAGGCAACTGAAAGCATCCAGAACCTGAGATGACCTTCCCAACCGACCATCGAATTGCTCGCGAACAGATCTGTGACATCGGTCGCAGGTTGGTCGACTGCGGACTGGTTGTTGCCGCCGACGGAAACATCTCCGTGCGGCTGAACGAAAACGAGATTTTGTGCACGCCGACGGGTATGTCCAAAGGCCGCATGACGGTCGACGATATTTGCACCATTGATCTCGCGGGCAAACAGACTGGCGGTTCGCGGCGGCCTTCGAGCGAGTCGCTTTTGCATTTGGAGGTTTATCGCCAACGCGACGACGTTGCCAGCGTCGTCCACGCACATCCGCCTCATGCAACCGCGTTTGCGTTAACCCGTCAGGCAATTCCCGCTGGCATTCTCCCCGAAGTCGAGTTGTTTCTCGGCGAAATCCCGATGGCTGGTTATGCGACTCCGGGCACACCGGAACTGGCAAACTCCATTGTGCCGTTTGTTGAGAAATCAAACCTTGTCGTCCTCGCGAACCATGGCACTCTCGCCTGGGATTCGTCGCTCGAGCGTGCTCTGTGGTGGACTGAGATTCTGGAAAACTACTGCCGAGTCCTCATTCTTTCCCGATCACTCGGACCGCCAGCGTGGCTTACGAACGAGGAAATGCAAGAAGTGTTGGCAGGCAAGGAAAAATGGGGACTCTCAGACGCGAGGACAGACAGCAAGTACTCAGAAAGCGACTTACGCGAAAACCCGTTGTTCCGGGACACCTGGAAAACGACGGGGGTGAGGCGAACAATGTTCGATCGACCGGAATAGCAGAGACAATGCTGCCGCGAATGTGACTGCTGCGTGCAGTGTTTTCCCTGTTTTGCAAGCGGTGCAAGCGTGAACCAACCTTCTGCGTCGTCGTATTCACCTGAAGCCCTGGAGTAAAGGGTTTCGATTTGTTGTAAGGCGGGGATTTTTGGCTCGTCTTGCTCTAAATACGTTCATTTATGGATGGTGTATCACTGTGCTCTCACGTACGTTTTCTCGATATTCCGAAAACCTGGTCGATCAGTCGATTGACATTTGCTGGACGAGTCGATGAAAATACCGGGCGTCGGGATACACCCCGCGGTAGAGGTCGCTGAGGCGTCTCACCTGAAATTTTACGGGTCGCGATTGGCTCGGGCACTCAAGGAGTTTTGACTATGAAGAAGTTGATCAGTATTTTTGCTTTTGGCCTCATGATGGCCGTTCTAAACACACAAGCCATGGGTCACTGTGGCGAGTGCGAAAAAGGAGATAAGGCTCACTCGCACGCGAAGTGCGACGGCGGATCATGCGAATCAGATTGTGCTTGCCCAATCGGCAAAGCAATGGCTGCACTTCCAAAGATGACTTTCAAAGTCGGCGATCAGGAAACATGCTGCTCGGAATCGGCTGCTGCACTGGCCAAAGAGCACGAAGCGCATATTCACTACGTCGTTGCGAAAAAAGAATTCGATTCGAAAGACGAAGCGATGGTTGAACTGGCTGCAGTCACGACCAAGTTCGTTGACGATTTCGCGACTCCTCACACTTGCGACGTTTCTGGCAAAACGACCGTTTGCGGTTCGAGCATGAGCTGCTCGGTCGCAGCGGGCAAAATGGCTAGCCTTGCCAAAGAAGCCATGAAGACGGTTTCGATGAAGTACAAAGTCGGTGACGAAGAGTGCGGTTGCCCAACGAAGGCTGCTGAACTTGCCAAAACATCCGGCGCCAAGAAAGAGTTCGTCATTGGTAGCGAAACCACTTGCTGCTCGGTTGACGCCAAAATCAAGCTGGCTCACGCCAAGTACCGCGCTGCGGTTCAGGCAATCGCCAAAGCTGCTGCACCTGCCAAAGAAGCTGTTTCCAGCTAGGCCAACTGAGGCTACTTGAATCGCCCGTTCAAACGGAACAGAGCGAATCGAAAACTCCAACGCCTTGCCGAAATTCGGCAAGGCGTTTTTTGTTGATCTCCTGTTGCCGTATAATGATGACGCAATGCAGTTTCCAACGCAGTTTCGAAGCGTTCGCTTCGTTTCGCGCGAACCCGGTGGCTCGCCAACCACGGTGGCATCATGCAGCTCATGCCTCGATTCCGAATTCGGATCAGCAATCTATTAATGGGAATGCTCTGTATCGCGATCCTGCTGTCGTGGTACCGGGACAGGCAGTTATTGCATGCCCAGTTCGACGCAATGGTCAATCCAAAGCCTTCATGGGGTAACTGCCAGGCCGAGGGACCACCAGATACGCCAACGGCCGGTGACATTCCGACTGCCTGGGCATCCCAGACGCCCGACGGGCAAGCCGAGTGGCTGGTTGCGGACTACCAGGTTCCGATTCATCCCAAGGTCATTGAAGTTCACGAAACGTACAATCCCGGCGCTGTCACAAGAATTTCAGGCCTCGACAGTAACGGTAAAGAGACGACTCTCTGGGAAGGGACCGAAACGATCCCGACCGGTGCCGCCCGCAACGTTTCAGTATTCCCCATTCAGACAAAGAAGCGATTTCGGCGCTACAAGATCTATATCGACTCTCCCAGCTTCCCCGGCTGGAATGAGATCGACGCGATTGGCGTTCGTACGAAGCGAGGAACCAAATGGGCATCACGCGTCGCAAGTAGCAGTTCTTATGGAGACGCACCGGCAGTGAGTCCGTTTCGATTTACCGGCAACGGCATCTTTTAGGCGAGCGGCGGATAAAAATTTACCAACTTGTGTTCTTGAGCCGCTGCGGCAACCGATGTCTGATTGGCAAATTTTCACTCGCCTTTCGCCTTAGTGGGGCAAAAGCGTTTCGCACCCATCGGCGTGCTGTTGCCGACTTGCCCAACGTTGCGGTTACAATCTCGCTTAACCGTCGGGGTGCGCGTCGCCCCCGGCAGCCGCCTGCTGCAACGGCTTCCCATGCGGCACTTTTCAAAACCAGCCAGACTTGATTCCAAAATTCTATCACTGCCGCCTTCCACTAGATCCACCGTTCTATTCGCGTGGCGTACCGGTCCACTTTCGCGATACGGTAGTTATTCAAGGCGAGAATGGCGAATGGGCAGAAGCCGCACCGCTTCCCGGTTTCAGTCGGGATAGAATCACCGACGTTGCTGCCGACGCTCACAACCGGCGACTCGCTGTCACCAAATGCCGTTCGCTCCAATTCGCTCGCGATTGTCTGCCAGACGATGAATGGCCAACCGTTGACTTGCCAATCAACGCCCTTCTCGACGGACCGACGGAAAGCGTCACGCAAAAAGCCAGAGCCATTGCAGAATCATCTTGCCGCTGTGTCAAACTGAAAGTCGGACGCACAGATATCCGGGAGGATATTGAGCGAGTCGCTGCCGTAAGAGCCATCCTTCGCGACGACCAGTCGATAAGGCTGGATGCAAATCGGGCGTGGGAGTGGGATGCCGCTGTGGAATTCGGATCCGCCGTGGCAGAGCTTGATGTCGAGTACATCGAAGAACCACTCGCCGTTTCGCCAGTCCATGCGATCCAGCTCGAACGCTTCGTGCAGGTGACGGGCTGCCCTTATGCGCTGGACGAGTCGCTTGTTGAACTGACCGTAATGGACGAGGCAAACTCGACGGGCGCAGCATACAAGGCAAGCCGTGACGAAGCACTTCAAGCGTTCGAGTCCGCCGCGGCGTTTGTCGTTAAACCAACGTTGCTTGGAGCCATTGACGAAATCCGCCGGCTCGCAGCGATGGGAAAGCCGTTGGTTTTTAGCGGGTGTTTCGAATCTGGAATCGGGACGGCTCAGATCGCCCGAATTGCCGCCCGGTTTTCGCCAGACATTCCGGCGGGACTCGATACCCATTCGCGAATTGCGGACGACTTGATCGAAGAACGGCTGATCGATGCATCGTGGTCATTGCGACTGGAGGGGCGTCCGAAGATTTGCGTGGCAAAACTGCAGGAGCTCACACAATGACCGCATTTGATCATCTGACCACCGCCGAAAGTTTTGAATGCCCAGTCAAAACCTGCTCCATCGCAAATCCCAATGCCGTTGCTGTGCGGAGCGGCGACAAAGTGCTGACTTACAAGCAACTGGACGAACTCATTCAGGCCCGGGCAGCATCGCTCGCAATCAAGGCCGGCGAGCGTGTTTGCTTTCAACCAACACAGACCGTCGAACAGATCGTTCTTTATTGGGCCCTCTTTCGAAGCCAAGCCGTCGCTTGCCCGATCAGCACACGCGAACCAGCCGACGTTGTTACGGCGCGTGTCCAACATGTCTCCGGATTGTGGCTTCCCGATATCGATCGCGAATCGACCGGCGAAATTGACAATTCGCAACCGCCTCCCAAATCACGATTGCGTCTGAATGGCGCGTCGACCATCATTTTCAGTTCGGGCAGCACGGCCGATCCCAAAGCCGTGGTTCACGACTTGCGCGCTCACCTGCTGAGCGCTCTCGGATCGAATGAGAATATCCGGCTCGAGCCAGGTGATGGTTGGCTTCTTTCGTTGCCGACATATCACGTTGGCGGGCTCGCAATTCTTTTCCGGTGTGCGATCGCCGGTGCCTGTGTCGTCGTACCAACCGAAGGTAGCTCGCTGGTGCAGTCCGTTGCGAACAGTAGCGTCACTCATATTTCCGTGGTGACGACTCAGCTCCTGCGGATCCTTGCATCTGGCCTGGATGCCACTCATTTAAAGGCCGTGTTGCTGGGAGGAAGTGCGATTCCAGATGAACTGGTCCAAAGGGCGCGACAGGAAAAACTGCCGATTCGAACGACTTATGGAATGACCGAAATGGCGTCTCAGATCGCCACCAGTAAAGAAACTCCAGGGGATGTCGCCAACGCAGGCGAAATACTCAGGTTCCGCCGGTTATCCATCGCAGAGAGTGGCGAGATTCTGGTCGCAGGCCCAACACTCTGCCTCGGATACTGGGAGCAGGGACAGCCTGAAAGCCATTGCGACGCAGATGGCTGGTTCCGCACAGGAGATATCGGTGTGCTCGATGGCTCGATTCTTCATGTGACTGGCCGAGTCGATAATATGTTCATTTCCGGTGGAGAGAATATTCACCCTGAGGAAATTGAGAACTCGCTTCTCAGCTTCCCGGGTATTCGGCAGGCAGTCGTGATCCCCCTGACACACCCCGAGTTTGGCTTTCGCCCAATTGCCGTGGTCGACATCGATGATCTCGATCAAGAAAAAATCTCGCAGCATCTCCGCTCAGAATTGCAGGCATTCAAAGTACCGGATGCGATTTTTCCATGGCCGGATGCTGATCAACGAGGCCTCAAACCCAATCGTCAATTCCTGTCAAAATACGTAGCCAATCTGGCGCGCGACCAAGGGCTTTCCCCTGGTTAGAGCGCATTCAACTTTGGTGTAGCGTCATTTCGTCTCTCTCGCCCGGGATTCACGCCGCCCGAGACGCTACACGTCCGTCGGACACCGCCTAGGAAAACCATATCCGCCGCCAATTGCCGTACCTACCAGGTTCTTGCCGAGTCAATTCGCCCCACATGCCTTTAGGCGCCAAGAATTGTCTTATGCATTTATCGGGCTGGCGCTATACTGCCCGTCGTTGGACGAGCCGCTTTTAAGCTCTCGTGCTTTATGAAAACTTGTCTTGGGGGACGCAAAGTATGAAATCAAGAACGTTATTCGGATTGCTTTTTGCTATCACTCTAACTGGCGTATCAAGCGGGCAGGAACTGTTGAATGCGGACTTCAGCACAACGTTCCCCAGTTACTCTTACGGCTATGCGTACGCCGGACAAGGAACTCCTGATTGTGAGACGAACGTCGACAACGCTTCCGAAACGGCCGTTGAGTTCGACGAAGCTTTCACCGACCCGCACCTGACTGCAACCGGTGATTTCACTGGATGGGTAGTTGATCCGGAAGCGTGCTGGACTTACGCCGGCGTTGGCGTCGGCGCTGGACACGTGCTTGGCGGCGATGACGGTGCCGCTGGTCCTGTGGTGTACAATCAGCGTTTCACTTCCAACGACTTCTCACAGTACTCACTATCGATCGACGTTTGGGTAGATGGCTGGGACCCTCTGGATCCTGGCGGCATCCCGGGACAACTAACGGTTCAGATGCAGGGGCCCGAACGAAACGCCGACGGGACGATCCGGAATGCTCTTTCTCTGGCCGTCGACGAGGCATCTCCAGCGATTCTGTTGAATAGCACTCCACAAACGCTGTCGTTTAACTTTGACGAATTAGTATTCACAGAAGGCAACGATTTCCAGGGAGTCCCATACCTGTACCAGAACTACGCTGAGTACCAGGCTGGTGCGTGGGACGACATCTCGCAGGTTCAGATTCAGATTCAGGCCCAGGGTGACCAGTTCGATCTTGGCCTCACACCGGACGCGGACAACATTATCCGCATGGACAACGTACGAATTACGGCCCCTTTTGAAACGATCGACAACGGTGGCAATGGAGATTTCAACGGAGACACGATTTACGATTGTGCCGACATCGATGCTCTCACGACTGAAATCGTCGCCGGCACCAACGACCCAACTTTCGACCTGAATGGCGATACGGTTGTGGACGCTGGCGACCGGGATTCATGGCTTGCTGAAGCCGGCGCTGTAAACAACGCATCAGGAAACCCTTACCTCGATGGCGATGCAAACCTCGACGGATCCGTCGATGTTGGTGACTTCAATGTCTGGAATGGCAACAAGTTCACTGCAACGTCTGCGTGGTGCTCCGGTGACTTTAACTCGGACGGTTCGGCTGATGTCGGTGACTTCAACATCTGGAACGGAAACAAGTTCACCTCGTCGGACGTTTCTGCTGTTCCCGAACCGACTTCGCTCTCATTGTTTGGAATGGCTACCCTTGGCCTGTTCGGCTTGCGTCGACGTAGTAGCCGGCAGTAGACGTGTGGCCAGAGACGAAAAGCAAAAACGGCGATGCCCTTTGGCATCGCCGTTTTCTTTGACTGACCGAAGTTGTCCCTACTCGGTAATAAGTGTTGGTAGATTGTTCGCGATCTCGCGAAAGATCTCAATCAGCTCACCGCCATCATTGGCGTGGTAATGCTTTCCATTTCCGATAGCGGCCACGTTTTGCATCGCTGACTGGTCCGCACCGTCGGTGAATGTCACTGTATGGATCTGAACATCGTCGGCGCCGACGATCGACCTTGCAGCATCGTCAGCGGTCGGGGTTACGCCGTCGTTCTCGCGTCCATCGGTCAGGATCACAATGGTCTTTTTCGCAAATGGTCGCGCACCAGATCCGGCGGCCACCAGCGACGGGATTGTCTCCATCAAGCCTCTTCCAATACCTGTTCCGCCAAACGGTCGGATTTCGGCCACCGCATCAGTAACTTCCCTGTAAGCCAGGGAATCATCCGTTAACGACAAATCGAGACTTCCAGTGTTACTGAAGGTTCCGAGCGAAAGAAGCTCTTCCTGATCGGTAGCAACCAGCACTTCGTTAAATGCGGCAACAGCTTCCAGAGCAAGATCCCATCTCGAAAATGGAGGTGCTGGCGAAGTGCTTGCGGCGGCCGAAGGCGAATTGTAGGCATTGGCTCCGACAGCATAGTCGTATACCTTCTGCGCAATAGGGTCATTCGCAGCTGCAACAAGCAGCCGGTTCAACACATTTTCCGTGTATTGCCGATCATAAACGATTCCGTCTCTGATCGACGAATAGGGACTGTCTGCGAATCCGGCATTCGCTGCAATCGCCTCACCCGCGGAGATCTCACCGGCAAAAAACATTTCAACCGTCAGGTCATGCATTTCCTGATCAAAAACGCCGTAAGCCATGGACCCAGAACGGTCAATTACCAAAGCTACATCACGATCAAGTTGGGTGCAGACCGAAGTTTGCTCGGGTGAGAAAGTTCTTCGACCACCCACACCGCCCATCAACAGGTTGACAGGTCCGTTGCGGGACGCCGAAGAGAATTTGCCAAGAACCCGAACCGAATTGGCCTCTTCCGTTCCGGCAGCAACGGCGGCAGTGTCTTTCGTAACAAAAGTGTAGCGACCCGATCCGTTATTTGCCCGAACCGAGCTACCAAACTCAATTTCGCTGTTTTGTAGCCGCAGCTGTTTGCCGGATACCATATTTCGTACTGCTGCCTGCCTTGCGAACAGCTGAGCTTGACTGACACTTTGGTGATGACTCCAGGCTCGACCACCTGCGCGTGCCGCGGCATCGCTGGCGATCTTGAGCTCCGTTCGGGTCAGCTGCATGTATGCGATATTGATGGCAAAAGCGCATAAAATTAGCAGCACCGGAAGTAAAACCGCGAATAACGGCAATACAGCCCCTCGACGTTCGTTCGAATCGGCAAATTTTCGTATCATCATTCTTTTCCGAGCTGGGTTTCAAATCAAAAACGCTGTCTGTCAAGCTGGACGGTTAGCTACCGTTTCCATCGAAGTAGCCGCTGTATCGTTCGGTTGTCAGGGTTGTCACCTTCTCGATCGTCACGTCTTTGGTGAAGCGATTCAGGTAGATGACATTCCTTTCCATGGGAATTCGTACCCGCACAGTTACTTTGGCCGTGTGCTCGTCGATCCCACTTTGGGCAGCGCCTGTCGGATCCTCTGGAGTGACGGTTACTTCAGCGTCTCGCGTACCAAGGAACCCAAGGATTCGATTGGCCTCGGCCTCGGCTTCTGACTTTTTCGCGCCGGCAACCATGACGTGTCGCGCCGCCTCGTAGGCAGCGTTCTGGGCAAGTGACTCCATCATCGAGACTCTTGCAAACTCGATACAACCAAAGATCAGCATGAACATCGGAATCGCAACTATCGCAAACTCGATCATTGCGGCGCCGCGCCGTTTTTCTCGTTGTGAAACTCTCATTTTGTCATCATTCCTCCGGATCAGGATCCGGATGCGAGCTCTTCTTCGTAGTCAGGGTGTATAAATTCTTTGTACATCACAGTACTGGCGGCGACTTGCCGCCCGCGTAACCACGTGTAGAAACCGTTGGGGAGAATTCCATTGCCATTCATGGGCGCCCGAACGGTGACTTGGATAGGGTCAAGGATTTCTGTCCGTGCCACGTTGACGTCAATGGATGCCGTACCTCCCGTGATATCACGGTCATTCAGGAATTCTGCAACTACGGCTTGCACATCACTGTTTGTAGCGCGTTTGCGAACAGAAACTCGCGCTCCTTCAAAAGCGGCAATCTGAAGAGTCTGTCGGAGAAACATCGCAGAGCAGAGTTCAATCGTGCCAAAAGTGAGAAGGAGCAAGATTGGAATGATTAGGGCAAACTCCGTTGCGGCAGTTCCTTTTCGTTCATTTTTGTTTGTTATTCTTGTCATCATTACAAGGCACTTTGTCCAATGCAGAGGGGGGACATGGTAAAGGTGTCCCAAAAACCTATGTCGAAATCCCTTTCCAGGCAAAGAAATCCACCACAAATACTGCGATTTCAAGGGAATGATGCGCGCAGCCAACCGGGCCGCCATCTTGTTGAAAAATCAGCACTGCATGAACTTCGTGCCATTCCGGTTGCATCAGTCGTACGCCCGGACGCACACGAATGATCCTTCATCCGTGATGTAAGACCGGCATTCACTGATGCGTGACGTATTCTCTCAACAGCCTTGAGATGCCCCCGGCCCCCGCTTTCCAGAACAGTCATGATCCAAGTCCGCGAACTTACGAAGACATATTCCGACCTGAGAAATGGTCAATTCGTCGCGTTATCGGGCGTGAACTTCGATGCGAATCCGGGGGAAATCTACGGCTTGCTCGGACCAAACGGTGCCGGAAAGACAACGCTCCTGCGAATCATGAGCACTGTCCTCAAGCCGAGTGGTGGCTCCGTCAACATCGGCGGCTATGACGTCGTCAAGCATCCTTCTCCGGTCCGGCGAAGCATTGGTTTCGTATCCAACAACACTGCGGTCTATGACCGAATGACCGCTTACGAGATGGTCAGCTACTTTGGCAAGCTGCATGGCATCGAATCAGAAGCACTTGAAGAGCGAATCGAAGGCATTTTCTCCCGCATGAATATGAATGACATTCGTGAGGTGCTGGGCGCAAAGATGTCAACGGGCATGAAGCAGAAAGTCTCCATTGCAAGAGCTCTTGTCCATGATCCACCGGTGCTGATCTTCGATGAAGCCACTGTCGGGCTCGATGTCCTTGTTGGCCGGGCGCTTCTTGATATCGTCGCTGACCTACGGGACCAGGGAAAATGCATCATCTTCTCGACTCATATTATGCGAGAAGTCGAGCGCCTCTGCGATCGAGTTGCCATCATTTACCGGGGACATGTCCTGGCAGAAGGCACTCAGGAAGAACTGCGAGAAAAGTACGGCGAAAACGACCTTGAAGAACTGTTCTTTCAGCTAATCTCACAGCATCAGGAAAAAGCCGAACTCGGGAAAGTTCTTCAGTCATGAATCGTCTCAAATGGTCCAACGTCAAGCTGATTCTGAATCGCGAAGTTCGCGACCAGTTACGCGATCGACGTACCTTGTTCATGATCGCAATTTTGCCATTGCTTCTTTATCCACTCATGGGCATGTCCTTCATGCAGCTTGCCCAGTTCCTGAAAAAAAATCCTTCGCGAGTTCTCATCGTTGCGGAAGCACCTCTTCCAACCGACCCGGCCTTTATCGTCGACGGAAAGATCACGAGCGTACCACCAGCCGAATCGAATCTGCTGATCGTCGACTATCTCGAAAACCAGCTTCCCTATGCCGAGCAGGCCGCTGACAAAGCTTCTGCGATTATTGATGAGGGCACCTTCGACATCGTCGTCTGCTTTCCTGCCGAATCGTCAACGGAATCCGGCACCACCGGCGACGATAAACCCACGGCATCTGGCGAAATCTCCGGTAAGGGAACTGCTGACGAATCGCAAGAGTCACAGTCGCAAGAATCGCCCGTAAACCTTGTTGCTTCCTCCAAGCCTCTGGTCTATTTCAATGCCGCAAAGGACCGTTCACGCATTGCTTACGAGCGGATGTCCATTGCAATTACACGTTGGCAGCGAAGTCGGGATGAACTGGCATCCGCCGGACAGGTCGCCGGACCAGCATCAACCGCACCGATTCGCATGGCGACACTTGACTTGGCGAATCCGACGGGGCGTCGTGCAGCCCTCTGGTCCAAGGTGCTGCCGTTCGTCGCTCTGATTTGGGCGCTAACCGGAGCTTTCTACCCAGCCGTCGATCTTTGTGCGGGTGAAAAAGAACGGGGAACGCTCGAGACATTATTAAGCAGCCCAGCCGAACGATCCGAAATCGTCTGCGGAAAACTGATCACCATCATGCTGTTCAGCTTTGCAACCAGTGCGCTTAACCTGATTTGTATGGCACTGACAGCAACCTTCGCCGTTCGACAATTTGCCGGCCTCGCCAACGGCGGGTTCCAGACATTTGGGGCTCCACCACTGTCTTCGCTCGCGTGGCTATTCCTTGCACTCATACCAATCGTCGCACTGTTCAGCGCTCTTGCGCTGGCTTTGGCAACGATGGCTCGAAGCACCAAAGAGGGGCAGTACTACCTGATGCCTCTGCTCCTGATCTCCATGCCACTCATGATGCTGGCGATGTTCCCGTCGGCTGAACTGGACCTCGGAACAGCGATTATCCCGGTCACTGGAGTCATGCTGTTGCTACGAAACCTGATGGAAGGCGAATACAGACAGGCGATTCCATACGTCCTGCCGGTGATGGGAGTCACCGCGACTTGCTGCTTCGTTGCGATTCGATGGGCCGTTGACCAGTTTAACGACGAGAACGTTCTTTTCCAGGACAGCGAACGATTCAGTGTTGGATTGTGGCTGCGGCGGTTCGTTACCGACCGGTCACCGACTCCAGGATTCATCGAAGGCTTTATGTGCGGCATCCTGATTCTGCTCGTGCGATTCTTTGCAGGGATGTCACTGCCGAGTCCCACCGACTGGAACAGCTTTGCAACCATCGCGGCGCTCAGTCTTGTCGCTTTTGTCGCCGCACCTGCGATTCTGATGGCCGTTGCCCTGACCACGGAACCACGTACAACCCTCGCCCTCAAGCCGCCACGAACTTTCTGGTCGATTCCAGCCGCGATACTCCTCGCGATCTGCCTTCATCCGGTTGCGATCGCCCTACTTGTTCTCGTAAAGACCATGTATCCCATCGATATCGCTGCCCTCGCACCATTCGAGAAAATTCTCGGCGACGCACCGCTTGGTTCGATGCTACTACTGATGGCCGTCTTGCCAGCGATCTGTGAAGAGTTGGCATTTCGCGGGTATATCCTGTCAGGTTTGAACAGCAACGGCAGGACGCGACGAGCCATCATTATCTCCAGCCTGCTCTTTGGATTCGCGCACGGTGTCGTGCAACAATCACTTATCGCAACGGTGTTCGGCGTAGTACTCGGATACATCGCCATCCAGACTGGCAGCCTGCTGCCGTGCATCGCATTTCATGCGACTCATAACGCGCTCGGGATCTGTTTCAGCCGATATATCCCCGGGTTACTTGAGAGATTCCCTCGACTGGACGGAATCATCAACACGTTTAATGACGGAGCCGCCACCTATCACTACGGACCACCTGTCGTTCTCGGCGCGATGGTACTTTCAGCGTGGCTACTCAAGTGGTTCAAGAGGCTGAATTTCGAGCCGACGTTGCAAGACATGCAGGAAGCGGCACATCAAAGCGTGCATGCGATGGCGACTCAGGCTTTGCCGCAATAGCGCAGCGAATCGTCCACCGCGCGGACTGGCACCGATTCAGACGGATTCGACGTCTTCGCAAGATTGGCAAAACGCCCAGCCACAGCAGCGGGAATACCATCTCTGGTTCGGGAACTGTCGCGGCACATTCTTCAGACAACGAGTGAATCGTATTGGCCTGATTCCCAACGTAGCTCACATGCGAGGCGATAGAAGTTGTCTCGGTGATGAAGCTGTTGACGCCCAGCAAGACGAGCTGGCCATCGACGACGGCAAAGAGCGGCGCCCCGGAATCTCCCACCTCAAGATGAGCTTCAAATTCAATGTAGTTTGGATTGGGTTCACCCGGAATATACTCGGGGCGATCGTAGACGAGGCCCAGCGAGTCAACATCGCTGCCCAATCCCGAATCGTAAACATCGTTCTCGCCGAACCCGACAAGCGTGTTCTTGCCGACGGCAACATTTTGGGTTGTCGTATGCGAATTCGGTGAGCGACCGACCACGAACGCTTCGCCACCTGCGTGCGTCCAGGATCCAAAATTGTTTGAGGTCAGGAGATCCGTCGCAATCGCGTACGTTGTAATGGAATTTGGCACCGTTTCGCCAAGGCACCCTACCCACAAATCGGTTTCTGCAATTCTTTCGCCGCTAACGATCGTCCGCTGCACCCGTTCCGCCTCGGGATGATTTTCGGAATAGAAAGAGATGTTCCCCGATGGTGCGAAATGCCCAGCCGAAATCACGGCGTTCGGACCAACAAGGGTCCCCCACCGTGCCTGCTCCGACAATCCGACTCCGCTCCAATCGAAACCATCGCCAATAAAGCTCCCCTCTGCGACAAACCGGTCGTTGCGAGCCTGTTCATAGCCGTCGATGACTGCAGCATCACTGTCCGACCATCCGAACAGTCCAGCCAATGACACAACGATTAAGGCACGAAGCCCGGCGGTCGATTTGGACATGACAAAACTCACTGTGACTCATGGGTGATTGATCGGGAAAGCGTTTATGGCTCGGCAGCATATCGGCAATGGTTTTCTAATCGACTGGTAACAGTCAAGTCGTTTAAGATTGTCGCGAGCCCGGTTGGCGGCTGATGCCTTTCAATGTCCAGCAGTGCCGAATCCCGGTCCTGTCGCCATCATTTCGGTGCCCTCTCATCGGCGACTTGCGCAATGAAAGCACTGATAGCAGAGGTTGTGTATCTGTTGCGGTCGCGAACCCGCGAGCTTGTTTCAGATGCCTCGCATGCCAGCTAAGATGACCAGCGCGAAACATATACGTGTTCGTTTGCGTTGGCTTGCCAAAAGCAAATCATGCTTATGCAATGACAAACAGGAATAAGAGGAATCACACGATGAAGATGAAGCTCAATACCGGATCTGTTGCCACCGGCGCATTTCTTTGCGTAGTCGCCATGCTGATCCAGACCGCCGTCTCTGATGACACCACCAAAGAACTCAAACAACCTCGTCTGCTGCGTCATGTCGTCATGTTCAAGTTCAAAGAAACTGCGAGCGAAGCCGACATCAAGACAATCACATCAGGGTTTGCCGAACTGCCGTCAAAGATCGACTCGATCAAGGATTTCGAGTGGGGCGTCAACAACAGCCCCGAAGAACTCAACAAGGGGCTGACACACTGCTTTATTGTGACGTTCGCCGACGAAGCCGGTCGTAAAGAGTACCTGCCACACGCGGCTCATAAAGCATTTGTCGAAATACTAAAACCGCACATGGAAGAAGTCTGTGTTGTTGACTTCTGGAACAAGCCGGCGAAAGAGAAAGAATAGAACTGACGGCGTTGACACCTTGTCAACATTGCAGCCCTTCGTTCGACAAGAATCGCCTGCGGCCGGACGCCAGGGGCCACGTGACGCATGTCGCGCGGGGCAGTGCACGCATCGCGCGCCGCGTGAGACGCTACATGTCCGTGCGACCGCTCTAGCAGGCACCTTCGCGAGTCAGCACCGTCACCACGGTTCGAATCAGAATGTAGATATCCATCCATGGCGACCATTGTCTTACGTAGTAAGACACGTAGGCAAGCCGCTCTTCATAAGTCGTGTTGTTCCGGCCTGAAATCTGCCACAAACCAGTGATGCCCGGGACGACGCTCTTGTAGAGATCATAGACATCGCCGTATCTCGAGATCTCGTCACCAAGAATGGGCCGAGGCCCGACAAGACTCATGTCGCCAATGAAAACATTCCAGATCTGGGGCAACTCGTCGAGGCTGGCATTTCTGAGAACTCGCCCGACTGAAGTGATCCTCGGATCGTTCTTTAACTTCAGGTTCCTTGCCCACTCTTCCCGAAGTGCTTCATTCGATTCCAGTTGTTGCTTCAATACCTGATCTGCATCAACAACCATTGACCGAAACTTCCAGGCCTTGAACTCCCTGCCGTTAAGTCCCCATCGGCTGCTGCTATAGAATATTGGCCCTCGCGAATTCATTTTGACAATAATCGCAAGAGCAACAATAACAGGGACCAACAGTGGCAGTGAGAGTAGCACAAGAGTCACGTCCATGACCCTCTTCAGAATTCGTTGCCAGGGCATGAGCAGGAAGTTGTGTACTGTCCGCGTCACGTAAGGCTCTTCGCCCGCAAAAGCCACAACACTCACGGTTGGATGCTTCCAGATCAGGGCGTTCACATCATCCATTTCACCAGCCGTATTGTGCATCGACCCTTCAACAACGATCGCGTGCCTCGGCTCCGGATCTTCGGGCAACCTCGGACGAACACCTGCATAAAATCTCTTTTTCAACCAGCGTTCAATGGCTTCCGATTCTTCCTGATTCGCGTGAATATCAACAGGATGTCTCCACCATGTCTTCCGACTGAACCACGAACGAGTCGCATATCGAAATATTGCCAAAGTCAGTGCGAGCGTGCCGAGATGAAAAAATCGACCAACAAGATGGGCGAAAATATGGTTCCGAATGATGAACGAGGAAATGATCAATCCAATGAACGCCACCGCTGCTCCACTGGCGACTTTTTTGAGTTCTTCGGAGGGATGTAACATGAGCCCCGGATACAATCCCAGCACTGCGAATACAGATGGGACCGCTACCAGCAAACCAACAATTGCCCGAAATCCAGGTACGTCCGGATTGCCGAAGACAACCAGACTCATCAGCTTCGCGATGTAGCAGGAAACCAGTACTGCAAAGACGTCAGAAACCACTAGCGGCAAACTGGTGCGCAGTCCGAGTAAAGTTCCACTGGTCGCTCTTCGAACCGTCTCCCGAGTCACAACAGGAGGAGCCGTCGTCACACTCGCGAGAGCCGTCGTCGGTGCCGGTTGCAATGGAAGTGGGTCTGTCGGTGCCGTTGGTGCTGAGGAGATACGCGATGCCATAAGTGTCCGTCGATTCGCTGCTAAGCGTTTCCGTTCGATTCTTCATCCTGTCCAAGGTTGTTATCATCCATGCAAATTCCGTAGCGTCAATGAATATGCACGCCGGGATTTTTAACATTTTGGTTGGTAGCTTTGGCAATTTCGAACGTTTATCGAAAATGACGCTTAAAACCGCAATAGAAACACAGACAATATTATTCTTGTCAAAAAGAAATGCGTTCATCGGATGTATAAAAAAAACATCACGTCGCACACTCGCCCCCCACCAATGAGGAGCCGAACGACTGCTATCCAAGTGGTTTTACGGTGCATTTGAAATCAAGATTGTTCGCACGGGTCCCGCGTTATCGCGAGCAATAGCAAGCGCCCACTTTGAGAAATCGGCAACTAAAGTGTCACGAAAATTACCACGACGACGAACGGCGAATGCATGGAGATTCGAAAAACAAAACACGAAATTATAGAATCGACACGGGCATCACTTTTCGGCGCTCTTCAGCTTGGTCGAGGCGATTACCGCACTCGACGTTTCGAAGGGAACTTTTTCTTCAGGGCTTTCAATCGCTTCTCGTCAGCGCGAAACTTTTTCTCATCGCCTGAGTTCAACATCTTGCTCGCGCGAACCTTATCTTTGATATCCGAAGCCTTTGCAAGCTTCTCTTTGCTGGCGAGAAGCTTCTTCGGTATTGGGTAACCATCGAACGTTTTCTCAATAGCGTCGATTGCCTGATACGCTTCCGAACGCTTCCTTCATTACCAAGTCCCCAAGCCGCCTTTCCCAGCTTCGTCAGATCCGCCTTTACGAGCGCGTAGAGATCCTTGGCCACGGTCTTCGCTTCGTCATTTTTTGATTTAGTGGCCGCCTGCAAATAAGCCGCCGCCTTCGCGTAGGAACCGGTTTCAAGGGTAGCCATGCGTCTCGCAATGCATTGGGAATTGTTTTCGGATGGCTATGAAGCTGCCACTTGTTGACGATGGAAAGACAAGAATTTGAAGCAGGGAGCCTTGGACAGCTCAGCGGACGAAGAATTCGCTGAAATCAGAAAGTAGGCCAGGAGGGACTCGAACCCCCGACAAAGGGATTATGAGTCCCCTGCTCTAACCAACTGAGCTACTGGCCCGGGCCACGGTTAACGTGACAACTGATTATATAGCGATTCAGATTCGTCGCCTACATGCGAAGTGATGTCCGAACAAACGGTCAATGAAACCGAAACAGGCTATCTACCGGCTAAGTCACCTCGCCTTGGCCGGATGTCATGCCCTCACCGACGGGAGCTCAGCGACCGGCAAGCGTGGGCATGCGATTGTTGGTTTCAAAGCAAATACCTGAAGAATTGTGAAACTTCCAAGCCAACAAGAACCCTGTCCTTATCCAACCAATTGTCCTCGACCACAGGTCAAAGAACGCGGAATAAGTCCGCGTCTCAATCGTGAAACAACAGCGCCTGAAGGCTGCTGGCCAAACCTGACTTTTGTAAACCAATCTGACCCTCCGCTTTAGATGCCTTCAAGTAACTGGTATGCTCGTCGGTAATCTTTGTCGACAAGCTACCTCATTTGCATGATGTGTTTTCCATGGCCGACAACCCTCTGACTTTGGAGCTTTACCGCGAGATCGTTGACGGCGCTCGCGACGCGGTGTTGATAACCGAACGGACGGTGATTTCAGATGACGCCAATCTGGATGCCCCCAATCCGAAGATCATTTACGCCAATCCTGCATTCGTTCGCATGACGGGCTATAGCCAAGAGGACGTCATAGGACAATCGCCGCGTGTTCTCCAAGGCGAAAAAACCGAGCGAGATCGTCTCGACAAAATCCGAGCGGCACTCAGGACGTGGGAACCTGTTCGAACAACGTTGACGAATTACCGAAAGGATGGTTCTGAGTTCACTGTAGAACTCGATATCTTTCCATCATGGGATGGAGGCGACTTGCAGCATTGGATCGCCATTCAAAGGGATGTGACTCATCGCTTCGACGAGACAATCGCTCTACAGGAGCGCGTAAATTCTGAACGTCTCAGGTCGCTGTCTGCCGGAGTGGCGCATGACTTCAACAACCTGCTCCAGATCATCCTTGGTTTCACCAACCTTTTGCAGATAGAACCACCTGACGGTGCCGACAGTGAACGCCAAAGGCACCTTGAGGCGATCGAGAACGCCTCGCGTTCTGCAGCCGATCTGTGTTCGCAACTACTTTCATACGCCGGTCAAAAGAAGCAAGATGGCGAAATCGCGGATATCTCCGAGACCGTGCAACAAATGGTCGAACTTCTCCGCGCCTCAGTCGGGAAACGCGGCAACTTAAGCGTAAAACTGCCATCCCACTTGCCAAAAGTCTTTGTCGACAAAGGTCAGTTCCAGCAAGTCATGCTAAATTTGGTGATGAACGCTGCCGAAGCTTGTGAGCCAGACGGCAACATTGTCCTCCTGGCTGGTGAGCTGAACATTGATTCCGTGTCCGCTGACCACCGCTGCAAAGGCATTCTCGCGCCCGGTTCGTACGTTTTCATCGACGTGATCGATGATGGCGAGGGAATAAGTCAAGAGCTCCAGGGAAACGTCTTCGATCCCTACTTTTCGACGAAGGGGGATAGAGGACTGGGGCTTGCTTCATCCCTTGGCATTGTCCGCGCACTTCGCGGTGACATTCACGTGAACTCCACAGTTGGAGGTGGCTCAACGTTTCGTGTGCTTCTCCCGGTAGCAGCAGAAAGTCAAGCCAAAGATGATTCGGTGGATCGTAAATCACCAGCAAAACGTCGCATTGTACTCGTTGTCGAAGACCAGCCTGAGATTCAAGCGCTACTGATACGTGTATTGGAGCGGTACGGAGTCGATGTGATCACCCGAAAAACCGGCCGTGAGGGTTTGACAATAGCCAAGGAGTTTCGCGAAGACATCGACTTGGTAATCTCTGATGTCCAGCTTCCTGACATTAGCGGCGTAGACGTGCTTGATAACATTCGCCAACGCTCTTCCGAGCTACCAGTGCTGCTGATCTCAGGCGTTGCGAGCGACGAACTCTATGCGCTCAGCCAGAATGATGAGTACACGACTTTCCTCGCAAAACCTTTCTCCATTAAGCATCTCCAGAAATTCCTGACGGCAAACGGACTCGAATCCGCATGGAAGTCAGCCTATTAGCGCCACAGCGATCTCATTGAGGCGGTGAGTACGGCGTTCGAACGACAGTTGAACAATCTGACGTTGAATTCGTGCGTTTGGCGGTACCACAAGCAATTAGCCACGACGACAATGGTTGCGGCGTGAATGGTTGCGGCGCGAATACCGCGAAACAGAAAAATGCGAGTGGGGCTGTAAGCCGGGTTTTGTTCCACAAACAATGCTTGCGGCAATGGCCATTTATCTAGGTCGACGATTGCTCGGCGACTCAAGCAGCCTACCCGGGAGCTCTTTCACGGACCGGGCCGGTCTGTGGCGACACAAGGCCGCATACTCCCTGCTTGGCTTTGCTCCGGGTGGGGTTTACCTAGCCGGGCAAGTCGCCTTGCCCGCTGGTGAGCTCTTACCTCACCGTTTCACCCTTACCTGCCGTCCGGGCATTGCTGCGCGAACAACAGGCGGTTTACTTTCTGTTGCACTTTCCCGAATCTTGCGACTGGTCGGCGTTACCGACCACCCTGCCCTGCGGAGCCCGGACTTTCCTCCCGCGTTCTCGTTTGAAGGAGAACGCCAGCGACCACCCGCCCCACTCGCAATGCTGAGGCTAACCGGTTTGTTGATGAATGACCAGTCGCCATTCTCGGGACACGGAGTGTTTCGTCGGGGTTCACCGGAAACCAGTGTGGGATCGGATCGTGGGTACACCGTGCCCACGATACCTACAGCTTGACCGATTGTTCACATGGACGGGAGGGCGAGGCTCCGTCCGAGCCGTGAACAACCAATGCCGTTGCCAGATTCAACGGCTCGGAC
>CALHZT010000122.1 GCA_938040995.1 uncultured Pirellulaceae bacterium | reverse complement strand
GCCGTCGCCGGTTCGAAACGAAACGGCGTAACTCAGCGTACCAACCGAATAGGGCGCGAAGTGGGCTCGCCACTTCGTACCCGAACTGGCAGAAGTGTTCGCCGCGTTGCCATCCGCCGCAAAGTAGCCGGGCACAACATACGATTTGCCGCGCGCATCTTCGAACGTTACGTCCATTCGGTAATCCGTGAACGGATTCGGTTTGTTGTCCAGCTCGTTCGCGAACGGGCCGTCCACGGTTAAAGTGACCGTATGCCATTGCTTCAATTCGCCACTAATTGCCACGTTTCCATCGCCGTCTTTGCCGCGAGGCATCACAAGCGGCGGACCAGCCTGGCTGGCATGGCTGGCCGACGCCTGCCCGGCGACTTGTGCCACGGTAGTTTCCTGTAGAGGCAGGTTGAAAGCGACGTTGCTTTCGTCAACAACCGGCGCCGGGCCAGCATCGGCCGGTCGTTCAAAATCGCGACTGGTTGTCATCAACCATTTGTCAAATTCAAAACCATCTTCTCGCATCGAGAATGAAATGATGTGGTCGCCTGCGGATTCAATGTCGAGATAGATCTTGTGCGGCTCGCCACAATGCTCCTTTTCCGTACGCTGCCTGCTTTCCCACCACCACTGGTTCTTGCCGTCACACCATTGCAGCCGCTGTCCGCTTTCGGGCCATTTGCCATCGAGCCCGACATGCAAGCCGTTGTCTTCACCTCCGGTTGAGTAAGCTCGAGCCCAAACGTAATAACGCCCCGGGTTTCTGAAACGCACACGGTAGCTCAAAATCGCCATTTTGCCCGCATTGGGCATAAAGTTCTCACCGTGAATGAGCTTGTCTGCGTGTGTTCGACGCGTGTCCGGCAATATTTCCAGATACGCATTCCCACTACTTCCATCGAGATGCGGCGGGTCTCCGTCAGGTTTGATTTCGCCGATGGTCGAAAGAGTCTTCGGCGTGGTCACATAAAACTGACGTGCGGCAGTTCTTGTCTGACTGAAAAAGTGCTCGGCTTCAACGGCAACCAGTCCGTCGGACTCCAGAAAGATGGAATTGGACTCAGCATGGCAGCATTGCGTTGCGGAAATCGAAAGGAAGACGAACAGGATGCTCCGGTTTATTCGACGATTCACGGTAGTGTGACTTTCAATTGAGAATGGTATGGGCCATCATTGTAGCGTGGCTCAACAGGCAGAGAATACTCAATGCCGCCACCGCAAACACAGACGTGAGAGGAACGACAGATGCGAACCATGCGAATCAGGACAGCCGTTTTCCTGTGTCTCTGTTGCGGCTTTTTGAACGGCAGCGGTTTTGCCGCCGAAAAAAACATCATCCTGTTCGTCACGGATGATGAGGGACCGACACTGGGTTGCTACGGCGACCCGGTGGCGCAAACTCCAAATATCGATGCGATTGCTGCCGACGGCATGCGATTCACATACGCATTCGCGACGACGGCGAGCTGTAGTGCCAGCCGTTCAGTGATCCTGTCTGGACTGCACAATCACAAAACGGGCCAGTACGGGCATCAGCACCATTTCCACAAGTTCGTGAGTTATCTTGATTTGGTGAGCCTGTCACTTCCACGTGCCCTTTCGCGGTCCGGATACCGTACGGCGAGATGCGGCAAATATCATGTGGCTCCCGAAGTTGTCTATCACTTCGACCAAACGATCGAAGCAGGCGAAAACACCGAAGCCAGGCTGTGCCGAAATGCGGTCACGATGGCCGAACAGTGCAAGGACTTCATTACGAACAAAGACGACGACCGCCCGTTCTTTCTTTACATGGCGACTTGTGATCCTCATCGAGGCGGCGGGACCAACAAGAATTCCGACCTGGAGCTAAAACCGAATCTGTTCGGCAACTTGCCCAACAGGAAATCTCGGCCCGGCGTCAACGAAGTCTTTTTCGATCCAGCCGAAGTGCCGGTGCCCGCATTCCTGCCAGACACGCCTGAAACGCGGAGCGAGCTCGCAGAGTACTATCAATCATGTTCGCGCATCGACGCGGGCATCGGTCGTCTGGTCGAGATTCTCAAGGAAGCCGATCTCTTCGACAAAACAATGATCGTATTCACATCCGATCACGGGATGGCATTTGCCGGAGCAAAAACGACTGTCTATGAACCGGGGCTTCAGGTTCCGTTCGTTGTCCGCAATCCATACGTGCAAGAACGCGGCACCGTCTCTGAAGCATTGATTAGTCACGTTGATATAACGCCATCGCTGCTTGATTTCGGCGGCGGCCTCAACCCGGCAACAAATGGACCGAAGCATATGCTTGACGCGAAGAAGTTCTGGAAAGAGCAGGGCGGCGGCAACATGTTTGCCGAGAACCGGAATGGTGGAAACAAATTCACCAGTTATCAGGGCAAGTCGTGGGTCAGCGTATTGAGTGATCCAGCGAAGGAGCACCACGAGAGTATCTTCGCGTCTCACACGTTTCACGAAATTCAGATGTATTATCCGATGCGGGTCCTTCGCGACCGCAAGTACAAGTTGATCTGGAACATTGCCAACAAGCTCGACTATCCATTTGCATCTGATTTGTGGGCAGCATCCAGCTGGCAGGCACAGGTGCGCAAAGGCGATGACACACCGTACGGCGCGCGGACCGTTGGCGAGTACGTACACCGGCCGCGGTTCGAGTTGTATGACATGGAAAGCGACCCCGACGAATCAAAGAATCTTGCCGAAGACCCGGCTTTCCAGACGACTCTTGAAGAGTACTGCCAGCGGATGAAAAAGACGCAGGAATCGCTGGAGGATCCGTGGGTCTCCAAATGGAAGTACGAGTAGATTCGTGCCGCCGCTATGAAGCTGAATACAACGCAATTCTGCGACAAATGACCTGTGACGATGCGGCTCAACTCCCGAACGTTGAACTTTCAGCGTCAGGAAAGCGCACCGTCCTGCGAGTCGTCTGGCGAGTGAAGGTCATCGTCGTCGTCCGTTTTCCTGACCTCACGAGAACCGTATTTGAGGGATGACTTGCATTCGCCAACAGTGCATTTTCGATTTCCAGTCCTTCCGGTCCGTCTTTGGCAACAATCTCGAAGTATACCCATGCGAATTTCGCGTCGATTTCTTTGCCTATCATCTCGAATCGGTCGCTCCGCCTGTTCGAACTGCCCGCAACGTCCCGTTTTTTCGAATCGCTTGCGGCGGCGTCATGCGCTGCTGGATTGCCGACCGAATGCTTCACTTTGGCGTCATTGCTGATGCGCCGTGGACCGATGGAAAAATGCTCCCGCACATAAGCCGCAATCAATGGCGCTGAACGCTCATCGTCGATATTGATCCGCTCTCCACAATGTAGTCGCACGGCTTTTTCAAGATCGTCAGGATCGAACTGCAGCGCAACTTCCAGCTTGCCGGTTTTGGCATTCCACTCGACTTCGGCAAAACTGGCATGAAACGGATGAGCCACCGATGTCTGAATCGCTGACGACACCAGCAAAAGGGCAACGCACCAGGTTGGGAATATAAAAATTCTCATTGCGAGTCCTCTTCCTCTTCGTCATCCGCTGCATCTTCCTCGCCGCGAGCTTTCTGCATGTCGTTCTTGCTTTCCTTTTCCTTGAACAACTTGAATCGCGATTTGATGACCTTCGGAGGCCAGTGATTATTTCCCAGGTCGACATCTGCCGTTTCCAGATGCGGGTCGAGCGTCAACGACTTGATCGTCTTTTCAGTCACGATCAGCTTGCTGACCTTTTCGTTGTTCCGCCGCCATATCTCAGCCGGAATTCGCAGCTCTTCGTGGCTGCCATCTTCAAATTCGATATCGAAAATGACAGGCATGACCAGGCCACCCTGGTTGGAAATATCAACGACATAGAAATTTCGCATCTCGTCGAGCAGTTCCCGCTCATCATCCTCAAGCTTCTCAAGAAACTTCTTGTAGTTCTTCTGATCCAGTTCCGTCACATCGAGCTCATCAAAGTCGTTATAAAAATCTTTCAGCTCTGGAAAGCTCTGGGCTCGTGTGGGTAACGACTTGTTGCGTCGCTTCGAAAGCGTTTCGGGTTCGTCTTCTCGCTCTTTCTTTTTGGCGGCTTTTTCCACTTTCGGATCGGGCGATTCGAGCGTATAGAGCTTCAGGCTATCAATGGACAGATCCGTATGGTCGGTACTGTAGAACCAGCCGCGCCAGAACCAGTCCAGATCGACTCCCGAAGCATCTTCCATGGAACGGAAAAAGTCCGCGGGAGTCGGCCGCTTGAATTTCCACCGCTGGGCGTACTCCTTGAATGCAAAATCAAACAACTCTCGCCCGAGAATCGACTCGCGAAGAATATTCAGCGCCGTCGCTGGTTTCGCGTACGCATTCGGACCAAACTGCAGAAGCGATTCGGAGTTGGTCATGACCGGAACCTGATTCTGGCTGCGCATGTACTGGACGATATTTTGCGGCTCGCCCCGTCGCGACGGATACTTCTCTTCCCATTCCTGCTCCGTCAAATATTGCAGGAACGTATTCAGACCTTCGTCCATCCACGTCCACTGCCGCTCGTCACTGTTAACGATCATTGGAAAATAGTTGTGACCGACCTCGTGAATGATGACTGAAATCAGCCCGTACTTCGTTCGCTTTGAATACGTTTTGTCTTCTTCAGGCCGCGGCCCATTGAAGCAGATCATCGGATACTCCATACCGCCGACCGGTCCATTCACCGAGATCGCGACAGGGTACGGATAATTGAACGTGTATCGCGAATACACATCGAGCGTGTGAATAATCGAATGAGTCGAATAGCGACTCCACAGCGGTTCACCCTCCTTCGGATAAAACGACATCGCCATCACTTCGTTACCGTCGACTGTGTGCAACTGGGCGTCCCAGATAAACTTGCGCGAAGTCGCAAAAGCCACGTCACGGACATTGTCGGCTTTGAAGATCCAGGTCTTTTTGCCAGTCGGTTTATGCGACTCGTTCTCCTCAGCTTCTTCAGGAGTCACGATGAACACGGGCGTTTTGGCAGTTCTCGCATCTTCCAGTCGCTTGCGTTGCGTCTCGGTCAGGACCTGCTCCGCATTCATCAGTTCACCGCTCGCCGACACGATGTGATCGTCAGGCACTGTGATTCGCAACAGATACTCGCCCAGCTCGAGCGTGAACTCACCACGGCCAATAAACTGTTTGTGCTGCCACCCTGTATAGTCGGTATAGGCAACAAGTCGCGGGAACCAGTGCGCAATCTCGTAGAGATAGTTTTTGTCATCCTCGAAGTATTCGTAACCAGTCCGCGCCCGCACGACTTTGCTGTTGTTGATCGCATAGTTCCACGCGACGTTAAACGAAAACGTCTCGCCGGAGGCCAGCGGGGCAGGGAGGTCAATCCGCATCATCGTTTTGACGATCGTGTGGTCCAGCGGTTGCTTCCTGGAATCGCTGACCTCGGTAATCTTCATCGAACCATCAAAGACCAGTCGGGCTCGCAGCCGTTTGAGCTCTTCCGTAGAAACCCGCTCCAAAGATGGCGCGGTTGCCGTCAGCACTGCGTCCGAGTCCGGAGCAAAGATGTTCGCGTCCAGTTGCAACCAGATATATTTCAATTTGTGCGGCGACTGATTGCGGTAGGTAATTTGTTCCCGGCCGATCAGCCGCTGGTTCTCGTCATCGATCTCGACGTCGATGACATAGTCGGCTCGCTGTTGCCAGTATTCTGGGCCGGGCGCGCCCGAGGCCTGTCGAGTTTCGGTCGGAGTCGGTAACGACTCGTCGAGTTGCCGAAAAGAATCGGCCTGACGAAACTTTCTATTGACGACCTGAGCCTCGATATCCGCCGTCAGCATGAAACTGGCCACGCAACAAACAACGAAGCAGAGACGGGCGAGAATTCCGGGGCACCATGCAGTTCGCTGGGCGGATAATTTCATCATTTTTTCTTCAAGGTCGAATGGGCATCCTGGTAGTTCCGATTCGCTCCATTGTGGTTCGCAGCCGCTGGATCAGCAACGATCTTCTAACCATTCGACGGACGAAAACAACCAAAAATGGCGGTCGCGGAATTCCGTGAGGCATCACAAGCAGCAAGCGAAAACCGTGGTTCATCTGTCTGACCATTCGAAGATTGTCGCAGCTCGACCTCACCGACGTGAGCGGCGATTTTGCCAAAACGCATGGCGGCAAGCGAAGCGAAATGTACGTCTTTTACGGAATGACTCAGTCGGAATATCGAACAAATCACATTGCAAAAGATGTGCAGATGCACGACTTGATCACGCCCAATGATGCCCCCATCTTCGCGATCTCGTGGGATCCGAATCAGAAGATTCGTAACGCAAACACGTACTACCACCACCCCCGTCACGCGTGGCTCATCGAAGAGCAATGCAAGGAGAAAGCCGTGAAGTGCCAATGCCATGTGCCCAGCGGTCGTGCTGACGACAAAAAAGCCCTCGAGGAACAACCTGATGCGGTGCTGGAATTTCTTCTTCGCCGCTTCGACGTCGAGTCGTAGTTGCAACGAATTTGCGTTGCCGCTATTTTGACGTCAAATGCCCAATCGCTGGAGAGAATTTTGAAATGACGCACGTCAAAGACAATCGCCAGATCGCGACGTATCGAGTGTCGCTGATTTACATCCTCTCGTCCGTTTCATTTGCGTTATTCGGCTTTGGCTCTGGCAACGTGATGGCACAAGAAGCGGAGAAGCTCGCAAGAGTCATGCAGATCACGGACATCGATGCCAAGGGCAACGTTACTGCGATTCGCACGAACGTAAAACATGATGCAGTGGGGCGACGGATCGAAAACAGAGTTATCAATGCAGAGGAAAAGCTGATCGCAACGGAGAGGCTTCGTTACAACAGCGACGGTTTACTTTCTGGACGCGAGTACTTGCTACAAGGCAAGTCCGTGAAATGGAGATGGAAAAACATCAAATATAACGAAAACAAGTTGCCCGTTCGAAATGACATTGTCAATGCAAAAGGAAAGAAGATCGGCTGGTATACGTGGGAATACAAAGATGGGAAACTTGTAAAACGCAGTCGATTTAACGCCGACGGAAGTCTCCGGTTTTATTTCGCAAACATCAAGTTCGACTCGTCGGGCAATTATTCAGAATGGACGAAGTACGACAACAAGGGAAATAAGACAGGGGTAAAACAATGGAAATTCGCCCAGTAGTCTTTGCATCAGAATCAGAGATTGGCCGCAATCGCCTGCTGTTTCTTGATCGCCACGCAGCGGATTCTGGCACCGTGAGTAAAAACGAAGCATATCGGTCAACTTGTCGACTGTTTCACTGCGGCCTGATCGATCGCACGGCGACGTTGGATCCGGGTTTTCAGGTAGACATCGTTGACCCGCTCGAGAATGTCCTCGGACATACGCCCGCTTCAGGCAACTTCGCTCAGATCTGTGCCGCCCGCGCAGAGTCAATCGTCGATGAGGCGATAGCAAGTGATCGTAAAATCCAATTACTATGGTCCGGCGGCATCGATTCGACCGTCGCGTTCATCGCGATGCACAAGGCAGCCAAAACAAGGAATGCTCGGTCCCGTATCCAGGTGTTGTGTTCTTTAGACTCCGTTGCAGAGTATCGAAGCTTCTTCTTCGAGCATATCTGGAGCATGTACGAAGTGCAGGCAGTCGGCTTCCCTGTTTCCAGTTATCTCAATCCCGATGCCTTGATTGTAACGGGGGAACATGGTGACCAACTGTTTGGCAGTGATTTCCTCAAACCCTACGTAGCGAACGGTCTGGCATTCGAAGCGTGGCAAAAAGTCTTGCCATTTGTTTTCGCGACTCATGAAATTCGCGATGCAGAAGCAAAGTCGATTGTTGACTACCTGTCACCGCTCATGGAAGCCTGTCCTGTCGATATCGCGACGCTATTTGATTTCTTCTGGTGGCTGAACTTTGCGACGAAATGGCAATCTGTCACGCTCCGCATACCAGCGAACTCAGACGATCCGGCAGCAGTTTTCGACACGACACGTCACTTCTTTCGCGACATCGAATTTCAGCATTGGTCGTTGTTTTCGCACGAACGGAAACGCCTGGAGGCGTGGTGCGAATACAAGCTGCCGGCAAAGCAGTTCATTTTTGATTTCACCGGCGATAACGAATACTTTAACTCGAAGGAAAAGGAGCAATCTCTTCGGTTGGTGTTTGCTGGCGAACCCGAATGGCGAAAAGAAGAGAAAAAGAAGAGAGAAGCAATCGACCCCAAAAAAGCGGACCGATCCCGACCGGCATTGGCCGAGTACTGACATCTGACTTTACAACGGCTTTTGTCCAACCGGTTTTGTCTTGAGATTTAGCAATGGCGACTATCACACAAAAAGATCGGGATTTCCTTCGCTTCTCAACAGGCTCCGGCAAGCTGGCGGAGTACGAATGCGATGACTACCGCACTGCCGCCTTCAGATGGTGCCCCAAGGTCGCATACCGCGACGATTCGACGTTGAAAGCCGCCAATTTTGGATACGTCGTATCGGGTGAAGCAACGATCACAACAGCACATTCGATTTACCAGCTATCCGCAGGCCACTACTTCGCGCTGCCTCCAGGTTGCGAAGTGTCTGGTGGAACTGGATTCATCACTCGCCACGGGGATTTTCTGCCACTCACACAGATCGGCGGACCGATCGAATCTTCGGGTCGGCTTCGGTACATCAGTGGGTGCACCGACACATTGCTGATTCCGCCTCCGCGGCTTGGCAACGCATGCCTCAATGCACTCTATTTCCCGCCCGATACCGATCAACAAACACACACGCACCCAAGTATCCGAATCGGCGTGGTGGCCAGTGGTAGTGGCCGCGCGATTTTGCCTGGCCGGTCCGAACCCTTGAATGTCGGCGACATCTTCGTGATTTTCCCTGATTCCAATCACAGTTTTCGCACTACAGACCAGCCGATGACAGTGATCGCCTATCACCCGGATAGTGACTTTGGTCCACGCGACGACGATCACCCCATGATTAATCGAACGATCGTCCCCAAATCGTGAGGGACCTATTGTTGCATTCGCTATTTCAAGACAAGCGATACCGTCGCCACGTCCGGGCTTTGCCCCCAAATCCAGCCGATGCTTCCTTTCCGTTTATCGAATTCGATCCCAACACAGGAATTGGTATCCTCGCATTTACGGCAGCTGCTCCAAACCGCTGCGTGCTTGTCATCGACGCCAGCGACAGGCAAGAACATGGTCAAGGTACGTTCGACAGTGATCTGGCCGTTGTAATCGCCAAGTTGATCGCAAAAGCTGAGCGTCGGTGCAAATCCTGTGGTTACAAAGAGCTGATCCTCCGTAGTTCTTGCACGAGCACTTCGCGCCCAGCTCTCGGCGACGCGCTTTCAAACGACTGGACACCACCAGACCCTGTTCGAACCTACTATCGCCCAAATCTCCATGGCCTGGAGAACGAACTGGCAAAGGTCGCTGCTGAATGCAACCTGAATGTAAGAGACAATATTGCGATAGTTTCGATTTCGGATCTGAATGAGCATTTCACGAATTACGAATGTTACGAGGCCGCTATAGAATCATCTCCTGAAATCTGTCCGCGACTGGATGATATGGAATCGGCGTACTGTCGATTTGCGGTCGAGCTGACGGATGGTGAGCTTGTCGGTTGGTCCATCGTGTCGCGGCGGCGGAAGAGCCTGCTCTACAATCGACTCTACATCGATCCCAAATACCGCAGGCACTGGACACTGGGATTCAGAATGGCTGGAAGTGCACTGCTGAAACACCACGCGACTGAACCGGACACAGCGATTCGATGCCGCGTACGCCTTTCCAACGCAACGCTGGCGGCGTTATATCACCAGTATCTCGCGCTCCACTGCGAGCGTTTTCACGATGATTTCGAAGCCGTTTGCCCGCGTCCTGACCTTGTGACAACTGATTCGACGGAGGCGCGAGCGTGAATACTGTTACCCCGAAAGTTACCGGTCGCGCAGCTGCCTTGCTGACCATCGCATTTGTCTGCTTGTGCATCACACAAGCGAACGGACAAGTCGACAGTCCGATTCGAGTTGTCTGGTGGAACAATATTCCGCATTCGATAAGCGAAAATGGCACCCCGCACGGTTTTGGAATCGATGTTCTCCATTCCGTATTCGAACAAATGCGAATCGAACAAAAGAATGTTCAGCTTGTGAAAGCCGACTCGTTCTCCGAAGCTTACAAGTTGGTACTGGACGGCCAAGCCGATGTTGGAGGCATACCAATTCTGCAGCGCGCGAATCGGGAGCGAGAAATCGACTTTTCATTTTCAGCTCTGAATACGGGCTATCGCGTTATCCTGAGAACTGGCACGAAACGCAAAACGTCCGTGTTGGAAATTTTGACTGGATTCGAGTTGCTAAGAACCCTGTTGATTTCAATTGTCATTGTATTCACGATGGCCAACCTGATTTGGCTCGCAGAAAGAAACAGGGAAGGCAGTGATTTTGACTCGACGTACCTCAAGGGTGTCTATGAAGCATTCTGGTGGGCAACGGTTACCGTCACGACGGTTGGATACGGAGATCGGACACCGCATCGTCCTATAGGCAGACTACTGGCGATCGTCTGGATGGTTCTTGGTCTGTTTCTCGTTTCGTTCTTTATTGCAAGTATCACTTCCGCGATGACTGTAAATGCGATTGAATCGAACATCACCAGCATCAACGACCTAAAGCAATTGAAAATAGCGACTCTTACCAACTCGGCGTTTTCGGCTTACCTTGATGATCGAGCGGTCGCCTACAAGGGTTTTGCAGTCAACACCGAAATGTACGCAGCTCTCGAAGACGGAACCGTTGATGCTGTTTTTTACGACGCAAATAGCGTCGACTATTATTCCAAGTGGGAAGCACAAGGGAAAAGCTATGTGGTTGGCCCAATCATCCAACCAACAGAACAGTCATTCTTCTTCACGGACGGCCACCCGCTGCTTGACGAATTTAATCTGGCACTTTTGCAAATTCGCGAAGACGGTCGATGGCAAGCAATCCATGACCGCTACTTTCGGATCAAGAGTGACGGGCAATGGCGGTGAATGCAGTTACGCGATCAAGTCGCGGATCACGTGGCCGTGGACGTCGGTCAGTCGGAAGTCACGCCCCTGATAGCGGTACGTAAGTCGCTTGTGATCAATTCCCATCAAGTGAAGAATCGTGGCGTTGAGATCGTGGATGTGCATCGTCCCAGGCGTCCACTCGTCTTTGGTTGGTTGCGGGTTTAGTACGTTTCCGTCCGAATCGACGATGTTGTAACCGTACTTATCCGTCTGGCCATAGGTAATGCCCGGCTTGACGCCGCCGCCTGCCATCCAGACCGTAAAACATCGGGGATGATGATCGCGACCATAGTTGGCATTCGTGAGCCTCCCTTGACAGTAAACGGTCCTCCCAAACTCGCCTCCCCAAACCACCAGCGTATCGTCCAGCATTCCGCGCTGCTTTAGATCGAGAATTAGTGCCGCGCATGCCTGATCAATATCTCTGCATTGCGACTCATGCTCTTTGGGCAATGATGAGTGCGCGTCCCATCCGCGATGGAAAATCTGGATATTGCGGACGCCACGTTCCACCAAACGCCGGGCGTTCAGACAACACGCAGCAAATGACCCCGGCTGTTGCGTTTGATCGCCATACAGTTCGAACGTCGCATCCGACTCATTCGAAAAGTCCATCAGCTCTGGAACCGACGTCTGCATCCGATACGCCATCTCATGCTGTCGGATTCTCGCGACGATCTCCGGGTCGGCAAAACGCTCGTATTGTTGTTGATTAATTGCGGCCAACGCATCCAGCTGGGCTCGGCGATCGCTGCCGGTCACCCCGTCCGGATTGCTGAGATAGAGAATTGGATCACCCTGGCTGCGCATCAACAGGCCCTGATGGTCTGATGGAAGAAAGCCGGTTCCCCACAGCCGATTGAACAGGCTCTGTTCCGGAAAACTGGTCTTCGCATGCATCACGACGTAATGCGGAAGATTCTTGTTCAAACTTCCCAACCCGTAACTCAACCACGCACCGAGACTGGGACGGCCGGGAACCTGGCTGCCGGTCTGAATGTAGGTAATGGCAGGATCGTGATTGATCGCCTCGGTGAAGGTACTGTGAACGACGCACAGTTCCTTGACGACCTTCGCGGTGTGGGGCAACAGCTCGCTCACCCAAACGCCGCGATCATTATTTTCATGTTTGGTAAACTTGTACTTGCTCGGACAAATTGGCAGCCCGCTCTTCTGATTCGAAGTCATCCCGGTGACTCGTTGGCCATCACGCACATGGTCTGGCAGCTGCTCGCCGAACTTCTTGCTCAACTCCGGCTTGTAATCCCACATATCATGGTGGCTGGGCCCGCCACTCATAAACAGATAGATGACGTGCTTTGCTTTGGCACGATGGTGTAAGCCGTCCATGTGTCCGGAAGAAGTTGTCGCAATCGGCGATGTCGTCGCGGCAATCGCATCGTTGCCACCGAACAAGCCAGCCAGAGCCGACGTCCCCAACCCGAGCACTCCACGCCCGAATAACTGTCGGCGAGTCATCATCAAATCATTTTCGCGGAGCGGATCATTCATGGTGGTTCAGTTATTCGTTCTTTCGATTCGCGAATACAGCTGTGTAAGAAAAGGCAGGCCCAACTATCCAGTCATCAGAAGAGAAGCAGTGCGATATCACTGGCAAGCACCGTAATGGCGACTTGCGTCCATGCCGCGTGCTCATCGGTTGATACTTGCACGGCATTCTTCGCTTCACCGATGCTCAGCAACTTTTCGGCTGATTCCACATCGTCGCGATATCGTTGCCGCATGGTTCTCAATAGCGACTGACAAGCCGCCAGTTCAGATTCGGCCGGATCCCGACTGGCCAGCAACTGAAACATCAACCCAATTCGCTCATCGTCACCGGACTGCTCGTCCAGCACACGTTCCGCCAGCTTTCGTCCCATCTCAATTCGTTGTGTTTCATTAAACAGACCCAAAGACTGAAGCGCGGTACTCGTCCGCGACCTTCGCACGCAACCAGACTCCCGGTCCGGCGCATCGAACAACGTCATCATGGGATGCGGGCTGGTTCGCTTCCAGTAAACGTAGAGACTTCGGCGATATAGCCGCTCGCCGGAATCCCGTTTGTATTCCTTCGTGTTGCTCCTCGGGTGCGCCATCGCCTTCCACATCCCGGCAGGCTGGTACGGCTTGACGCCTTCGCCACCTCGATGCGAATCCAGCAAGCGACTCGCCCAAAGCCCAATATCCCGAATCACTTCCGCGTCCAGCCGATACCCGGGCCCTCGCGCCCACAGTCGATTTTCGGGATCATCCACGTCGGCTCGCCACGTTGAACTTTGCCGAAACGTGCGACTGGTTACCATCAATCGCAACATGTGCTTCAGGTCCCAGCCGCTGTCGCCAAGTTCGACCGCCAACCAGTCCAGCAGGTCTGGATGAGTCGGTCGTTCGCCTTGCAAACCGAAATCCTCAGGCGTGCGCACAATTCCCTGACCGAAAACGCGTTGCCAAATTCGATTCACCAGCACCCGGCGAACGAGTGGGTGCTTCTTTGACGTTAACCACGCGGCCAAACCCAACCGGTTTCGCGGAGCGTCCTCTTCCAAGTCGCCGAGAACGGTTATCACGCCTGGCGTCAACGGATCCCCTTTTTCCTGATCGTACTCACCGCGATCAAGCACGAAAGTCGGCCGTGGTTTGGCAATGTCTTTCGCGATGAGAGTCGTCGTAAATTCCGCACGCGCTTCGCGAATCTTCTTGAGAAGCATCCTCGCATCGGCATGAACCGCCAATTTCGCAAACGGATTCGGTCGATCTTTTTTCGCTTTCGCTGTATCTTCCGCTTTTGAACCAATTTTCGCCTTCGAAGCGGGCTCCGCTTTCTTCGCCGTTTTTTTCGACTTTTTCTTCGCCCCTTTTTTCGACTTTTTCTTCGTCGTTTTCTTCGGAACAGCCAAGTCAACCGGTTCACCGACCAGCAACTCAAACCGCTTCTCGGTCGTCGAAGATTTCCATTCGGCGACCAACTCAGGCGTCATGTTCGAAAGATCATCGCTGCGCAGTAACTCTTCGTCAGCCGATTGCACAATTTCGGCTCGCTTCGCCTCCAGCAAATCCCACGCTTCCCATGCCGGCTGGTCCTTGGGAGCCGCAATGGTTGGCTCGTAGGCATACTTACCTCCATCCATCGACCGTTCAGCGGTACTGTTGAAAAACGCCATCAACTGATAATACTCCGACTGTGGAATCGGATCGTACTTGTGCGTATGGCAACGGGCGCACGTCAGCGTCATACCTAGCAACACGGTTCCCAGGTTCTCAACGCGGTCAAAATTGTTCTTCGCCTGAAACTCTTTCGCGATGGCACCACCTTCCGATGTGGTCGGGTTCATACGCACGAATCCAGTCGCAACCAGCTGGCTTAATCGCGGGTCCGGCAGCAAGTCTCCCGCCAGCTGCCACGAAATGAAATCGTTCAACGGCAAATTGGAATTAATGGCGGACACGACCCAATCGCGATAGGGATAAATTCCACGCCGGTTGTCGAGATGCAACCCGTGCGTGTCGCCGTAGCGAACTGCGTCCAACCAGTAGCGCGCCTGATGTTCACCGAATCGCAGATCCGCCAGCAACCGATCTACGAACTTTTCATACGCATTGTCTGATTTGTCATCCAGAAACTGTTCGAGGGCATCAAGGTCCGGTGGTAATCCCGTGAGAACCAGCGAAGCACGCCTGGCCAGTGTCGCCCGGTCTGCTTCTTCCGCGAACGACACCCCGTCCTGCGCAAGTTTCGCAGCGACGAAACGGTCGATGTCACTCTCGGCGACTTGCGTAGAGTCCGGCGGTGAGACTTTTGCCGGCGCTACAAAAGCCCAATGCTGCTCGTACTTTCCACCTTGCTCGATCCACGCCACCAACAGCTTTTTCTCCGATTCCGTAAGTTGCTTTTCCGCATCCTCCGGAGGCATCGGATTGTCTTCGGACAAAATCCGCTCAATCAACTCGCTCGCGCCAGCGTCGCCGGGCTCAACAGCCTTGTAACCACCGCGATCTTCCGTGGCTGCGTCAAACGAATCCAGCCGCAGCATGTCGTCGTCCTGGGTATCCGGCCCGTGGCAGACGAAGCACTTGTCCGAGAGCAGCGGCAAGACATCATCCGCAAAGCTGACTTGTTCGGAGTCACGCTCCGCCAGACAGGGCATCGTCGTCAGAAAGACGAAGGACAAAACAGAAAAAAACTGGACCAGTCGTTGGGTGGCGGCTCGACAATTCATACTCGTAGTATACACGACGAACTGAAGTTAACCAGTTTGCCCGCCTCACGAACGGGAAACGCCGCCACTGTTAACTCGTCGCCGGCGTGATTGTCAGCTTGCGAAATTCGATCGGGCCGTGACCGCCCTGAATAAGTATCGGATCCGGATTCTCTTCATCTGTGTTCATGAAAACATAAAAAAACGACGAACGCAAAGACGTCCGTCGTTGTGCTGGAAATTGCCGTGAAAGCGTTAACTTGCTGCAGCGGCGGCCGCAGCTTCACGAGCCGCCTTTTCGCGACGACGCTCGTTCTTGCCTTTGCGAGGCTTTCGCTTCTTTTTCTTTTTCGGCTTTGTGTCAGCGATCACGGTACCATCAGCCGCGACCTTGGTGCCGCCAAAAGCACGCTTTGGCTTCCATGGTCCCTTCGCACCGGGCTTCTTTTCTCCCGGTTTGCCCCATGTCTTTTTCGCATGCGGTTTGCCGGATGACTTCTTCCCGTACGGCTTGCCATTTCCAGGTGTGGAGCTTTCTGATGTCCCGTTACCAGATCGACCGTTGCTGTTGGAACCACCCTGGTGACTGGACGGCCGCCTTCGCGGCCTCGACTGATCCTTGTCCTTTGCGCCTTCGCCGGAATAAACGGTGCGTGGCCCGGCGGTCACGTTTCCATCGCCAGCCTTGCCCTTCTTGTTCTTTGGCTTTCGCTTACCTTCATCTTTGTATCTGGATACACCATTCGGCTTGCCGGCGTACTTACCGCGACTTCCTTCTGATTCCTTTTCCCACGGTTTCTTCCCGAAGGGCTTTTTGCCATAAGGCTTTTTGTCGAACGACTTCTTTGCGTACGGCTTCTTTTCGAATGGTTTCTTCTCGTAAGGCTTCTTGCCTGACGTTTCGCCGGTACGAACTTCAGTCCGATTGCCGTCGGTTCCAGCACCACCGCGCGACTCACCGCTTCTATTTTCTTTTTCCCACGGCTTTTTGCCGTAGGATGGCTTGCCGCCATAAGCGCCATTTCGACCGCCACCGCGGGCACCATTTCGGGCACCGTTGCCCGAGTCGCCGTGACCTCCGGAGTACTTCCCGCCCGTTCCGCCTCGAGCACGCCCGCCTCTACCGGAATCTCGCCGTCCTCCACCCGAGCGCCTGCGAGGCCCACTGCCGTTGGATTCTTCACCAACGGGAAACGGAGACGAATGTCCAGGAGCCAGCGGGATCGGTTGGCCGATGTAGTCTTCGATGTCGCGCAATTCTCGTCGCTGACCGTTTGTGCAGAACGAAATGGCGACGCCTTCGTTTCCGGCGCGGCCCGTTCGGCCGATACGGTGAACGTAGCTATCGGGTTCTTCTGGCAAGTCGTAATTGACGACGTGCGTGATGCCATCGACATCAATTCCTCTCGCCGCAACGTCGGTAGCTACAAGAATCTGTACCCGTCGCCGTCGCAAATCTTCGAGCGCCCGTTGCCGTGCGTTTTGCGACTTGTCGCCGTGAATGGCTGTCGAACGAATGCCGGCTTTTACCAGCCGCTCCGACAGAGCATTCGCGCCTCGCTTCGTTCGCGTAAAGATCAGTGCCAGATCGACGTCTTCGGTGGCAAGTATCGACTGTAGCAGACTCAGTTTCTGCTTCTTCTCGACGAACATCACCTGCTGCTTGATCCGCTCTACACTCGGAGTCTCCGGCGTCACATTGACGCTTTCCGGGTTACGAAGCAGGCTGCTTGTCAGCTCGATGACTTTTGGTGGCAAAGTCGCCGAAAAGAATAGCGACTGGCGTTGCGAAGGCAACTTGCTGATGATCCGCTTGATGTCCGGCAGAAATCCCATGTCGAGCATACGATCAGCTTCATCAAGCACGAACATCTGCATCTGGTCCAGCTTGATGTAGCCCTGGTTCATCAGGTCCAGCAGTCGGCCAGGAGTCGCAATAACAATATGCACACCGCGATCGAGTGCTCGCACCTGTCGCAACTGGCTGACGCCACCGTAAACCAGCGTTTGGCGAAACTTGAGATTTTTGCCGTAGGTTCTGATGCTCTGATCAATCTGAATCGCGAGTTCGCGAGTCGGAGCAAGAATCAGAACGAATGGCGAGTAGGGAATGGCGCGTTGCGGCGTCGCCCCAATGTGATTCAGGATGGGCAGCGAAAACGCAGCCGTCTTTCCGGTTCCAGTCTGGGCGCAACCAAGAATGTCGCGACCTTCGATCGCTGCTGGAATCGTCTGCGCCTGAATGGCGGTCGGAGTCGTGTAGTTCTCGGAGGCGATCGCTTTCTTGATGGGCGCAATCAGTTTCAAATCGTTAAACGTAGACAATGCTTTCCTCGTATGTGCTTTCAAAGAGTTGACCTGCGCGGCGATAGCGGCGCGTAGATCACGTATAGCGATCCACGAACTTCGTCGGTTTTGCAGAGTATGATGTGCATTGCGCGCGGTCGGTTACCATGAACCGTTCAACCGGACAGTGCAGAACTCTGGGAAAACAAGAAAGCCTCAGAATTCGGTGCGTCATTACTGACGCCTGGCGTTTCCAAAACGACTTGCGGTCACCCGTCAGTCGCTATTGGCACCCATTGTCGTCTGACAATATTCAGATTCATACTCGGCAGTTTAGATACCGCCGATTGGAATCCTCAGGCCGGATAACGTGCGGGACTTGCCCGACAACGTACTCGCTTCATTCCGTCCATTAAACAGAGCAACCATCGAACCAGAGGTTCGCCGACCACTCGTATCTGCAGGGAGTATACGCAAAAAAGGGCGCACCGCCAAGAAGCGATGCACCCAGATACTCGAAAGCACCCACTATCCCGGGTTACCGGAAAAGTCGACTATTTTGATCGGCGGCTTCGTCTCAGCAGCGGAACGAGGCCTACCACGAGCAACATCCATGCGTTCGCAGGCTCAGGAACTACCGCGTGATCAGCGGCAGACGTGAACTTTCGACTATTCCACTGATTGAAGTCGGACACATCGACGAAGCCATCCGCGTTGAAATCACCGCTGCACCAAGCCGGCGTATTGGTAAATTTGTTGCTATTCCAGAAGTTAAAGTCACTGACGTCAACAGAACCGTCCAAATTGGCATCGCCAACCAGAAAAGCATTCCCACTCGTTGCAGCTGCATTGTTGGCACCACCAACTTCGAGCCAACCGCCGGCTGAACCAATATCGTTGAAGTCGACCACGCCATCACCATTCATGTCGAATGAAGCGTTGTTCGTACCAGCAGCAACTTCGGCAACCAATGCGTCGATGTCACCGCAATCCCAGCTGCCGTCGCCGTTGAAGTCGCCGTTCACTCCACCAACGACGTAGTCGATAAGGCCGAGATTCACCGATCCATCATCTACGAGTCCGAACGTAAGGCCCAGGTCCTGAACACTTCCGGCATTGAACCCACTTCCGAGACTGAGGGACGTCCCCGGCGCAATCGAACTGACGCCAAGGAAAAACGTCTCGTTCAAAATGTCGCTGTCGGTATCCGAGCCGGCTTCATCCCAGCCCTCCAGCAAGCTGTCGCCAGCAACAGATCCTGCGTCCGGTCCGTCGACAGCATCGAAATTTTGATCATCGAGACTATTCCACCCCGCGCGATTCAACGACGAACTTGGGCTGGTTATCTCGTAATAGCTTAAGTCAAGCGGAACATCAAAATCGTTTCGAAGCGCGAGGGCACCAGTCGTCGTGTTCACTTCAAGCGTCAGTGACGGCTGTGCCTCGCCAAAACCGATTCCGTCGTACCACGTTCTCTGGGTAAGCTCAGAATTGTGGTTGATGAAGACAGTCACGTCGTCGCCAGCTCCAACGGAAACGACTCCGGTAGGCGCCGCGTGCAGCTGGCGATTCCCGTCAACCCAGTCATCGAACGTATCGTCGCCCTGGCCGAGGACGTTCAGACCATTGACGACCGTCGGCAAGCCCGCCATCTGGGTTTCCGCGTTGACCTCGAAAACGCCAGCAGCATTGCGGTCGTAATCTGTGAGCACTCCACTTTCCAAGCCCGCCTGGACATTCCAGTTTTGATTTCCAGTTGCTGCCCAGAAGAATGTATAGATCTGGTAAATACCCGCATCTGGAATAGTAATGGTTGTATTGAGCTCATCAACAACGCCATTCCCCTGCAGAGCCCCGCCTTCGTTGGCAAAGTTCCGATCCTCACCGACTTCACCGCCACCGGCACCGCGATTTTCCCAACCTCCGGGCAAACCTGCCGTGTTTCCGCCAGGCGTTTCATCGGCGTCGATATAAGTAATCTGTGCCTGAGTTTCCGAGGGACAAACGAACGCAACGGACAACAGACAGCATGCGACCATCGCCGCCTTGCGAGCGCTGCGTCGCTTAGTGGCGAAAAGACCCAGTCCAGCCATCAAGCAAAGCACAGCAGCACCCGGTTCGGGTACCAGCGCGTTAAAAGCGCCGGCTCCATTGGCGGCGTCATAAAGATCGCGAAACGCTACGAGGTCCTGGAAATTGACCTCCTGATTGCCGGTAATGTCACCAAATGGGTAGGACTCAACATCCGACAGTCCCGCGAACTCCTGGTTCATACCCTCCAGCAACACGCGGTAGTCATCCACATCCAGGTCACCGTCAGAGTCAAAGTCGCCAAAACCAAGCGCAGTGCCACCGGTGAATTCAACCGTCAGCGGAACCGTAAAACCTGATTCATTCAACGTCAAATTCACGATCAGGTCTTCATAGGGTGACGCCGTCCATACGTCTCCCAGATCAAGACTGGCGAGTCCACCCGGCCCAAGCGTTGCACCGTCAATTGGACCAATTTCGTTTTCGGCCAACTGATTGACGGTCATCGCAGTCATTTCCCACAGGTCGCCATCAAACGAACTATCACCGTTGCCGTCCAGGTTCCCGGAAATTGACGACCAGTTTCCGACGTTCAACGCGCCGGCTGCGGAATTGATACTGATACTGTTGATCGAAAAGTCACTATTCGCGTTTATTGTCAGGTTTCCCGTCGTTCGATCCACCGTCGCGGACACTCCGACTGCCGTTGTCCCCGCGGGTGCATAAGCAACGCCGTCAAACCAACCGCGATTCACGCCGGGAAGACCCACTGCGTCGTCGATGAAGACCGGAACTTCCCCACTGGCAGAAGCAACCGCTGTACCGACTCTTGCAACGAGCATGACGCGATTACCTTCAACCGTCGCGGCTTCGATTCCAGGGAACCCGTCCGCGATATCCAGGTTGTCAGGCGGTGCAACATCCCAATTCGTGAAAACGCCAAGGTTACCAGCGGTTCCGCCAGCGCCGGTACGATCGTACGCCGTGTTTCCATTCGGATTTGAGGACAGCCCGGCTCGCACAACCCAATTCTCATTTGTTGCTGACCACCAGACGGCATACATGTCGTAGCTCGTTCCGGCATTCAAACCCGTGACCGTCTGAACCAGTTCCTGGGCATCTTCGTTTTGAAACGATTCGTAAACAGTGCCGGCCGCGCCAAACATGTTGCCGCTTTCGGATCCGCGAAAACGCCAAAGGCCGTCGTTGGCGATATCCGTCGACAAGTCAAACTGATCAATCGCATCTCCGATTGGATCGCCTGACGATGTGGTCAGATTGGGATTAGCAAAGTCGTCTGCGTCCACGTAGGTGAGCCCTTGGCCGCTTGCCACCCCGACCGTCGCGAGAACGACAGCAACAAAAAATCCTATAAGGCTTTTCAAGCCTGACAACTCGTCTTTATGCATCACTTTTCTTACTCCCCCAATTGAAATTTGAACGCAAACGCCTGTTTTCCATTCCAGCTCTAATGCCTCTTCGGGTTCCACTTTTATTCTGCCTAAAAGTTCTTGGTTAACCAAACCAATTCCACACCAATTCCGTCGAAAATCGCAAGTTAGATGGAACCCCGACCTTGATGACTTACTTCGAGGGATTCCGTTTCGGCACATCGATATCAAACTGGATCGGCTTGCTTCCGGCGGGCACCACCAGTTCCTGTGGCTCGAATTCTTCAGCGACAAATGAAGCCGCCCGAAACCGGTCATCGCCGGGGGCGCCGCTCAGCATGGACGCTTTGTAACAGGCGACACTCACAGAATAAGTGCCGGGAACAATTCCGTCGCCAGGACGAAAAGAAGTCGCGACATAGGCACCATCGACTTCGAAAGCCCCCGATGCCGGTCTGCGCGGTAGGCCCTCTGCGACTGCCGTCGGCGTGAAAGTAATCCGACCGGGCTCCGGGCAGGCGCCGCCGTCAAACGTCACCTTCCCCGTTACTTGAACTTTCTTGAGCGGATCACCTTTGCAGCCGAAGAATGGACAGGAAACCAGCAAAACTGCGGCGATCACTGCTCGCCGAAACACTCCTGTACCACTCATGCATACCTTCGCTTTAAAAACTAGAACGACTCACCTGCAATATCATTCGATGAACTCGAGCCCATCGCGTTGTAAGTCAAATAGTCGATCCCTTCCGGGATGAACCGCACGCTGCAATCGCCAAACACCATGTTGACGCCGCCTGTATGATAACTCTTGAAACCGGACGTTCGTGGATAGGTTCTTGGTTGGCGCCTTGCTCGGTCATCAGATTCAAACAGATTGATCGGTGTTACCGTCGACGCTACGACGAAGTTCTCAGAGAATACGGTATTAAAGATAATGTGCGACGGTATTGTCTCGCCTGCAAGGAAGGTCTTCGACATACCATCCTTGGCTTTCCGCAGTGCTAGTCCCTCTTCCGTCCGGCAAATCAAGCCGCCGCATTGTGCCTTAGTGGAACACTCAAGCCGACTATTCGAAACGCAAGGAGCGCAATTGACTGTTTTGTTGCTTCCGAAGTTGCACCCCATGGCGACAAGCAGAACTGGATCGACCGATGAACCGTTGTTCGGC
The DNA here is from genome assembly GCA_938040995.1 of uncultured Pirellulaceae bacterium. Taxonomy (GTDB): domain Bacteria; phylum Planctomycetota; class Planctomycetia; order Pirellulales; family Pirellulaceae; genus CALHZT01. Next base: position 20,752 of record CALHZT010000122.1, on the reverse strand, counting down.
ACCTCACCAGTCAACAGTGACACCGAATCAGGAATCGTAGGGCCCATCGATCCCACATACCAAGTCATCTGTGCGGTTCGGGGATTTCGACCAGAAATCTCAGCATCCTCCACAAAGGGATCCGAAGCTTGTGGATCCGAGGGACAGATGAATTCGCTAAACGTCATTTGAGCGATGATTCGCTCATTGGGTGTCACGCTGTTGGACGAATCCGCGTAATACTCGGTGTGGTCCAGGCGGTCGATCTCGTTGGCCAATTCCATGTAGGGCATGATCTCAGTGAGATAGTTACCACCCGGAGGAGGCCCATTTCGTAGCGCCCAATATGAACCCGGCGGCAGAGTTTGTCGCGCACTTTCATAATTGAGACACCCGAGTCCAATTTGTCGCAGTCGATTGACACACTGCATTCGCTGAGCCGCTTCACGAGCTTGCTGAACGGCTGGCAGCAAGAGAGCCACGAGAATTCCAATGATGGCAATGACAACGAGCAACTCAACCAGCGTAAACCCGTTCCGCTTCCGATCCGAGAACTTTGAACGTCCCATTGATCTCCCCTTTGCCAAGCTAATCGAAGAGTGTGGACACGAAATGTGCCCAAAAATATGCCGGCCCCGCCAAGGTTTCAGGCTAAGCAATAGCATCACCAATATCAAGGCGAGCCATCTCGCGAAACCGCGCGAAACCAGTTTCACCGAAGCCCAAATGACCCGAATTGGCAGATACACGAGTTCTTTCCTGGACTTGGTCTCGCTATAATGAGGGGGTATAGGCAGATGAGCGTCATCAGCAACGAATTTCAATCTATCCATATCGGCGGCAGTCCAGGGAAATGGCCAACAATCACTTTCGTACGAGAGCCATCATTGCAGCATCGATCGTTCTCTCGGTGTCGCCGATCTGGTGTAGCGCAGATTCTGAAACCGTCGACTTTAACAGAGACATTCGGCCAATCCTTTCCGACAAGTGCTTCCACTGCCATGGACCGGATGTGAGTTCGCGTGAAACCGATTTGCGGTTCGACGTGGAAGAGTCGGCCAAGTCGGATCTTGGTGGATATGCGGCGATCGTTCCCAACGAACCGGACGAGAGCGAGTTGCTAATTCGCGTGTCGTCGAGCGATGACAGCGAGATCATGCCACCGCCCGAGATCAACAAGGCACTTTCGCAATCAGAAATTGAATTGCTGCGACGCTGGATCGAGCAAGGCGCCGAATGGGCGGCTCACTGGGCTTACGTTCCGCCCGAGAATCACGCCTCGCCTGAACCTGCTCCCTCCGACACGTCAAAAGAATGGCCAAAGAACTGGATCGATCATTTCGTCCTCGAACGATTGCGAACGGAATCCCTGTCTCCATCGCCTCCAGCCGACTCGATCACGCTCGTTCGACGATTGTGCTTCGACCTGACAGGACTGCCGCCAACCGCGGACCAAATCGAATCGTTTGAAAAAATTGGCAACGACGAAGAGTATGCAGCGTTTGTCGATTCGTTGCTCGAATCGGCGGCTTTCGGCGAACGGATGGCCACATGGTGGCTGGACCTTGTTCGTTTCGCGGACACCGTCGGCTATCACGGCGACCAGGACCAGAATGTGGGGCTCTATCGCAGCTGGGTCATCCACGCCCTCAACGACAACATGCCGTTTGACCAGTTTACGCTCGAACAGCTTGCCGGCGATCTCTTGCCAAACCCGACAATCGATCAAAAGATCGCGACAGGTTACAACCGCTTACTGCAGACGACGCACGAGGGCGGATTGCAACCCAAAGAGTATCGCGCGATCTACGCCGCGGACCGCGTGCGAAATGTTTCTGCAGTGTGGATGGGCGCAACGCTCGGATGTGCGCAATGTCATGACCACAAATACGACCCGTACACCGCGAAAGATTTTTACGCGATGTCCGCTTTCTTTGCTGACATCGACGATGAAAAGCACCTCAAAGTCGGGACGAACAATATCCCAACCATTCGGCCTCCCGAATTGATCTTGCTTGACGAGTCCCAGGAGGAAGAAGTCGCAGTCCTAAAAGAAGAACTCGCCGTGTTGTCGTCAAAGCAGAAAGAGCTAAAAACGGCAATCGACAAACTCGAAGCAATCACGGCAGAAGATGAGCTGGAGGGGCAGGAAAGAAGTTCGATTCAGGAAGAACTCGATGCCGCTCATGCGAAACTCAAGACCATAGATGCCGAGCGAAAAGCGACGAAAAAGCGGATCGAGACGATCAACAATTCCGTCCCGCGCTCTCTTATTACCGTGCCGCTAAAAGAGCCGCGCGTCACACGCATCCTGCCGCGCGGCAACTGGCAGGACGAATCGGGCGAGATCGTGAACCCGGCGACTCCCAGCTTTTTGCCGCCGCTATCTGGTGAGGAACGGCTGAATCGTAAAGATCTCGCGCAGTGGTTAATGGACAAGGAAAACGGTTACGGCCTGATGCTCGCGAGGGTCTACGCAAATCGTTTCTGGTATCTCTTCTTCGGAACCGGAATTTCCGATGTCCTCGAAGACCTCGGGGGGCAGGGCCAACCGCCGACGCATCCAGAGCTGCTCGATAATCTCGCGATGGCCTTCGCTGCCGACTGGGACGTCAAGAATATCGTCAAGCTGATTGTGACGAGCGCAGCGTACCAGCAGCAATCGGCAAGGTCCCCGGAGTTACGCACAAAGGATCCGCTCAATCGACTGATAGCGGCTCAGTCGAGTTCCCGACTGTCCGCCGAGATGGTTCGCGACAACGCGCTCGCGATTAGTGGCCTGCTTGAAACCAGCATCGGCGGCCCCAAAGCAAAGCCGTACCAGCCGGCTGGATACTATCGTCATTTGAATTTTCCGAAGCGAAAATACTCACACGATACCGGTCGTCAGCAGTATCGACGCGGAGTCTACGTGCATTGGCAGCGCCAGTTCCTTCACCCCATGTTCAAAGCATTCGATGCCCCCAACCGCGAAGAATGTACGGCGTCGCGTCCAGAATCGAACACGCCGCTCGCTGCCCTCGCTTTGCTGAACGACCCGACGTTTGTCGAGGCGGCTCGCGTTTTTGCCGAAGACATCCTCGCGCGTCACATCGAAGATGATGCGAGAATCAGTTACGCCTTTCACAAAGCGACATCTCGTCAGCCGACATCGACGGAAATCGAAAGGCTACGACGACTGTTGGAGGAACAAAAAGCGCATTTCTCCTCCTCCAAAGAGTCTACAGAAAAACTGACCTCCATCGGATTAAGCAAAGTCCGAACAGGAAAATCATTCAACGCGAAAGATCTGGCGGCGTGGACCATGGTGACTCGTGCGATCCTCAACCTGGACGAAACGATTACGAGAAACTGACCATGGCCAACAACTCGTCAAAAAACCCTGACCACCGACTTGCAAACTGGTGCAACCGTCGCACATTTTTGCGGCAGAATGCACTCGGACTCGGTAGCGCTGCGCTCGCGAACCTGCTTGCAGGCGACGGATTGGCAAACACGTCGAACAGGGAAAGGAAAGCCGCCGGCAAACGCGAATCGCTGCATGACGCGTTACCGGGACTTCCGCATCATTTCGCAAAGGCCAAACGAGTCATCTTTCTGTGCATGGCGGGTGGTCCGTCTCACCTCGAAACATTCGACTATAAACCGCAGCTTGACAAACTGAACGGCAAGCCGATGCCGTCCGAGTTTACGAAGGGCCAGCCGATTGCCCAACTGCAAGGCAAAGAGCTTCGAGTGCAGGGGCACCTGACCAAGTTTGGGAAGTACGGCAAGAATGGTCAGCTGATTAGCGATTACCTGCCGTGGCATCAAAAGATGGCGGATGATATTTGCGTCATCAAGTCGATGGTCACGGAGCAGATCAACCACGATCCGGCTCATACGTTCATGAACACCGGGACAATAATCGGCAATCGACCGTCGATGGGTGCGTGGATCAATTACGGACTGGGTAGCGTGACGGATGAGCTGCCAGGGTTCGTGGTGCTAACAAGCGTCGGAGGCCGCGACCCACAACCGATTGCGTCTCGACAATGGTCATCGGGCTTCCTTCCCAGTGAGTACCAAGGGGTCGAATTCAATAGCAGCGGCGATCCTGTTCATTACGTGACCAGTCCGGATGGAGTCAATCTGAAACAACAGTCCCAGCTGATTTCTACGATCCGCGATCTGAACAATGCCCGCAACGAAACGCTTCGCGACCCGGAAATTTCCGCCAGAATTGCGGCGTACGAAATGGCGTTTCGGATGCAGACCTCGGTGCCGGAGCTGATGGACTTTTCGAACGAGTCGCAGGCGACTCTCGACATGTACGGTGCGGTGCCTGGCGATGGATCGTATGCGTCAAATTGCATTCTCGCCCGGCGACTGGCAGAGCGTGGTGTTCGCTTCATCCATCTTTATCATCGCGGATGGGATCATCACGGCGATCTCAAAAAGTACATGAATATCTGTTGCGACCTCACCGACCGGCCAACATGGGCATTGCTAAGCGATCTTAAGCAACGAGGCATGCTCGAAGATACACTTCTCATCTGGGGCGGCGAGTTCGGTCGGACTCCAATGTTCCAGGGCAAAGGCGCCGCCAGCGGACGCGACCATCACATCAAGGGATTTTCCATGTGGATGGCAGGAGCTGGAATCAAGCCGGGCATTAGCTACGGAGCCACTGACGAGCTTGGGTATCACGCTGTCGAAGATGTGGTACACGTTCGCGACATGCATGCCACGATGTTACATTTGCTTGGCGTCGATCACAGTCGTATGACCGTCAAGTTCCAGGGACTGGACATGAAGCTCACCGGCGTCGAAGAAGCTCACGTCGTAAAAGACATCATTGCCTGACGATGTTACAAGTGGTGGATCAATAGCGCGAAGGCGGCCAACATTGCCAGCAGGAAAATCCTCGCATCTCCAGCTCGCCTTGCTTCTCTCACTGTCGGTTTGCCTACCGGGCTTCGCCGATGACTCCGAGGCCATTAAGCCGGTCGCCGATTTCTTCGCAGCCTATTGCCTTGATTGCCACAATGTGACCGATGCAACGGCAGGTCTCGACCTCGAGTCGCTGAACACCTCCGTCGCTTCCAACGAATCAAAATGGCCAGCCGACGTTACCGGGACATGGGAAAAGATCGCCAGACGACTGCAAGCCGGGCAAATGCCTCCTGTCGGTGCGGACCGCCCAACCGACGAAGAGTACCGCGAGATCCTTGCTGCGATGCATTCCGTGCTCGACGATGCGGCGGAAAAATTCCCGTCTCCGGGCAACACGGATAGTGTCCGGCGACTGAACCGCACCGAGTATGGCAACTCGATTCGCGACCTGCTTGGTTTGCACGTCGATGTCCAAAGCCTCTTGCCAGGCGACTCTTCCGGGCATGGCTTTGACAATGTGACGGTGAGTGGACTGCCGCCGGCGCTTGTCAGTCGCTATATCACGGCCGCCGAACGCATTGCGAGACAAGCCGTCGGAACGATGCAGCGAGGTCCTTCCGGACGGATCGTCAGAATCCCTGCCGATCGAACCCAAGAGTCGCATGTCGAGGGCCTTCCTCTCGGGACACGTGGCGGAATCGTATTTGAGCACAACTTTGTTGCGGAAGGGAAGTACGAAATTCAGGTCCGGTTGATGCGCGACCGCGACGAACATCTCGAGGGCCTTTTCGGAGAGCATGAGATCGACGTCTTGATTGACCGCAGCCGCGTTCATCGCTTCACTGTTCAGGCACCAAAAACCGATGGCAAGTGGGATAACCGGGATGACACACTTGTCGACGCCAACCTGAAAACGAAATTGACGATCCCGGCGGGTGTGCATCAAGTCGGTGTGACTTTTCCGCAGAAGAATGATTCGCTTTCAGTCATCAACCGCAAACCATTCGTCCCCAGTTTCAATCGCCACCGGCACCCACGCCCCAACCCGGCACTGTACGAGGTATCCATCACCGGTCCGCTCGACGGTGCCGCGTTCCCCGCCGCGAATACGACTCCAGTCCGCCGCAAGATCTTTGGCGAAGAATCAGGCAATTACGATTCGCTTGAATCCGCGCGCGAAGCCGCCACGAAAATCATCGCCCGATTGGCACGTGCCGCCTATCGCCGCCCCGTCAACGACGAGGACATCGCGGCTCCGCTTCAGTTCTTCGAGCGTGAATGTGTCACGTCCGGTTTCGACTCGGGAATCGAATCGGCGATCTCCGCCATCCTGGTAAATCCACACTTTCTGCTTCGAGCCGAATCGACGCCGCCCAAAGTTGCCAGTGGTGATGTGTACCGGATTTCCGATATCGAACTGGCATCGCGACTTTCGTTCTTTATATGGAGCAGCATTCCAGATGACGAACTACTTCAAGTCGCCGAAAAGAATCGACTTCACGAACCTGCCACTCTTCGGCAACAGGTGAAGCGAATGCTGGCTGACGAACGAGCCGGATCGCTTGTTGAGAATTTTGCCGGGCAATGGTTGTACCTGCGAAACCTTGCGAATTTTCAACCGGACCGGCGTCTGTATCCGGACTTTGACGACAACTTGCGGCACGCGATGCGTCGTGAAACAGAATTATGCTTTGAACGCATGATGCGTGAAGACATGAGCGTTCTCAGTTTGATTGACAACGAGGAAACTTTTCTAAACGAGCGACTTGCGACTCATTATGAAATCCCCGGCGTCCTTGGCAGCCACTTCCGTCCGCTGAATGTTTCGAAGCACGGACGCGGAGGCCTCCTTCGTCATGCCAGCATTTTGTCCATCACTTCTTACGCGACGAGGACTTCTCCAACCATTCGCGGCAACTGGATTCTGAAGAACATCCTTGGAATTCCTGCTGCTCCGCCACCGCCGGACATTCCGGCTCTTCCGGAGAAAACGCAATCGACAAACGTTTCCATTCGGGAACGTCTGGCCGAGCATCGGGCCAATCCGGCCTGCGCAAGCTGTCATGACCTGATGGACCCGGTCGGCTTTGCGCTAGAGACGTTCGACGCGACAGGTCGCCAACGGATGTTCGATCAGGGACTGCCAATCGACTCGAAGGGGACGCTACCGGACGGGTCGAAAATTTCCGGGGCGGCGGAACTCACTGCCGGAATCCTGCAGCGCCCGGAAATGTTTGTTGGAACCCTGACCGACAAACTGTTAACCTTTGCATTGGGGCGTGGCACGACGGCGGCAGATGCTCCGGCAATCCGCAAGATCGTCCAGGATGCTGCCGATAAAGACTATTGCTTCTCGTCATTGATCACGGGAATCGCCACGAGCACTCCTTTTCAAATGAGGGTCGCGGAATGAGCAAGTCCAACAATCTTCACAGGTCTGGTTCGGCGACTGGTTCGCGAGTCGAACGCAATTCGGCTCACACGCGCAAGTCGATTTCTCGCCGTGCCGTATTGCGTGGCGCTTCGGCAGCGTTTGCTTTGCCGCTTCTCGATGCCATGATTCCCGCCACGACCGCGTTGGCGAATACGGCAGCAGCTCCCACGCGACTTCGGCGACTTGGCTATGTCTACACACCGATGGGATTCAACCCGGCGGAATGGACGCCCGCAAAAGCCGGCGACCTGGGTGAGCTCCCGTCGACTCTTGAGTCATTGTCGGACGTGAAGGAGAACGTCAACATTGTGACGGGGATGGAGCTGAAAAACGCATACCCGGGCTCCCACGCGACTTCGAATGCTGCGTTCCTGAGTGCGGCACGAGCCAAAAGAACCGAGAGTTCGGACTACTACCTCGGCACGACAGTGGACCAGATCGCCGCGAAGCACCTTGGCCAGAGTACGCAGCTGCCGTCGCTCGAGTTGGCGATGGACATGCTCGAAAATGTGGGGCAGTGCGATAACGGTTACGCTTGTGCCTATCAGAATTATTTGTCGTGGTCGTCACCTACGACTCCGCTTCCTGCCGAGGCGCATCCGCGACTGGTTTTCGAAAATTTGTTTGGCGATGGTGGCTCGATCAAAGATCGGCGCAAGGCGTGGAAGAAGCGAGCCAGCTTGCTCGATTCGGTGACGGAAGAGATGCACCGATTCAAGCAGCAACTCGGACCGCAGGACCGCAGTCGCATTGATGAATATTTCGACAGCATTCGCGCCGTTGAAAAGCGGATTCAACTGGCCGAAGCCAATGTCGCCGAAAATCCGCTGCCTGATCTCGACCGGCCGATTGGTGTGCCGGCGGCCTACGCGGATCACGCAAAGCTGATGTTCGATTTGCAGTTGCTCGCATTCCAGGGCGACATCACGCGAGTCACTTCGTTCCAGCTGGCTCGCGAAGCCAGCACGAGAACGTACCCGGAGATCGGCGTGCCCGAACCGCATCATCCGATCTCGCACCACGGAAAGAATCCAGAGAAGCTCAAGAAACTTGCGAAAATTAACCAGTTCCACGTTTCACTGTTTGGCAACTTTCTTAAACGACTGGCCGAGACAAAAGAAGGCGACGGCACGTTGCTGGACCATTCGCTGCTACTGTACGGCAGCGGGATGGGCGATCCCGATGCACACGACCACACCGATCTGCCGATCATTGTGGCTGGTGGAGCCGCCGGGAACATGCAGGGTGGCCGGCATATCAAATACGACCAGCACACGCCGTTGGCGAATCTGCATTTGACGTTGCTAAACAAAGTCGGAATCGAGATGGATTCGTTTTCAGACAGCGACGGGACGGCCAATGAACTGTTCGAGCCACTGTCGGTTTAGACGTCACCCGAAGAAAGTGCACGGACCTTCCAATCATGCTTGATCGTTCGCGACGTCCTGGCCTTCCGTTTCTGGCGTGCCTCTTGCTGTTTTGCGCGACTGCTCTCTGCCAGGAAACGGCCCATCCGACATGCCGACTCGCCGATGCAGCAGAGCAACAAGACTGGAAACTCGTCAGCGAACTTGCCACGGCAGACAGTACCCACGCGGCTCAACCCGACGGAATGACGGCACTTCACTGGGCAGCTTTCCACAACAACGCCGAAGCCGCCAGAAATCTCCTGACATCTGAAGCATTCAAAGCACAAGTCGATCGAAAAACCGAATACGGTATCACACCGCTACTGATCGCATGTGAACACGGTAACGACGCAATCGCAGAACTGCTTTTAGATGCCGGCGCAAGCGTCGACGTAAATCGCCGGGGAAAAATTTCGCCACTGCATCTCGCTGCACGCCAGGGCAATCAGAAACTGATCAAGCTGTTGATCAACAACGGCGCCGAACCAGATACCAAAGAAGCCAAACATCAAACGCCACTCATGTGGGCCGCCGCTGCCGGCAATAACGAGGCGACGACCGTATTGCTGGAAAAGGGAGCCGACGCCAACGCTTTCGTGCCTTCCGGGTTCACTGCGTTGCTATTCGCAACCAGGCAGGGGCATTCCGGGGTTGTAGTGACTCTGCTCAACGCCGGCGTCGATGTCACTCATGCAATGAAACCAGAAAAGGGCTTCAAAAGAGCGCCACGCAAGGGAACCTCGGCACTCACACTTGCCGTGGAAAGCGGACATTTCGAGCTCGCCATGCAACTGATCGAGCGGGGCGCCGATCCGAACGACCAGCGTAGCGGCTTTGCACCGCTGCATGCTCTCTCGTGGGTCCGCAAACCCAATCGCGGTGAAGAACCTGACGGAGATCCGCCGCCGCGTGGATCGGGGAAACTAAACTCGTTGCAGTTTGTGCGGGCAATCGTGGCTGCCGGAGCCGACGTGAACCTCCAACTCAAGAAAGGGAAAAGCGGCAAGGCTCATTTGAATCGCACCGGCGCGACACCACTGCTTCTTGCCGCAAAGACGGCCGACCTCCCGTACATGAAACTCCTTGTGGAACTCGGCGCCGATGCAACGCTGACGAATACCGACGACTGTACGCCGCTGATGGCAGCCGCAGGAGTCGGCGTGCGATCTGTCGGTGAAGAAGCCGGCACGGAAGAGGAAGTCGTCGATTGCCTGGCATTTCTTCTTGAGCAAGGCAACGAACTGGATGCGGTCGACAAAAATAAAGAGACCGCCATGCACGGTGCGGCTTACCGCTGCTTCCCCCGCGCCGTCGAGTTCCTCGGTAGCATGGGAACCGATCCATCCACGTGGAATCACAAGAACGTATCCGGCTGGACACCCGTCATGATCGCCCAAGGCCATCGCCCCGGCTCGTTCAAGCCACATCCGCCGACCGTTACGGCCATCGAAGCCCTCATTGAACGCGCCAATGAGGAAAATTCCTCACGCGAAGGCGCGAAAGCGCAAAGCGAATGAAGCAGTCGTCAATCGGCTCGAAGAATGACGAGCCATCAGCAGGGACGGCAAAAAGCAAGAACTCTCGCAAAGGCGTTAAGAAAACACGCACTCCCCTTTGCGGGCTTCGCGCCTTTGCGCGAGGTGTTTTAAACTACTTCACGAGAGCCGGATGCTTGAACACACTCGGCAAGTTCTCGCTCACTGCATGCACGGACTTTTCACCATCAGGCCACACAATTCCAACCTCGACAACTTTGCGTGCGCCTGTATCCAGACTCAAGTTCGATGACGACTGACAGAGATACCCGCTGCCCGCAGCGACCTCCAGCGACTTTTTCGAACCGTCCTCAAACCGTACGGTAATTCGCGAACCCACCGCCGTCGAATTCCCGGCAGGACCAACCAAAGAAATCGTCCGGGCACTTGCTGTTGAAGGTCTGGCAAACCGAAATAGCGGTCCGTCATTGGTTGCAATCAGCAATTCGCTTCCTGACGACTTTCGCCGTGGCCATGTCCGCCATCGCCCACGAACCAGAATCACCCGCGTCCACAGATAGCGTTCTCCAATTCACCCACGCCGTCACCGAGACCTGGGAATTCGGCCTGGAAATTGAGGCGAAGGGAAACGTTCGGGGAATCGTCGCGACAGTTCCTGTCCCGGTCGAGTGGCCCGAGCAATCCATCAAAGTCGTCGATTCGAAAAAGACGCGGGACGTTTCGCGAGTCACCTTCAAGGAATTGGGTGGCACCGTCAAGCAGATGGTGATCCAGATCCCACGACTGACCAAGGGATCCACCTCCCGCACCACCCTGACAATGGAAATCGCAAAACGTAACATCGTCGCGCCAGCGAACCCGGCAGACTTCAAATTCGCCGACATCAAATCCCGCAAGATCCGCGTTTTTCTGACTCCCAGCCCAAACATCAACTCTAGCCACGAGCGGATTGTCAAACTTGCAGAGACAATCCCAATCGACGAAAAGACAAACGCATAGGATCAAGTCCGGGCAATTTACAATTGGGTCCAGCAAAACATCGAATACAAATTCGACCCAACGATTCGCACCTGCATCGAATCGCTGGACAAAGGGCAGGGCGACTGCGAAGAGCTATCGTCCATCTTCATTGCAATCTGTCGCGCCCGCGGGGTTCCAGCGCGAGCCGTATGGATCCCCGGTCACACTTACCCGGAATTCTATCTCGCCGATCAGGACGGCAACGGCCACTGGATCCCCAGCCAGTCCGCCGGCCCCAAAGAGTTCGGCAGCATGACCGAATCGAAACCGATCATTCAAAAGGGAGACAAGTTTCGCCTGAAAGGCCACAAGCAACAGATGCGCTACGTTCAACCAACCATCACCGCTACCGACGCCAATGCGGCGCCGATACTGACGTGGATCATGGAGAAAGTGGAATAGTTTCCAGACTGGCTTATCGAACCCGAACCGGGCCTTTCTTGTCTCTTGGCTTCCCGTTAACGACTTCAAAAGTAGCTGCGTCGGCGTAGGCAATAAGTTTGCTTCTCTTCCAGACGTGGCTACGATCCTTGCAATAGACGTTATCAAGAACTTCAAAACTGCCTGGATCGGCTATCTTGTTGAACGTATATTCCCCCAACCAGACGAAATTCTTGTCAACGCCGAATCGTTCGTTGAGCACGCGGAAGGAAGCTGGATCGGCTCCTTCAATTCGCTTGCGGCCAAACCACACATAATTCTTGTCCCGGGTGTGGCGCCCCGAAATAACTTCAAAGGTAGCGCTGTCGGCCCCAACTAGCGGGTTTCCATCGAAATATACCTTGTTCCTGTCTTTCGCGAACCGCCCTTCGAGCATTTCGAAACTCTTCGCGTCGATTCCTGGAAACGTGCGGTGGCCTCGACTATCAAAAACAAACTCTCCATCTGTCCGGTAGCCGCGTCCGATTGAACGCCAGTTACGGGATGAGACTGGAATCATCTCACCTTCGACTTCAACTTCAAGTCTCTGGCGTGAAATATAGACAAATCGATCGTCTATCGTGTCCCTGGTTTCCGGATCTATGCGGTATGACCTGGGATCTGCATGCTCCACGATGTATTCGTTGAGAAACACGTGGTTTTTGTCCGTAAACCAGCGTCGGCCGTGTTGCTTCACCTCCCGGAAGGTCGCTGCATCGGCCTCAGCGAATATTTCCCGCATTTTGTAAACATGATTCTTGTCGCGATACCACCCAAAAGCGACTTCCTCAAACGTGGCACCGTCTGCCCCGTCAAGTATTTCCACGTCGCGGGCAAAGACTCGAAATTCGTCCTTGAACAAGTCTCTTTCCAAACCAGAAAACTCGTGGGGCAAACGACGTTTTCCAGTGCTGTGGGTGGAGCCGATGTATACGCGTTTGCAATCCCTTGCGTACGTGCGCAGCAGCGGCATGACTTCAAACGTCTTGCTGTCCGCACCCGGAACAATGATGTCATGGAAGTAAACGTTTTGGGCATCTTTTCCCCAGCCAGATTTCCCTTCCTTGTTGTTTCCGATCCACTCAAAGGTCGCTGGATCAGCTCCGTCAACTTTCTTACCCGCCCAACGGACTTCGCCATTGCTGACGAAGTATCCGACTTCACTCCTTTTGACGCACCCCAACAAAGCTGAAATCAACAGGAGCAATACAACAAGCGAAACCAATTTTCGGCTGAGACGCGGCATGGGATTCTCGGCTGGTTATCTCTTTCAAGGCAGACAGAAAAACGACCAGAAATCGTACGCCGTCATGGAAATCGAACCGCTTCTCTGGAGCCCCCTCTTTTGTTTTTCGGACAGAAAATCCGTACCAATCCGTAAAACCATGAGAAGGCGCGGCGTGACAGGTCGATCGGATCGCACAGATGCAGGTTTCGGGCGGCGTCAATCTCGAGCGAGAACGACTAAATGAAGTCACACCAATGTCGACTGCGCACTCGCTAGAGGCTTTCGCGGAGCGACTTTTTCTGACGATACTTTTCAAGTCGCTTTTGCATCGTGCCGCGAAGCCTCGCGTTCCCTTCTGCCTGAGCCAGCGCGGCGGCCTTTGTTGCCGTCTCGATCGCATCAGCAAATCGGTCCGCGCTTGCATAAGCCGCCGATAATGTATCCAGATTCTCTGCCTTGGGTGAAGGCAACGATTCGATCAACTTCTCAGCCACAATGACGGCTCGTTCGCCGTCGCGATACTCCTCGTCATCGGTCGTGGCCAACAACCACGCGAGATTGTTGGAACGCACAATCAGTTTAGGGTTCAGCCGTAGTGCGGCGTCGTAGTTGGTGATCGCCATGCCAGCGTCTTTCATCGCAATTCCGATGTCGGCAAGATACCAATGCGTCATTGGCATGGGGCGCAGTTCCAGCGACCGTGCCATTTGAGTTGCCGCGGCGTTGAGTTTCCCCTGCATCAATTGGCAAAGCCCCAGCTTCTGGACGAGTTTGGGATCGTTCGGTGTCGCCTTGACGGCGAACTCAAAGTGTTCCTGGGCCCGCGCCCCCTCACCGGCCCGAAGCAGCAACTCGCCGACTTCGAGATGCGCCTGCCGGTTGTTGGGATCAAGCTGCAATGACTGCAAGAACGACTGGGCGGCTTGACTGTACTCTTTCTCGTCGACTTGAATTGCACCGAGCAAGTTCACAAGGTCAGCGGACAGAAGCGGACTGTTTGAATTTACCAGTTGAGCGACGTAGCCCTTTGCGATATCCGAATGGCCCCCCTCAATCAACTTGACGGTTAGCTGCAACGGTGTCGATCCACCGGACGGTTGGTACCAACGCCCTTGGAACGGAATTGCGGCAGCCAACACCTGGCTGCGATCTGCGTCCATGAGCTTCGCGTCGCTAGTTAACACTTCGGCGGAAACTGGCCCCTTGTAGACGATTCGAAGTTTGCCATCGCGATCGATCAGGAAGCTACTCGGCACGGGCAAAGGACGCTGGCGGCTGAGCAACGATCGCTGAATCACGTCGAACTGCTGCGTGAGCGATTCGGATCCCAAACCGGTTTTGAATGGCAAATCAAGCTTCGCCAGAAGTTCAGGTACGGTGCTCGCCTGATCTTCCGGGCTGTCCACATTCACAGCAACAATCTCGAGATCTCTGGACAGCTCGTCCGAGTGTGATTTCCATTCCTTGAGTTCTTCGAGGCACGGAGCACACCAGCTCGCCCAAAGATTGACCAGCCGGGGTTTGCCATGCTTCGCGTTTAGCGATACGTGGTCTCCGGATGCGTCCTGAAAATTCAGCTCAGGCAGAGGAATACCGGAGAGCAGAACGATCCGCGCCTTGTCGGTCATGCGCGGCGCGACAAACTCTGATTCCGCTAGTGGCTTGAAGCCCTTCTATCGACGAAGAGGGCTCCGCGAGAACTGTCTAACCAGTCGACATTCCCTGCGACTGAACCGTCACGCAAGCTGCCGTCCGCGTTACGCAGGAATAGCCGGTTGGGCAGGGCAGCGGGCTGACAAAAATAGATATCTTCAAGGCCGTCGCCGTTCGCATCGCCAATCGCTATCCCGTTGCCTCGCCCTTCAACGCCAATGGTGGCTTCGAGATTTCCGTACCAGTGATCTCGCCCAAAAACGAGTTGCTCCTGCAGTATCGGCAAGCCGTCGAATTGCGATTGAGTACAATCGCTGAACGCGACGCTGGAGCGCTTCGCAACGACCTCTTCGTAGTTCGAAACCCGAATGGCTCGCAACATTGGCGGCGCCTCTTTTGCCGAACTGGCCGGGTCCGTCGACGAAGATTTGCCACCCATAGACCACGCACAGTCCCACGTCGAGTTTATCTGTACCCGGACGCCCTTTCTCCCGGCGACCGTCATTTGAAAGTACGCCCGGGTCGTGGCAACGTCGCCCTTCAGGTCGACTCGAATGATTTTAAATTTAAAATACGATTCCGAACCGTTCGAAAAAATTGAAGCTTGCGATTTCAGCGCCTCGAGAAATCCGTCGGTTTCGTGGTACTCCGACATTGCTGGTTTCTGGGCAGCTACGGGCGTTGGACGCATGACCTTAAATGCGACGCCATCGTGAGCGATCTCAAGATTTCCCGGACGAATTGCAGTCGAAGCGAATCCCTCGTCGCAAACCGCGGCAAGATGATGCTCGATCTCATCGGACTTGCCAGAACTGGCAAACGCCTGCAATATTTTGCCTACGCGCTTGAGCTGTCTTGATGCGAGCTCGTTGAATTTTTCCGAATCCCAGCCATCAACGACGGGATCTTCGCGAACAACGATATCATGGATCGCGGCGTCGTACTTTCGATCAACGTCGGGATGAAAAGCGACAGAATCACTTCCCGTCGACAATGACTCTCTGGTCGCCGAACCGCTGAGTCCGTCGTCCAACTGCGTACGCGACCCGACGTCTGAATCAGCGTTGCTACCTGTCACATCTGAAGAAGTCGAATCGTTCGCGCTCACGATGGGCCGCGGGTCCGAAACAACACCTTCCGAAACAACACCTTCCGTTGGCTGTTGCGATAGTTCTTGCGTTTGCGATTGATCAATTGCCGTAACAGAGGAGACTGGTTCTTGCGGGCTTGACCCACAACCTGCTGCGAAAGCAAAGCCAATGCAGGCGGACAACGCGAACATTGCCCATACCGCGCTCAACGAACTCCCCAAGCTGGCGTACTCGCACCGCATGCTCGCCCTTCCTAACCGCCGTGGTATGGCTTTTTCTGATGGAAGAGCGTCAATCGCTTTTGAATCTCCGACGAGGTTCGCAGATCACCGGCGGCTTTGGCGATCCGAACGGCTTCTTTCGCCGCGGCAATCGCCTGTTCAAAATCACCTGCTTCTGCGTGCGCAACCGCCAACGTATCCAGATTGCTCGGAGAGCGAGCCGAAGCCTGACTGCAAATGGCTTTGGCCAACTCGACGGCACGCTTCCCGTCACGAAGGGAAGCATCGGGCGATGTACTCAATAGCCAGGCCAGATTGTTCGCCGAGGGAGTGAACCGGGGGTTCACCTCTAGAGCCTTCTCAAACTCATCAATTGCTTTGGTGACATCACCAGTCGCAAGCAAAGCATTGCCGCAATTATGATGAGCCGCCGGGTTCGGCCGCAACTCGGCAGCAGCCCTGAATTCCCTGATAGCGAGATCCAACTGACCATTCTTCATGCGAGCTTGGCCGAGCTTGATGCGAAGCTCCGGATCATTCTGCCGACGCTCGAGCGCTGCCTCAAAGTGGCCGGCAGCTTCGGCGAACTGTCCAGTTTGGACCTGGATTCCCGCAAGCTCGATGTGCGACTGCCGATGATTCGGATCCTGTTTCAAGGCGTCGGAAAAAGCAGTCGCGGCTTCTTCCAGTCGCTTTTGGTCAAGCAGCAAAGCACCCAATAGCACATTCGCTTCGGCGCGATTGTACAGCGGATTGTCGACTTCCATTTTCGTCAACTGGCGAATGTACTGCTCCGCCTCTCTGGAAAAACCGCCCTCAATAAAACGAATCGCGATCTGATTCGGAGCCGAACCAGCAGGCTGCCCAAGCCACTTCCCGGGATACGGCACACTGGCAGCGACAACATCTTCAATCGGAGCTTCGAGCAACTTCGCATCGGCAATTAACTGGTCGGCTTCGACCGGCCCCTTATAGATAACTCGCAGATGACCGCGACCATCGACGAGAAAGCTGGTGGGCACTGGTAGTGATCGTTGCCGACGCAGAATACTTCGTTGCAACACATCAAACTGGGATACGAGTCCCTGATCGCCGAACCCCAAAGTGAACGGAAGGCCCATCTCTGTTACTTTGGCTTTAATCTCCCTGACCTGTTCAGCCCGCTCGTCCGCAGCCGTTTTCGGTTCGTCCACATTGATCATGACGATTTCGATGCCGCTGGCGGCAATCTCCTTCTGGCGCTCCTTCCATTCGCCTAGTTCCAGCATACAGGGAGCACACCAGGTCGCCCAAAGATTCACCAGTCGCGGCTTACCGGAAACAAGCACCGGCGATTCCTCGCCGTCCTCATCCTGAAACTTGATTTGCGGAATGGGGACCGGAGCAATCAAGCCAACACGTGCGCGTTCCGACAACCTGGGCACGGTGACTTTCGACGGAACAAGCGCAAGCTTTCGATTCGGCATACTCCACTTGCGCGGCGACGTTTCCCCCTGTTTGATCTGATACATGGATTCCGCCAGCGAATACGACTGAGCCAACAGGAATGGACTGTTCAACAGGAACAAAGCCTGCTGTGGAACGCTCGTTTCGAATCTACCGGACTCCGGCGGGCAATCTTGTGACGCCTACTACAACGATCTGAAAATAGAAGAAACTCAAGTGGACGACCGGGGAGTCGAACCCCGATCTCCTGATTGCAAATCAGGTGTCTTCCCGTTGGACGAGCCGCCCGAATGTAGCAACGCGGACGGGAATTGAACCCGCATCGGCGAGATTGAAAGCCTCGCTGCAAAACCAATATTGCACCGCGTCATTTTGCTTTTGACATCTTTCTGCCATTCGTTTCTCCAAGTGAGCCGGGAGGGAATCGAACCCCCAGCGCCCGAAGGCACCTGTTTTACAGACAGGCTGGACGACCAATTGCCCAACCGACTCGTGACTATTTGCTTCCTCTTCGTGTAGCATGGCCGCCTCAGCCGCGACGATTGCGCGGGCGACCGAGGGCGGCAAAGCCATTTCGCTGTGCAGTTTCTCCATTAGTAGCGCGAGTCGGATTCGAACCGACAATCACGAAGTTTTAAGCTTCGTTGCTATTCCGTTTTGCATACCGCGCCAATGGAGCCGCATCTCTCAGAGCAAGGGAAGCAACCGTTGAGACGCGTCGATTCCGTCTCCGAGCCGCGTGCCGGCGACCTGCTTTCCGGCGACTTGCGTTTGCCGAATTGCGATACTCGAGCCCTCGTTGATGGCTCATCCATTTCGCGAGCGCTTCGGCGCTTTCAAATGACTTGGCCTTGCCATTGGCAAGCTGCAATACGAACGCCGACTCCGGCTCTCTGGCTTTAAAATTGCTGTTTCGCTGATTTGTATTCATCATGACTCGCCTTTCTTCGAGTAGCGCGAGCGGGGTTCGAACCCGCAAACACCTGGTTTTGAACCAGATAGCTTTTCCAGTTAGCGTTACCGCGCCGTAGGACCAACAAATTCGTGTTCCGATTGTCTGCGATTGCCTGCGATTGCCTGTTAGCCAAGTAGCCCGCCAGGGAATCGAACCCCGTCTAACTGATTCGAAGTCAGTCGTGCATCCATCACACTCGCAAGCTATGGGTCGTAATGTCCAAGCCAGGAATCGAACCTGGTCCTCGACCTTCGCAGGGTCGCGTGCGCATCCAACACACTCCAAGGACGGTGAACTTTTCAAATTTGATTTTTGATTATGGGGATTCCAAAGCACCATCGAGATTCGAACTCGTTCGGCATGGGTTGCAATCATGCCCCGCGCCACGCGGACTGGTGCCAAACTTCACTTTTAGTAGTCCCGGACGGACTCGAACCGTCGATCGTCTGTTTGTAAGACAGGTGCCTTTGCCGCTTGGCCACAGGACTGTTGAAAAATCTCAAATCTCAAATCTCAAATCTCAAATCTCAAATCTCAAATCTGAAATCTGAAATCTGAAATCTGAAATCTGAAATCTGAAATCTGAAATCTGAAATCTGAAATCCAGCGCCCCTGACGGGAGTCGAACCCGCATCAACCTGGTAGACAACCAGGCTCCCTTCCCAGAGGGACTCAAGAGCATCACTTCAAAAAATTGCCATTACCGATTCGAACAAATTCCGATTCGAATAAACCCAAACCAAAGCTGCGGAGGCTGGAATCGAACCAGCACAACGGTGTTCAAAGCACCGGATCCTACCGTTAGACGACTCCGCATTAAAAAAGCCCGATGTCAGTGACACCGGGCTTCGATCGTTTCAGTTGACCAGCCAGGTATCACAAGCGCAAACGTTGCTCTGCAGCTACGACCACATCCTCATAGACGGATCGCGACTGATCGCAACAGCGCGACCGCTGTAAAGCGACATCGATACGTGACTGGTGCATAAACATGGTTAACTCAAACTTCTCCAACAAGATTTTTCAAATTCAAAATGGCGGGAGGTGGATTCGAACCACCGATCTCCAGGTTATGAGCCTGGTGAGCTGCCACTGCTCCATCCCGCAAAGCGCCCAGCGAGAATTGAACTCACGTCTTCTGCATGGCAAGCAGATGGGTTGCCACTACACCATGGGCGCGTCTTGTATTTCCTGTACCTGATTTTCATACTCAAAGCACTGTGCGAGAATCGAACTCGCTCCGCCTCATTACGAAAGAGGAATCATCCCAATAGACCAACAGTGCGTATTTCGGTTCGCGTTTTTGTTTTCATTTTTTCCTCTGAATTGCGAGTGGTAGTCGCGGGAATTGAACCCACCGCCGCTCGCTTATAAGACGTGCTTGATCAACCAGGCCCCGACTACCAGATCCCGACTACCAAATCGCGACTCCCCCGGAGCCAACGACAAAGTAGGGGCACAGAGAATCGAACTCTGCTCTCCCGGTTAAAAGCCGGGTGCTTCGCCAAAAAGCTTTACCCCCATGGTCAGCGGGGTATGCGTTTCAAACGAAAAATCATCTCCGTCTCCAGTCAATCAAATCTTGCCGCTTTGTTACTATTCCGCAGTGACGGCACGATGCCGCCTATCCATCGATCCATTCAAGTGGTCGCCCTGAGAGTCGAACTCAGCACGGCTCGGATATCAGCCGAACATGGGCTACCAGCCCTCGACGACCGTCGTTCTTCAGTACCATTTTCAAACAGTGGACCGGGAGGCGCTCGAATCCTCGTCTCCTGGGCTTCAACCAGGTGCTACACCGTCTCAGCTACCAGTCCATTCACAAAAAAAGCCTGACCTTCGAAAGGTCAGGCGAATGTCTTCTGCCATTTTCCAGTCGATGGTCACCACTGCCACGCGGCTATAAACGCAATAAACCCGCCGTTACCTGCGCGCAATGCGATCGCATTCGTTCGCTCGGGAATCGAGCGAACAAACTGAATTCGCCTTTGTTTGCAGCAGTTTGACTGGTGACGTTTGGAGTACATGGCCCCGATACTTTCATTGCATTTTGTTGTCAGCAGGTATTAGACGCCGACACCGCGGGAAGGTTCACAGAAATGGGAACTTTTCTGTAATCGTTCACGCGGGCAAGGGTCTGGCTCAATTTTTCGGCGGCGAACTGACTTATTTCGCTTTGCGGACAAACGCCGAAAATTTGTGCCTGCCCCTCTCGAACTTGAGGAAACGTCAATATCCGTGAACGGTTACAATTTTCTTTCCGCTGGTTCTTTAACCGGGCTCCCGTTAACAGGACCGCACCAGCCCCGAGAACGAGCCGTTTCCAGATTCACGCAAAGAACAGCTTGGCTAGGATCGTTCGATCAATTACTGTCGAATCTCCGTTCATGACGACTCAATTGACGGCCTATGGCCGTCTTCCCCGCGAACGCGGGGACCCACTCGAAGCGTATGAACGCTCAATGTCTTTCCCTGCATCAAAAAGCCAATCCGATTCAATGGATTCCCGCCTGCGCGGGAAAGAC
>CALHZT010000121.1 GCA_938040995.1 uncultured Pirellulaceae bacterium | reverse complement strand
ACCCGAAACCCTCCGTGTTAGGTCTTTAGAATTCATTACAAACTCTAATACGACCAATGATTCACGGTGGTTTCGGGGTTTTGCAATTTCTCTGCAACTAAACATCGCTTGGTTTAGGGCTAGAAGTGATCTCAAAACCGTAGCATGGGATTCCGATCCCATGTCGTGAAAAGTCCACGGGCTCAGAGGCTCATGCTACGATTTGGCCGCTACAACAATCTGCAAAACGCTGTAAGTTCGGTATGGCGAACAGGCCTGCCGCTGTCCGGTTAGAATCTGTAGCGTTTCAACGCCGCAAGCGTGGCAAGCACTTCCGGCTCGCGCGGCAACCCAGAACAAAGGGCAACCCAGAACAAAGGGCAACCCAGAGCAAAGGGCAGCCCAAACTAAATCACGGTCGGTTCAAGCGCGCTTTTCCAGCCAGTCAATACTTTGACGAATGAGATCATCATTCATCTCATGCACTTCGACTCCTGAACCGACAGACTCGAGCAGCGTGATCGTAAGCTCACCGCCAAGATGCTCGCGAAAATCAGCAATGCCTCTCGCGATACGAAGTTCTCCAGACGGATCCGTGCCTTTCAACTCCGGATGCCACAGTCGAAATCCAAGTCGTTCCAGCAATTCGCAAACTCGCTCTTCTTCGCCTTTGGAAAGTAGACCGCAAAGAACGGAGTAGCGGGCATCGAGTGCAATGCCGATCGCGACGGCTTCTCCATGCCTCACTTGATAGTCCGTTAGCGATTCCAGCTTGTGCGCCGACCAGTGACCATAATCAAGCGGGCGAGCGCTGCCCGACTCGAAGGGATCGCCGCCATGTGCGATCTGGTGCATATGCAACTCCGCGCAGTGCCGGATCATATGCGTCATCGCGGCTCGTTCGTAGATGCGCAAGCTATCCGCGTTGGATTCCAGCCACGAGAAAAAATCGCCATCGCGAATAAGAGCGACCTTTACGGCCTCTGCCGTTCCGGCAATCTTGTCGCGTTCCGGAAGCGTTTCAATAAACGCATAGTCATTAAGAACCGCATACGGTGGCGAGAACGTACCAATGTAATTCTTCTGGCCAAACAGATTCACACCGTTCTTTACGCCGACTCCCGAATCGTTCTGGGCAAGCACAGTGGTCGGTACCCGAATGTGCCGAATACCACGATGAGCCGTCGCGGCGACAAGTCCGACTGCATCGAGTAAAGCGCCTCCGCCGACACCGACGACAAACGAGTGGCGATCGATGCGGTTATCGAAAATCACCTGCTGGATTTCCTGAAGCGCTTTCAAGTCGGACTTGAGAGACTCCCCAGCGGCGATCGTGAGCGGTTGAGCCACCAATTCGATCTGATCGGAATGGCTGGCGGCGTAGCTGACAATCTTCTCATGCAACTCGGGCATGATCGCGTGGACGCCGTCGTCAATGAACACCACCATTCGGTGACGTTTTTCTGGTTCGCTGCGGCTGATTGCCGTTCGAAAAACGTCGTTCTCAACATCGAACAAGTCGGTGGTGAACACGACCGGGTATTCGTACTCAACACGGAAACGCTGCCACGCCGTCGAGGTTTCGGTTTTGGGGGATTCCGTGCAGTCGCGCATCCGGGACTCTACTGATATTGAACCTGGGGCCGGGCAAAGTGCCTGGCTCACCGAAGATCATTTTTGTCGTACCTACGATGATAACTGCCAGAGCGTTTTGAAGCGACCAACGCTCAGATTGCAGCGTTTGTCCATTTTCCGTCGATGCTCCGCCACGCTCCAAGCGGGTTCTTGTCTGTGAGGATTTCGGGCAGGCGATGCGGTCGAATGTTGTCAAAGCACTGCAACATCGCAAACCGGGGAATCGCTCCCGGAATGCCGACGGCGGTGAAACCCGCATGCCCAGTCGCCGGGTAGGGGCCGCCATGGTTCATCGCCGGCGAAACGGCGACTCCAGTTGGCATTTTGTCGTTGAGCAATCTACCAACGCGTTGCCGTAATGCCGGAACGATCTGATCATAGTCACCATCGTCGCTCCCATCGGTGTGCGAATAGACACAGCCGGTAAGGTTGCCTTCCAACGACTTGACGACATTGACTATCTCTTCGGTCGAGTCGCAAAGAATGAACATCGACGCGTTTCCAAACGCTTCGGTCTGAAGGGCTTCGCTGTTCTTGGTGAATTCGGCTCCGGACACTTTCAGCAGCGTATTGCTGTGACAGTAGCCCGCGCCGCCACCGACTCCATCCCCGCAAATCAGCTCCGCACCGCCGCCTTGTAATGTTTTAAGCGCACTCGCCAGTCCATCCTGTCCGGACTTCGAAAGCAGCGTGCCGACCGAAGCGTTTTTGAACTTTTCACTGACGGCGGCGACAAACTGGTCGGTAGCGTCGCCAGATTTCAAAATGACGATACCCGGGTTGGTGCAAAACTGCCCCGTGCCCATCAGGCAACTCGAGGAAAACTCGTCGGCAATTTCCGCGGAACGTTCGGCGAGCGCGCCGGGCAAAATGACGACTGGATTGACGGACGAAAGCTCGAGATAAATTGGCGTACCAACACTGTCGGCTGCCGTCTTAAGCTTGAGTCCAGCCTGGCGACTGCCCGTGTATCCGATCGCGGCCAGTCGCGGGTCGCGAGCGAGTTTTTCACCGTCGGCGTGGTCCAGCCGGTAGATCAACTGAACGGTGCCAGCCGGCATGCCTGTCGATTCGGCTGCGGCCTGTGCTTCTTCGGCAAGAATTCGCGTCGTACCCGGATGCATACTGTTGGCTTTGCCGATCACGGGATTGCCAGCCGCAATCGCAGCAGCGAAGTCGCCACCAGAGATGCTTCCAAACGCCAGCGGAAAGTTGTTGGGACCGAAAACCGCAACCGGTCCGATGCCAGCCAGGCAGGAGCGAATGTTGTTGGCCGTATCGATCGTCGCGTTTGCCCAGTCGCCGGATCGTGCCGCTGCTGCGGCCGCGCGAAGCTGACCGCATGTGCGTGGCAATTCGCCAGATGCGAGCCGCGGTTCGACTGGCAATGCGGTTTCGCTTGAAGCCATCTCGCAAATTTCTGCGGAACGGGCCTCGATTCGATTCGCGAAAGTCTCCAAAAACTTCGCAATCGACTCGCGCGGCAACGTTCGCATGACTTCAAACGCAGACACAGCCGCATCCAACGCCGCCGAACATTCATCCCAATCGCTCACCGGATAGTGGTCGGGAAGAACGGTCTGTGCTTTCGGATCTTCTGACTGAAATGTTTTGGTCGAATCCGAGTGCTTCCAAACGCCAGCAATGAGAACTTTTTGCGCTGCCATCTTCCTTTTATCCCTGTATCTTCAATCGGTGAAATCGTTCGGTTGCCGAACGGCACGGAATTCAATCACAATAGAAACAGTTTCATGGTTAACCTGCGGCTCTGCAATGGTGGCGCCGGATCATTTCACTGTCGCCAATGTGTGGGCAAGAATGCAAGAGATCAAGGTTGTCGATTCACATACGGCTGGCGAGCCGACGAGAATTATCATCGATGGTGGCCCCAGTTCTGGTGACCTTGGTGGCGGTTCACTCGCAGATCGACTCGCGAAGTTTCGTGACAAATTCGACTCGATACGTTCTGCCGTCGTGAACGAACCCAGGGGATCCGATGTGCTGGTTGGTGGCTTGCTTTGCGAACCTGTTGATCCTTCCTGTGCGGCCGGGATTATTTTCTTTAACAACACCGGGTACCTCGGGATGTGTGGCCACGGCACGATCGGGCTGATGGAAACGTTGAAGTTTCTTGGCCGAATTGAGTCCGGTGTTCACAAAATCGAAACTCCTGTTGGAATCGTCGCTGCTGAATTGTTCGCTGATGGTCAAGTCGCGATAGAGAATGTTCCAAGTTATCGTTTGACTCAATCGGTGAGTGTCGAGGTTCCTGAACTTGGGCTTGTAACCGGTGATGTTGCGTGGGGCGGCAACTGGTTTTTCCTCGTGAAAGAACCCGTCGAAAATCTGGATGCGGACCGGCGTCATTTGACGGAGGTTGCTCTCAAGATTCGCCATGCGCTCCAGCAGGAGGGCATCACTGGCGTGGGCGGTGCCGAGATTGATCATGTCGAACTGTTTGGTCCGCCGCTCGATTCAAAAAATCACAGTCGCAATTTTGTGCTTTGCCCCGGAGGTGCCTACGATCGTTCGCCGTGCGGGACGGGCACGAGTGCCAAACTTGCGTGTCTTGCTGCTGACGGGAAATTGGCGGCTGGTGAATTATGGCGGCAGGAAAGCATCCTCGGCACAGTCTTTGAATGTTCGTATCAGGTTGCTGAGTCGAACCCAAATCAGGTTCTTCCCACGATTCGCGCGCGAGCATTTGTTTCCGGTCAATCGACATTGATCCTGAATCCTGACGATCCGTTTTGCATGGGGATTCCGTCTTGACGAATATTGCCCGGGAAAAAACGGATCATGTTTGTGTGATTGGCGGAGGCGTCATTGGTGCGTTCTGCGCATGGCACCTTTCCAATGCCGGGCGGCGAGTCACCATTGTGGATCGGGACCGGTATGGTGCTGCCTGTTCGCAGGGGAATTGCGGCTATGTCTGTCCAAGCCACGTGCTTCCGTTGGCTCAGCCGGGTGCGGTGTCGTCGACGATGAAGGCGATGATGTCGAAGAATTCACCGTTCGCCGTGAAGCTTCGTCCGGACTTGGATGCTGCAAAGTGGTTTCTGAATTTTGCCCGCAGCTGCAATCGCGGAAAAATGATGCAGGCGGCGGTTGGTCGGCACGCGCTTCTTCAATCTTCCATGGAACAGTATCACTCGCTGGTCAAGGAAAGCCGCTTTGATTGCGAGTGGCAGGAACGCGGTCTGTTGTTCGTGTTTGATTCCGAGGAAGAGTTCGAAGGGTATCGCAGCACTGACGAACTTCTGCGCGAGTCGTTTGGAGTCGCGGCAACGCCGTATTCAGGGGACGACGCCCTTGGGCTCGAGCCAGCGTTGAAACCCGGGGTTGGCGGTGCATGGCACTATGAGCGCGACTGTCATTTGCGCCCCGACAGGTTGATGACCGACTTGCGCAAGCGACTGGAATCGCGGGGCGTTGAATTTGTCGAGTATATGGACGTGAAAGAATTTCGATGCGACACGATGACTGGCGGCAACGGCCGGCATGGCGGTCGGGGGATCGCGCGAGCCGTTACGAACGGGGCCGGCGGACTCAAGTCGATCGAAGCGGACAAGTTTGTCGTCGCCACGGGAGCCATGACGCCGTTTCTCAACGATCATCTGGGATGTCGCATACCGATTCAGCCGGGCAAAGGTTATTCACTCACCATGCCGGCTCCGGAGCGGATGCCGAAGATTCCGATTATCTTCGAAACGAGCCATGTGGCCGTGACGCCGATGCAATCGGGCTATCGAGTCGGTTCGACGATGGAGTTTGTTGGCTATGACACGTCGATTAAGCCGCAACGTTTGCAGCTGCTGCGCGATGCGGCCGTGAAGTATCTCGTGGATCCGTGGTGCGAACCGGTTGAAGACGAGTGGTTTGGTTGGCGCCCAATGGTCTGGGACGGCAAGCCGATTATCGACCGCAGCCCCGCGATGAATAACGTCTGGATCGCTGCCGGGCATAGCATGCTGGGGTTGAGTATGGCTCCAGCCACCGGGCAATTACTGAAAGAACTCATGCTCAACGAAGCGCCGCATGTCGATCCGAGTCATTTTTCTGTCAGCCGATTTGGCCGCTTGCTGTAGCTTGATCTTGCAGAGAAAACGACGACTGTGGCTGGATGCCTTTCGAATTCGAAAAAAATCGACTGGTGAATGAGCCGCTGATATACTGATTCGGAAATGGTCGGCCATCAAAGTATCAATCGGTTCAAGGAATCCCAATGGCATTGGATAAGCGTTTTCGATATCCGGTTCTCCTGACACTCAACCTGCTTTTCTGCACAGCGGCTTTTGGGCAATGGTCGGCCCAGGGGCCTGGGCCGACGCTCTTTGGTCAGGTCGAAAATATTCCGGGCAACGATCCCGTTGTCGGCGCGATGCACACGGTGGCGGCTCATCCATTTGATGCGAACATTCTGTTTGCCGGTGGTACCAACGGTGGACTGTGGCGAACCGAAAACGCTCTCGACGTGAGCCCCAACTGGACTCCACTTATCGACTCGCAAAGCTCCCTGTCCATTGGAGCGCTTGAATTTGACCCGCTCGATACGACAGGCAACACACTGATTGCCGGCAACGGGCGGTTTAGTTCCTATGGACGAGTCGGCACGGGCCGCGACGGGTTGCTCTTCTCTTCCGATGGTGGCAATTCGTGGAATCGACCAGCCGGCAACGCGATTCTGGAAGGAAAGAACATTTCGGGAGTCGCTTCGAGAGGGAATACGATCGTTGCCTCGGTAAACGTTGCTGACGATTTTACGTTCGGCAACATTGGTATCTTTCGCAGTACCGATGCTGGTGCAAGTTTCACCCAGGTCTCTACCGGTAACGGCAGTGCAACAGGTCTACCCGCTGGAGCCAGCTATGATCTCGCCAGTGACCCGTCCGACCCGAATACGCTTTATACCAGCGTCGTGTTCGCTGATATGGTTGGCGGTCAGAATGGTATCTACCGCTCGACGGATACGGGTGCAAGCTGGTCAAAAATCAGCGATCCTGCTGTTGATGCCCTGATCAGCGGCGACACCAGCAATCTCGAATTGTCCGTTGGCGGGTCCGGCGAAGTTTACGCGGCAGTCGTCAACAACGGTCAAGCCGACGGGATCTTCCGTTCCGGCAACGGTAACCCGGGATCCTGGGTGGAGATGGATTTGCCTGTCACCAACGAAAGTGGCACCTTCGTTGGACTGAATCCAGGTGGCGGGAAAGGTCCGGGGCCTGGTTCTCCAGCCGAAGAAATTGCTGGCGGCCAGGGGACGATTCACTTTTCGATTCGAGCCGATCCCACGAATCCCAACGTTGTCTACGTGGGTGGCGATCGGCAACCTTCGCCATTTCCGAACTCGATCGGCGCCTTTGATTTCTCTGGTCGCCTGTTCCGCGGCGATGCTTCGCAGCCGGCGGGCAGCCAGTTCGTGCATCTCACACACTCCGATTCCCTCGGCGCGCCGGGTGGCGGAACGGCGAGCAGTAGTTCTCCCCATGCCGACTCGCGGGAAATCGTTTTCGATGCGGCGGGTCGGCTGATCGAAGTCGACGACGGCGGAATCTACTATCGCTCAAGTCCACAGGACAATACTGGCGACTGGTTCAGTCTCATTGGCGATATTCAGACAGCAGAGCTTCACGATATTGCGTATGACAGTCTGAACAATCGACTGGTGGGCGGTGCGCAGGATACGGGAACGCCAATTCAACCGGGCCCGGGAAATACGGCTTGGGAAAGTATTTCCACAGCCGATGGCGGGGACGTTGCCGTCGATGTAACGACGCAGCCGGGGTTCGCCATCGTGTACTCCAGCTTTCAGGTCCTGCAAGTTTTCCGCAAAACGACCTTCGACTCGAACGGCAACTTTGTCAGTCAGGAATTTCCTGCATTGGCGACAGTCAGTGGCCCCGACTTTGAGGCGCAATTTACGACTCCGGTTGAACTGAATCGGGCAAACCCGGAACGCATCGTATTTGGAGGCGACAACGGCATTTACGAGTCGCTGGATCAGGGCGAAACACTTTCGCGAATCAGTACGGCCAGAGTGACCTCCACGACTCGGGGCAATGCACTGACTTACGGAGGTTTTCGGAATGGAATCGCGAATCCCGCCCTCGTATACGGTGGTACCGAAGATGCCATTGTCTCACGGACGGCGGCCGGTGCCCCCGTGACGTTGGTGGCTGGCTATTCCGGAGGAAGAGTCCGCGATTTGATTCCGAACTCGACCGATTGGGCTGAACTTTTTGCTGTCGACCGCGACTCGGTTTTTCACTCCAGCGATACAACGAGTGGCGACTCGTTTGCTGATGTGACGGGTAACCTGGCATCGGATAATTTGTATACCATTGAGTTTGTCGATTTGCCGTCCTCGTTTGACGCCGTTTTCGTCGGAGGTGACGGAGGCGTATTCTTCAGCACGACCGATAGCCTCGGCGACTGGACCGAACTGGGCGGCGATGTGCTGCCAAACACACTGGTGTTCGACCTCGTCTATAACGCCGAGGACGATGTTCTGGCGGCCGGGACGCTGGGCCGCGGCGGTTGGCTTTTCGAAAATGTCACCGCCAGCATCCTCGCAGATCTCGATCGGGACGGACAAGTCGATTGCTCAGATGTAGACTCGCTGGTCGCCTCCATCGTTAGTGGTGACAACCCAACATCATTCGATTTAAACGGTGATGGAAATGTCGATCCGTCCGATCTGGATGCGTGGCTGGCTCACGCTGGAACCCTGTTGACGGCCAGCGGGAACCCGATTCTGCCAGGCGACGCGAATCTCGATGGTTTTGTCGACGGAAGCGATTTCAATATCTGGAACGAGAACAAGTTTTCAGTCACTCCCGCGTGGTGCAGTGGCGATTTCGACGCAGATGGCTTCGTCGATGCCAGCGACTTTAATGTCTGGAATGCGAACAAGTTCACCGCCTCAGATGTCGCTGTTGTTCCGGAACCAGGTAGTTTCCTGCTGTTTCCTGTCGGCCTGTTGGTCGTCGCCTTGCGGCGACGGCGAGGTCAGCGCGGATGCTGAGAGTGAAAAATAGTGGATGATGCAACGATCAAAAGTTCGGTGATCGTTTCTCAATCGCTGCTGTAATTCCTTCAAGGAATTCCGGATGCGCATAGTTGCGGCTTTGTTCTGTTGCTTCACGCTCCAGTGCTGCTTGAAGGTCCGATTTGGAAGGTCGGAGTGTTTCCAACAATCCCGCAACGGCGGAGGGACCAGTCGGACTCTGCAACTCAGCCAGTCGCCGGGCGGACTCCATCAACTCTTCATTGCTACAAACCTCACGGAACATTCCGAGTTTCGCAGCTTCATCAGCCGTGATCGTTCGACCCGTTATCAGGAGATCGCTGGCAGCATCGTGTCCGATGATGCGAGGCAGAAAGTGGGTCGCGCCCATGCCTGGATGCAAGCCAAGTCGTGTGAATGGAAATCCAAGCTTGGCGCCATGGGCAACCAGACGAAAATCGCAAGCCAACGCCACGCACAATCCGGCTCCGATCGCATGACCGTTGACCGCGGCAATCGTAGGGCAGGGCAGTGACTGAATGCCGAGGAAGCAGTCATAGAACTCAAGCATCAGCTTCCGGTTTTCTTCCGGGGATAATGCGGCTTTCTTTCGCAGCATTTCAAGATCGCCACCCGCAGCGAACGCCGATCCGGCTCCCGTCAGAATGACGGCTCGTATCGCGGTATCGGAACGCAACTGACCGACGACTGCGGAAAACTCCGCAGCCATCTGTTGGCTCATCGCATTCCTGCGATCCGGGTCGTTGAGCGTGATGATGGCAAGTTCGCGATCAGACGCAATGTGTACAAGGTTCATGGTGAATGCGACGCCGGTTTATTGCTTGCTTGTGGAATCCGTAGTCGCGTTATGCTCAAGGGCGCATTTATTCCAAGGCACTTTTTCCTTTTGCTCACCCTCCAAGGCTGCGGAGTGTGGGAATGCGGTATGTTTTTTGGGTTCGCTGCCAAAATGGTCGTCAAAATTTGATCGTAGTAACGGAATAGCTTTTGCGATTCGATTTTGGTTCAGCTGGATTCGCAATGACCTCTATTTCGTCAACGGTATTGTTGCCGTGCAAGACCACCGTCTGGCCGTCGGGCAAATCGAATGCGTTGTGGGGCGTTGCGTAAGCCATCTGCTGAGGTTCCATTCCGCGTCGTTTCATTTCCGAAATGGCGTCACTCATTTTCATCCCGGTAGCCAAGCTCGTGTTTCCTTGAGAGCACCCCGTAGTCAGCGTGATTGCAATCAAGGCTGTAGATGTGATAGTGGATCTGATCTTCGCCATATGAACAGCCGCTCTCGTTGAGGTTGCACGTAGTCTTAACTCATCACTTTGTTTTGCTGCGATCGATCAAAGCAGCCATCATCGCTTCTTGCGAGATGCCTTCGGTGACGCGACAAACTTTGCTTTCAGATTTTCTAGCATGTCGAATGTATTGATGTACTCAACATCGAATTCGACGCAGACGTTGGGAATCTTGATCTCTCGCTTGATTGCGGGTTCGTACTTTTCGTGAGTGACAACTGTGAGACCATTGGCTTTCGCATAGGCAACAATCCACCCATCGGCTTTTCCCGCAAAATCAGCCCGAGCAGAATCGAAAAACTGAGGTTCGGACGAAGCCCAGGCAATAATACGCTGAAACTGGTTGATTACTCTTTCATCCCTGGTTTGCTTGAAGAATCGGCCCGGAAGATTATCAGTCCAGTCGCAGATCTGATCTTTTTCAGCCTGTAATTCTTCGTGGATCTTATCGATGCTGCAAACGTCTGGTGTTTTGGCAAGTACCTGCCAGAATCCTGGACAAACGCTGAAGCGGTAGTAATCGTTCTTCGCTTGAATAAATACGTTGGCATCCAACACATACCTACTGCCGCTCATTTTTCATCCTTTTTGCGACATGCTTTGAGTAACGTTGAAAAGATTCTCCACGCATGTCAATCAAGGTGTAGGCTTCGCGGTAGAGTGTCTTGCCCTCGTTGGTGGAGGCAATTAAGGCATTCGCAAATCTTCTGCTTAACCGGGAGTCCGCCACCACATCAGGGTGAGGGCCACCGGGGGATTTTCGCTGTTTCGTTTTGAGGTTTTGCCAATTTGCTTGGTCGATTTGGTAAAAGTGGAAGAACTCAGGTCGAGTGATGAGCTTGAGGTCCAACGCTCGTCGTGCGGCGACAATCGGGCTTACTTTGAACCACTTCCCGATTAGCCGGAACGGATAGCGATTCCGCTTGGCTTTTGGCCAACGCTCGACAAGTTTGTATTCCGGAACAAGAAATTCCGCGGCAACGCGGTTGCAATATTTTTCAGTTTGGTCACCACTAGGCATCATGCGAATAAGATTGAATAGGCCGTCCTGATTGAGCCAAACGTGCGCCAGTTCATGGGCCAGAGTGAACATGCGAGCTGATTTGGAATCAGCTGAATTGACGAAAATCAGAGGCACGTGCTCATCGGAAAGAACGAATCCTCTGAACTCCTCGGGATCAAGAGGGCGGTGATTGTTGGCGCCGACAACGCTGTTGCTAAAAACCAGAATCCCTATCTTCTCAATCGCTGCCCGAAAGATCTTTAGCGTCTCTTCCCATGTTGATAAATGCTCAGCCCAATCGGCAGAAAGGTTTAGTTCTTTGCGAATCCTTTGTGCGAGCGATTTGAAATCCGTTGCCGTCGATGCGCTACCAACGAATTTAAGTTTGTCCTGCCGTTGTTCCGTGACATAGTCACGCATCCACGATTGTCGCCGCTGCATCGAATACAAAGTGTCAGTAAGATTTGGGCTCATCCGATCGATTGGAGAG
The DNA here is from genome assembly GCA_938040995.1 of uncultured Pirellulaceae bacterium. Taxonomy (GTDB): domain Bacteria; phylum Planctomycetota; class Planctomycetia; order Pirellulales; family Pirellulaceae; genus CALHZT01. The sequence continues at coordinate 33,590 of CALHZT010000121.1, read as the reverse complement.
TCACCAATTGTACGGAAGTCCGGAACCGGGAGTTTTTCAATCGGAGGCGAGTCCAGGAGCATGTACCCAAAAGGGGTCATGGTCTTCTTTGCGAAGTGTTCGAGTTGGCGATAGGTCGGACTGCGGTCTCCAGCCAGCCATTGGTCGAGCTTGTCGAATTTTTTACGCAGCTCCGTTTCGGGCAAACCGGAACGAAGTATCGCCCAGCGAAGCAACTCCGGCTTAACTTCGATTGTTGGTGTCGACATCAGATTGCTCAATTCGCATAGCAACTAGGGAATTGCCATGATCAATATGATCGGAAAACTCACGCTACCGGCATGAGCATTGATCCAATTGTATTCTAAGCGGTTTGGCAGCCGTGGGGAGGAGTTCGTTAATACCCGTTAAACCCTGCGCCGGGCAGGGTTTGGACATTCAGTGTGTGTCCTCTATAAAATGCCGGTCGAGACCGGTATTGGCGGATAGATCAGTGGCGCGAGCCGTTGTGCCGAGGCCAATTGTTCAATCGTGCGCCTATCAAAATTACGTTACAAGGCCAACTACTTCACCGCCACAATATACGCCAGCCAGCTTGGATGCGGCATCGCTTCTTCGTTGCGTTCCCACTCTCCAGTGTCGCGGCCCTTCTTGTCCTCGATTTCCCAGTAGACATAGCTTTTCGAAAAGCCGGCTTCTTCGAGCATCTCGCGGACTTCGGGAATGGTCCAGAATCGCCAGTGGTATTCGAACGCGCGATTCAAACGACTGCCATCATCAAAGACGAAATGAATGAAGAAACTGCAATCGTGGTTCACCGGATTGTAATGGGCCTGCTCCCACCAGTACTTGAATCCGTTCTTGCCTTTCTTGATACGTCGCTTGTCGATGTGCCCCAGATCGTAACACTCACCGCCTCCCATCATGTCCATGATCATGAGGCTTTCGTCATTCATGTTCGCGAGGGCGCACTTGAAGTACTCGACGACTTCGGCTCGCGTTTTGAAAATCCAGAACGAAAAATTTTGAGCCGCCAAAATATCGCAGCGCGTATCGTTCTTCTTGCGAACGTCCTGTTCCTGCAGCGAGACGCGAACTTTCTGACTGTCTTTCAGTTTGGTCAACACATTATCACGGCCCCATTGGAGCGTTTCGGGACAAAGGTCGACTCCAACCGCCGTGCGTTTCTTGCTGGATTTGACCCACTCGCAGCAAACGGAGAACGTGCCGCAGAAATCTTCCTGAAGCGTCAGTGGCTTTCGACCGAATTCTTCCTTATAGACGTCTTCGAAGAACTCGATTTCGTGTTCCGGCGACTGAACCGAAGCCAGGTAACAGGCGAACTTGTCCGCCCGTTCCGCCATCGTTCCCTTGGCCTTCTTCTGTTTTTTATCGGACTTTGATTTCGTTTTGTCTTTTTTTCGGCCCATGTCGTCGTCGTCAGTATCGGGGTGGATGCTCAAAGTTGAGGCCACAGTATATTGACTGTGGTGAATGTCGTCACCGGTTTACACAAAATATAGATTGGAAAACACGGGCTTGAATCCAGCTTTGAAGAACTCGTCATCAGAACTGCCGCGAATTGCCTTAACGATGGGAGATCCTTGTGGGGTCGGGCCGGAAATCTGCCTGCGACTGCTGGCCGAACAGGTTGTCGCGGATGTCTGCGTTCCGCTCATTTTCGGCGACTTGTCCATTCTCAAGGCGGTGGGCAGTCGTTTGAATCTGTCTTTGCCGGCCACGAGCTACGAACTTGGCGATGATCGGTGGCATTCGACGGCGGCTCCAGCGATTGTGAATATTAGCCACCTGGATCCGGGCGCCATATCGCCTGGCGTGGTCTCGGCAGTCGCTGGCCAGTCGTCATACGATTACCTGCTGGCGGCGATCGACGCTGCAAAGTCCAGTGACGTGGATGCGATTTGCACAGCCCCGATTAACAAAGAAGCGTTGAGCGCGGCGGGGATTCCGCATCCCGGTCATACCGAAATTCTCGCAGAACAGACCGCGACGGATGACTATTGCATGCTGATGACTTCCGACGTCATCAGTTGCGCGCTAGTGACCACACATATTGGGCTTGGCGATGTTACGTCGCAGTTAACGACTGAGCGAATTCTGTCAGCCATCCGGTTAAGCGCAGCCGCTTTGCGCCGAATTCGTGGTCGTGATCCCAGGGTTGTTGTTTGTGGTTTGAATCCGCACGCTGGTGAGCACGGTTTGTTTGGAAACAGGGAAGAAGAGTTAGTAATTCAGCCGGCAATTGACGCGGCGAAAAGTGAAGGCATCAATATTAGCGATCCGATGCCGCCCGATACGGCGTTTCTGCCATCCCAGCGCGAAGCAACCGATGTGTACGTTTGCATGTACCACGACCAGGGGCTGATCCCGTTAAAGGCGCTTGCGTTTGATACTGCGGTGAACGTAACTCTTGGTTTGCCGATCGTTCGCACTTCGGTTGATCACGGGACAGCATTTGATATTGCGTGGCAGGGCGTCGCTGAGATTTCCAGTTTGGAGAGCGCCATGCGGTTGGCGGCAAAACTGACCGCTGGTAAGAAGTGATATAACCGTTCACGCGGGCAAGGGTCTGGCTCAATTTTTCGGGGCAAGCTGACTTAGGATCGTTCGAGAAATTACTGCCTGATCTTCCTCCGTCTTTCCCGCGCATGCGGGAATCCATTGAATCGGATTGGTTTTTTGATGCAGGGAAAGAGATTGAGCGTTAACACGCTTCGAGTGGGTCCCCGCGTTCGCGGGGAAGACGGCCATAGGCCGTCAATTGAGTCGTCATGAACGGAGATTCGACACTAATTGATCGAACGATCCTTATTTCGCTTTGCGGGCAAACGCCGAAAGTTCGTGCCTGATCCTCTCGAGCCTGAGGAAACGTCATTGTCCGCGAACGGTTACGAAGTGATTAACTGTATCGCGAAGGATCTTTAACAAGATCCACTACGAACTATCCGGCCGTCATGCCGTGAATTTCAAATCTGGTCCGACTCTCATTTGAATCGGGACTTCGAATCTCTATTCAGCCGCGATACAGAACAAATGCTGCTCACCGCGAATGAACAGTTCATTGCCGACGGGAGCCGGCGTTGCATCAACCGTCTCGCCAACGGAATTTGTGGCGACGACTTCGAGTTGCTCGGCATCTTTGATGACTACGGTTGTACCGTTTCGTGATGTCAGATACACGTGACCGCCGGCGGCGACAGGAGAGGCATAGATCGTGTCCATTCCACTCAGCCGCTCGGAAGAATAGTGCGGCTGGCCCGTCGCAGCATCCAGGCAAGTGAGAACGGCGGCTTTTCCTTTGTAGAAATACAATCGTCCATCGGAAAGAATCGGCGATCCAATGTCCGGTGTGTTCCGGTTGATGGTCCATGCGACACTTTCGGTGTCTTCGATGTCGCCTTTGCCGTCCAGTCGAAAAGCGCCCATGAATGATCCGCGGTGTCCGCTACCAACAATCACGAGATCGTGTAGCTGAACCGGGCAAGCCACCGGTCGTTCGGTTTGGCCAGTGCATTTCCAGAGTTCTTCGCCGGTTTCCAGATCGTAAGATCTGGCGTAGTTCTGGCCGTTCATGATGACCTGGTGCTTGTCACCGTTTTTGGCAACCAAAGGAGTCGCCCAGCAAGTCGGTTCGTCTCGCTCAGCTTTCCAGATTGTCTCGCCCGTCAGTTTGTTGAGTGCGAACAGCGCGGAATCACCTTCGTGATCCCAGGGGACCAGGAGCTTTTCGCCATGGATCACTGGCGAACTTCCCTCACCAAAACTGTTCCGTGTTTGCATTTTGCCCAGATCGTCACGCTGCCAGACCAGTTCACCGTCCAGCGAGTAGCAGTACAGGCCTCGTGAACCGAAATGAGCATAGACATGATTGCCGTCCGTGCACGGTGACGCAGATGCGAATCCATTGGTGGAGTGCGTAGCCTGGTGCGGCGTTCCAACAGTCGCCGTTTTCTCCCACTTCAGGTCGCCGGTTGCTTTGCTATAGCAAAGGAGTTTGAACGCAAGGTTGGGAATCGGACCGCCGCGGCCACGTCCGCCACCACGGCCTCCCCGCCTTCTTCGTTGCTGCGGTGCCTCTTGAGCGGCAGGTGCTGCTGCGGGTTGTTCGCCTTCTTTGACAGCGGTCACAACAAAAATGTTGTCATTCCAGATGACTGGTGAGCCGGAACCGCGCCCAGGCACGGCGACTTTCCATTTTACGTTTTTGGTGTCGCTCCATTCCGTTGGTGGCGTCGCGACGGATGAAATGCCATTTCCCGACTCACCGCGCCAATGGCCCCAGTTCTCGGCGTGGCATTGGCCTGAGCATTGAATCGTTAAAGCGACGAGGACTACGGGGATAAAAATGAATCGCGACATGGCTTGCCTTTAGATACGGCGGTTGTATTCCGGTCCGGAAAGTCTCTCATATTTTCTGGCTCTTTGGCAATGGATTCTGTGATGTGTGATATTCGACGAGCCAAAATGCCCAACAACTTCATCGTACGGAGACCGAAATGAGGTGGCCAACCAAATCGCCTGGATCCCGGATCATCTCAAAAGTTCCAAACACACTGCTCAATCTCCGGGGCTAAGGAACCCAGGGCGACTCGCGAGACACTGGCTCGCCGCGTTTGCCCAAATCTGACTTGTCGAGGCTCATTCCGGGCGGCAGCGCGTTGGTCTCAATTGAGAGTTGGACCACGCTAAAAACTCACGGGATGACGGCCGGATAGCTCGTAGTGGATCTTGCTAAAGATCCTCGCAGTAATAGCTTTTTTCGAGTCTGGCTGAGGGCTAATGCCTGACTTTCAAGTTAACCTGGAGTGTGCTTCTAGAGATTGTTTTCTTCGAATGAAGTAATTTCAAAACTCAGTCGCGCATCCAGCGGTGCAGCAAAGACCGTGTCCGTTCCGCCTCCACCGTTTAACTCAATATCCCGAAAGAAACTGGTCAAGTCGGCAGTATCGTCTCCTGAACCAAACTTCGCCACGAATGAAAAAGCTCCTGAAAACCCGCCGTCTACCAGAAGATCATTGCCACCGCTGAAGTTTATGTTGGCCGTATCAGCCGTAAAGAAGGTTCCGCGAAAAACGTCGTCTCCTGATCCGAGGCTAACCCTCGCCGATTCATAGTTCCCACGCAAAGTGATATCGTCGTTGCCTGATCCTGTTTTGATGATGGCTTGATCAGCCACGCGTCTGGATGAATTGAGGAGTACCATTGTCTGGGTGTCATTACCCTGGCCAAGATTGAAATTCATTTTTTCTGCCGTAGCATCGAAGAAAGTCAATCTGTCGTCGCCCTTTCCGGCACGAATGGTCAATTGGCCGCCCATCTCGACTCTGAAAAACTTGAAGGTATCGTCACCATCGCTATCAGAGATCCTTACATTTTCGAGGACATCAATCGTACTGTTTCCGGAAAGTTCGAAGACATCATCTCCGCCTCGCAACTGGACTCTGACGTTCCCGTTCAGGGTTCTTCCAGCAAAGTCTTCTGCGTCAATGGTCGTTGAGCTGAGTCCACGCAGTTCGAAAGTGCGATCCTCAAATACCTCGAGGATGACCGAATTGCTGGCGTTGTCGCCGCGAATCGTCAAATCTCCACCAGCAGCAAGAGTCGCCGTGACGTTTCCTGCCAATAATTGGCGGTCTTCAAGAGCTTCAACGTGTAAGTCCAAATGACGATTCGCAGAGTTCATAGATACACTCCCGGCAGTGGTTTCGCAGATTCGGTGACTGACGCAAAGAGAAAGAGTCCAGCGGTATCGAATCTGGCCGGAAAAATTGCAAAGATTTCGTAACCGTTCACGGATATTGACGTTTCGTCAGGTTCGAGAGGGGCAGACACAAATTTTCGGCGTTTGTCCGCAAAGCGAAATAAGTCAAATTGCCGCCGAAAAATTGAGCCAGACCCCGGGGTGTTGTAAATTCAATTTTGAGTGGCGTTTGTGCTCACGCCAGATTTATTGCAGCCGTTTGCCTGACCTCGGCCGCCCGTCGCAAGCAACCCTCCTCCGACGCAGTGGTGTCATGCGAAGAATGAGCAGGGCATACCACGTGTCGCGTGAGGAGGGGCGGAGCCCAAGCGACGGGGAGGAGCGGCCAGACGCGTCGATGTATCTGCAACAGCTCGTGTCCGTTTTGGGCAACGTAAAGTCCGCTGCAAGGCCAACTTTACAACACCCCAGCCAGCCCCTTGACCGCGTGAACGGTTACAAGATTTCCAATAAGTCTTACCGGGCAAAGTAAACGTAGATGCTCAGGGCAAAAATGATGAGCATGGTCCCGACGACTGGAGCCGGCTTCCACGGCGTCAGGTCGACTGCTTTGGCATCCTGCTGGACATACGGCTCGGTGCGTTTCATGCCAGCGACGTTGGCGAGCAGCAATTGAAGAATAATCAACGTGAGAAATACAGCACCCATGAAGTGAAACCCGGAACCGAAAGTGGATTGCAGCCAGCCACCGTCGCCACCGGAGAAAAAAGTTCCCAGGATCATCAGACCCAGTCCAGCCAGGAGCGTGATGAGTGCCGAATTCGCATCAACCATCCTGTTGAACATGCCAACCATGATGATGGCCAGCAGGGGAATAAAGTACACGCCATTGAGAGTCTGGAAAAAGTCGAAGACCCCGTCGCGGCCATAGAAAATGAGCGGGGCAGCGATCACCGAAAGAACAGCCACAATCACGCTGCAAGCCTGTCCCGATCGCACGATCGCCTCCGTGGATGCGTCGGGTTGGATATATTTCTTGTAGACATCGAGCGAAAACAGTGTCGCGCTTGAATTCAGGACCGAGTTGAAAGTGGAGAGGATCGATCCGACCACCACGGCAGAGAAGAACCCCAAAAGCCACTCAGGCAACACGCGACTTACAAGTGCTCCGTAGGCCTGGTTGGCGATCCACTTTCCATCTTCGGTTTTTCCGACCGATGCCATCATTTCTGGATCCTCCGCGGCGAGAATCAGATACGCCGCGACAATGCCCGGAAGCACGAGGATGAGCGGTGCGAGAATTTTGAAAAAGGCGGCAAGCAACACGCCTTTTTGCCCTTCTGCCAGATTTTTGGCTCCGAACGTTCGCTGAATAATCTGCTGGTTGGTGCACCAGTAGAAAAAGTTCAGCAGAAGTACGCCGGTGAACAGGGTTGGCCAGTGTGTATCTTCTGTCGCCGAGCCAAGTGATACGAAGGCATCCGGATCGGCGGCATGGATTTTCTCGAACGCCCCGGCGAAACCTCCGTCGGCTCCGGCGACTGTTTTGAGGGCGAAGAAGGTAATAAGCAAGCCACCTGTCAGCAGGCCAGCACCATTAAACGTGTCCGAAACGGCCACCGCCTTGAGCCCACCCCAGATCGCGTAAGCGCCGCCCATAACAGCAATGAAGATGATGATGGCGCGGATCGTGTTGAGTTCCGACCATCCAGTCATGTCTTGCAGTCCAAGCATGCCGTTCAGGCCACGAGCCCCAAGGAACAGGACGAATGGCAACAGGATCAGCATGTATGCAATGATGAAGATTGCGGCGGTGAGTGTGCGCACGGCCGGGCCGTAGCGTTCTTCCAGGAACTGGGGGATCGTCGCGATGCCGGACTTGAGGTATCGCGGCAAGAAAACGAGCGCAAGGATGACGAGTGAGATGCCAGCGACGACCTCCCAGCACATCACAGATAGTCCATCGTTAAAGGCACCGGCATTCAAGCCGATAAGTTGTTCCGTGGACAGGTTCGTGAGTAGTAATGAACCGGCGATGAACAGTCCTGTCAGGCTTCGCCCAGCCAGAAAGTACCCCTCGTCTGTATTGACGTTCGTTCCTCGAGTGATTCGCCAGGTGAGAAACGCCACAAGAGCCGTGAAGAAGACGAACGTGCCAATGGTCGTTGCCATAATCGATCCTTGAGGAGTTGAAGAGCCGTTTCCCAGCGAGGTGCCGATTTTAACTTTTCCAGGCTGTTAATCAATCTGACACGGCACGCCGATGGAGCTTGCTCCAGTGTCACCCCGGCGCCAAAGCTCGTTACCGCTCTTCGATTGCTTCCTTCGGGCAATGTTTCAACGCAAACCTCGTTTGATCGTGCGGGGTCGAACCTGTTCTCAAAGAGGTAGAATCGGCGGGCAACTCAGGGCTTTGCGTTTTCTTTGCAGATTTCTCGTTTTTACATGTAAGAAGTCGGGTGAATTCAGGAATTATATGCAGCCAGTATTGATGGAGACGAGATGAAGGATTTGCCAAAAACCGACCAACGGATGCTTAGCAGGCTCGCTGACCGTAGCGAGAACGCGTGGCTGGATTTCGTTGAAGTCTACGAGCAAGCGCTTTTGAGGTTTTGCATTTCCAGGGGGCTTTCGAACGAAGATTCTGCTGATGTCTGTCAGGAAGTGTTGGCAGCACTCGACAAGAACCTGGTCAATGGGAAATACGATCCTGAAAAAGGCGGGTTCAGGAATTGGCTATTTCGAATCGCTCGTAACATCTCAGTCGACAAATTCTGTGAGCGTGCAAAACAGATTAACGCAAGTGGTGGGACTTCAATCCAGCGACTCGTCGAAGCTACGCCGGGTAATACCGATGTCTCACAGGCAATTGAACTGGAGTATCGCCGCAGCCTTATTTTGTCGGCCGCGGCAAGAATCAAACCTTCCGTCGGTGAAGACAGCTGGCGTTGCTTTTGGGAAACAGCCATCAATGGCCGGGCGGCTGGCGAAGTCGCTGAAGAGCTTGGAATGTCTGTTGGTTCGGTTTACACCGCCAAGTGCCGGATGATTTCAAGAATCCGCAAGGTCGTCGCGCTTTACGAAAATCTGCCTTCGGGCGTCTCCATTGATCGGGAACACATTCAAAACGAGGATCACGATCGTGAACTTTAACGATACAAAACACATTGCCAGGCAGCAGCTCGAACTGCTCGTCGAAGAACAGCTGGATTCGGAGCAGGAGTCGCAGTTGATTGCGCATATCGATCAGTGCAGGGATTGCCAAGAGCGAATGGAAAGACTGGTCCAAAACGGCAATGAGTGGTCGACGATTCATCACCATCTTGTTGACTTTGGCGAAGTAGAAACTCCAGGTGAATCCTCCACAAGAAAATTTCTCGACTTACTCGGGCCTACTGACGATCCCGAGATGCTGGGCAGGCTGGCGCGATACGAGGTTTCCGCGGTCATCGGTTCAGGGAGTACTGGAATTGTTGCCAGGGCATTCGAGCGAACTCTGAATCGTTTTGTCGCAATCAAGGTCTTGCACCCCAATCTTTGTGACTCAGCCGCGGCTCGCAAACGGTTCGACCGTGAAGGTCGAGCTATTGCGGCGGTGGTCAATCCTCATGTCGTACCGGTGTATGCAATTAGTGAACACCTTGGCCAACCCTTCATTGTCATGCAGTACATGCCAGGCGGGTCACTGCAACAGAAGATTGCACGTGATGGGCCGCTTTCGTCGGAAGCGGTCGTTCGATTTGGGTTGCACATTGCCGAAGGCCTGGAGGCGGCACACGCACAGGGCATCGTGCATCGCGATGTAAAACCAGCCAACGTCATGCTTGAATCGGGGTCGGATCGAGCGATGGTTTCGGACTTCGGCTTGGCGCAGGTTGCCAATGAAGCCTCGATGACTCGCAGCGGTCTGATTACGGGCACGCCACAGTATATGTCTCCCGAACAGGCGAAAGGCGAGACACTGGATGGTCGTTCTGATCTATTTAGCCTTGGTAGCACTCTGTACGCAGCGTGCACCGGTCACCCTCCGTTTCGAGCCGAAAACGCCTTTGGAGTCATCAAACGAGTGTGCGATGAACAACCTCGTTCCATACTCGAATCCAATCCGAAGATTCCCGCTTGGCTCGTCGCCTTTATCGAAGTATTGATGAGCAAGAGAAAGGAAGAACGGTTTCAGACTGCAACTGAAGTGAAGCAGCATCTTTCGGCAGAACTGGCTCATATGCAAGCACCGAACACCGTATCTTGTCCCTCCAGGTCATGGCATCACCCTGCCACAAAAACGAAGCGCTCAACGCTGGTTGTGTGGTGTGCTGTTGCGCTCTTGCCAGCTGTTATTGCTGCGTGGTTGGTCGCCAAGCCGTATTTCGAGGGGATGCAGGGGCCCGAGGGCGTTGCCGGTGCCAATCAGAAAGCGCAGGAAAAACAGCCAGAAGAATTGATGAAGGCGATCGCAAGTTTGATACTCGACGAAGGGGCGCCCCTGGAGAGCTTTGAATTTGACGAGACAGATTCGATTCCTGTCCGGGACGGTGGCAAGCTCGTAGTGCGGTCCGACCTTGCAAACATCGCCGTTGAGACTCACGACAAACCTCAAGTTGACATCAAGGCTGTAGTTTCAATCGCGGCTCGAAACCGAAAGGAGGCAGCGGCCTTGATGTCGAGACATCAGCTTAGCTGCGATCTGGAAGGCAGCGACCTCGTCAAACGTCGCGATGCATTGTTGGTTTCGGAATGGGGAACAGTCGAGTGCGATCTGAGCCAGTTCTCTGCACGAGCGATCAACCAGTTTGTAACGAAGAATAATCAGATTTCGATCAGTCGTATTCTTGCAAGCAACGATCAGTCCAACGTTAGTCTTCGGATCAAAATTCCCCGGCACTTCAACGTCGAGATCTTAAACCGGGACGGCAATCTTGCATTGCCAGTTGTTGAGGGCAATATCAAGACAGTCGTTGAAGATGGCGACATCACTCTGGGGGATATCGACGGAGATCTCAATGTCAGCCTGGAAGACGGCACACTTCTTGCTGGAGATGTGACTGGAAATGTTGTTATCAACGGCGAAGACGGCGATCTGAAACTTGGAGAAATTGGTGGAACCGCAAAGATCACCACCGAGGACGCCAAGATCGAAATCAACAAGTCAAATGGCCTCGCGGTCGTGAGTCTCGATGACGGAAAGATCCAAATCGGGAAAGCCAATGGTGGTGCTCGACTAACAATCGCAGACGACGGCGACATACATGTTTCGGAAGTCCTTGGAAATATTCAGGCTTCCACCGGCGAAGGGAAGATCTCCGTCGAACGAATCGGACAAATTAGTTCCGACTCCAGCATTGCGACAAACGAAGGCGCGATTCGAATCGGTGTCGAATCTGGCACGTCTGTTGATATCGATGCGAGGTCCGAGAAAGGCAAAGTTCGAGGTTCGCTCGTACCTGAAGGCAAAATGAATGCGGCTGACATTCAGCTAAATGGCGGCGGCCCATCGTTTCTGTTGCGAAGCAAGCATGGCTCTATCCATCTCAACGAGGTTGATACGAAGACCGACGGCTTGAAGAATGATCCAGAATTCTTCTGACTTTCGAGGCGTTGGTGGTTTCGGGACCTTTACATGAATGGAAAAGCGAATGGCCATGACATGCGATTACCACTTGGCTAGCGGACTCGTTGCGACGTTGCTGGCAATTGTGCTGTTTATTGTGTTGGCAGCACCTGTTCATGCGGATAACGGAAACGTCGCCTACTCAAGACCAGTCGAGGGCTTGGTGATTGACGGAAACGCCGACGATTGGCCGGACGATGCTCACCCATATCCGATAGACCGAAAGTGGAAAGAAGACCTGGACGTCTCGTCCGAGGATTTTTCTGCGACGTTCAAATCCGGATTTAATAGCCAGAAAAGGGAAGTCTACTTTCTCGTTGAAGTCCATGATGAATCGCATGTCGGCGACCGGCAGTTGGAACGCGAGCAGGAAGAGCCCTGGCGATTCTTCGATACTTGTATTCTCTATCTCGATACCCAGCACTCGCCCAAGGGCAGCGGGGCACAGATTTTTCTCAACTTTGGCAATCAGCGCAAGACCATCGGTAAGGAGAATGCCTGGGATCCGGCAACGAAAAGTGCTACCTGGAACAATGTTGAACTTGGCGTTCAACGCAAAGAAAATCTTACGACCTACGAGTGGAAGTTTAAGAACGGCCAAAACGTCGAAGTTGGCAAAACGATCGGATTGGACTTTTTGATATGCGACGCTGATCGAGACGATGATTCCGAAGGCTCAATTCATTTATGGGGACCAGGAGACGGTAAAAGCCACGGCGCCGGCAGCCTTGGTGACTTGGTATTAGTGTCAGCTGATGCCAAGTTGTTTGACGTTGCCGGGAGATTTGAGTGGAAGGACCAAGCGGCAGTTCTGAAGGCAGGCAACGAAGGAGAGGGCGAGCTTTCACGCAAAAAGCAACCGATTCCCCAACGAGTGCAGCTGTTTTCAGATTCAACGTTGGTCGCAACGCTCGCCGTCGGAGAATCGGGCGGCTTTGATGCCAAGCTCCCCGAAGGCGAATATGGAGTCTCACTCGCGAATGAGATCGCCGAAGACGTCACTGACGAAGAAAGTCGGCGAATACGCATTGTCGACAAACCTGTGGTTTCGGCTGATGAAGAGAGTGAAGAAACGGCCACGGTCGTCACGTTGGAATTCGAGGCCATGCCCTTTTTTCAAACGGAATCGAGTCCGCTCTTTAACTATTCGCCGCAGTGCGACTCAAACCTGATCAAAGTCGTTGAAAGCTATCGGGACTATTACGATGTACCAGGCTACTCAAAGGCCCTGATTCGTGACGGAGAACTTGTCTTCAGCCACGCGGCCGGACAAAGTAACCGTTTCACCGGTAAGCTCGTTGACGAGAACACTCTGTTTGAAGCGGCTTCAATCACCAAAGCGGTTTTTGCTTTTGCGGTGAACCGATTGGCGGAGAAGGGCGAAATCGACCTCGATAAACCGCTTGGTGAGTATCTTGAGTTCGATGAGTTGTCACATGACCCGCGTGCCGGAAAGATCACCGCCAGACACTGTTTGAATCATTCGTCCGGTCTTCCCAACTGGTTCTGGGACGATGGCGATGAAAAAGTCGAGATGCTTTTTGAGCCGGGCGAGAAACACGGCTATTCCGGCGAAGCGATGATGTATTTGGGGCGCGTTGTTGAACATCTTCAGGACAAACCGCTGGAAAAGGTTGTCCTTGACGAAGCTTGTCGCCCCTTGGGATTTACGGAATCGGTTTTCTTTTCCGATTGCGAAGCGTTGCGATCCGTCGCGTCATTCGGGCACGCCAACAAAATGCCGCAGGCACACGACAATTCGCCGATGATCGGCGTGGCTTCCACCATGTTCACCGAATCAAAAGCGTTTTCGAAGTTCATGATCGCGCTGATGGATCGGGCAGTTCTTTCGCCCGAGACCTATGAAGAGATGTTCAGGCTCTCGATGCCAGCATGTAACGGTGGAGATGAAGGATTTTCGAGCGGGTTTGGTTTGGGTTTTCAAATTGAAGATTCGAAGCATGGAAAGGTCATCAAGCATAGCGGCAACAACGGAGACTTTCAGTGTCTATTCGAAATCTACGACGAAAGTAACGATGGCCTGGTGATTTTTACAAACTCCGATAGCGGTGGTGATTTTATCGTGGCGGTTCGCGCCTACCTCCTTGAAGGTGAGGTAGGCGATCGTGAATCAGGAGATACCGCAAAGTCGAAGCCTCGGCGACTGACGCCGGCGGAACTGGACGCAAAACTGGTGGAGATCGAGCGGCAGTCTGTTTTGCCGGGTTTTGCTGTGTCGGTTTTTGACAAAGACAAGGTCATCTATGAGAAAGGCTATGGCTTTGCCGACATCGAAAACAAACGACCGTTCACGTCGGATTCGGTTCAATACCTGGCTTCGATCTCCAAGACAGTTGTTGCAACTGCAATGATGCAAGCCGTCGAACGAGGCGAGCTCTCACTTGATGACCCGGTTAACAAACACCTTCCGTTTAGAGTGGTGCATCCGAAGTTCCCCAAGGTTCCAATAACGGTTCGACATCTTGCGACACATACATCTTCCATTGGTGACGGAAGTAAATTTGAAAAGACCTACTTGTTCCGCGAACGGCTCGTTGAAGCGGACTTTCCCAAAGCCTGGCACAAACATCTGGAAACGTACAACACGAACAAACCCTTGGGGCTCCAGGAGTATCTGGGAAAAGCGTTGAGTGTCGAAGGAGTCTGGAACGATGGTTCGAGCTTCCTTCAGCACAAACCCGGGACTGCTTACAAGTATTCCAATTCAGGCGTTGGGCTTCTTGGTTTGGCAATTCAGCGTGCAACTGGAACGGAGTTTAGAGAACTTACGCAAGAAGAAATCTTCGAGCCCATCGGAATGGAAAGCACCACCTGGCATCTGGACCTGGTTGATCCAAAGCAACACGTGGTCTATTACAACGAGCTACTCAACCCCGTTCCGCGTTACACTTTTTCGACCTACCCTGACGGCGGCGTTTTCAGTTCCGTTAGTGACTTGCGGAAGTTTGCCCAGGAGATGATGAAAGCCCGCGTTGGTGAAAGCAAACTCCTCAAACAAAAATCGGCAGTCGAAATGATGCCCCAATCGGGTCTTGAACTTGAGCTGCCGGTTGCTCTTGTCTGGGATATCGAAATGGGTGAGGGAGAGTTAATAGGCCACGCGGGTAATGATTTTGGGACCTCAACTTACATGTACTTCAACCCGAACACAGGAATCGGCAGGATTTTCTTCGCGAACGTTTCGATGGACGGATCCATAGAGTCCGCTTGCAACGAAATCTACAATTCAACGTTTCAGTTGAAACTTGCGAAATAGCGAATGTTCTGCCAGGGCGTGCTGGCAGGAAAGAACGCCACGGGGTCGTCCAGGGCGAAATCCCAACCTTCTCTCCCCCCTTCTTGTCCATTCCCGGGCGAACACTCGTTGTAGATGCGAGTCATTGGGAAATGCTGACGCATTGGCTTCGAAACTGGGCATCGCCCGGACGGCTTGTTCATTTTGCGGAGCATGGTTGTTCTACCTGCGAGGAATGAATTCCGTTAAAACACAGTCACTATGGATCTATTTACTATCTCTTCCGTCGTGATCGTGCTCGCAGCCATCTTTGGCTACGTGAATGTCAAGTTCCTCAAGTTGCCCAACACCATTGGGCTGATGGCGATCTCCATCTTCTTTACGCTGGTTGTTTTTGGCAGCACGCTGTTCACGGACGGGATTCTGAATGTAGCGTTGTTCGTCAAGCAGCATATTGATCTGGAGAAGGTGCTGCTGGACGTGCTGCTCGGGTTCCTGCTCTTCGCGGGAGCCATGCATACGAATTTCGATCAGCTGAGAATACAGCGCTGGCCGGTGCTCGTGTTTTCGACGTTGGGCGTGCTTTGCTCTACGGTCATTTGTGCAACGGCTGTCTATTTCATTTTTCAGATGATCGGCTTGCATCCAAAATATATTCACTGCCTGTTGTTTGGTGCCCTGATTTCGCCCACTGATCCGATTGCGGTGTTGGGGATTCTCAGAAAGGCCAACGTACCGAAAGGTTTGGAAACGCAGATTGTCGGTGAGTCGCTATTTAACGACGGTGTCGGCGTCGTGGTGTTCCTGACCATCATGAGTGTGGCGATGGCGGGGCAGGGCGGCGAACATGTTCACGATATTGCGCATAGCAGCGGCGAGACGACAATCGGGAGCGTGATCAATCTCTTCGGATGGGAAGTCCTCGGCGGTGTGGTGCTGGGACTGGGCCTTGGGTACGGGACTTTTCGACTGCTCAAGTCGATTGATGATTATGAAATCGAAGTCATGATCACGCTGGCTTGTGTGATGGGCGGTTATTCGTTTGCTCACGGCATTCATGTTTCTGCACCGCTTGCGATGGTAGTCGCGGGGTTGATGGTCGGGAACGATACGATTCGTGGCACCGCGATGTCCGATTTGACCGAGCAATACGTGGACAAGTTTTGGGAGCTGGTAGATATGCTCCTGAACGCGGTGTTGTTTGTGCTCATTGGGCTTGAGCTGATTACGCTGCAGTATCAGCGGCAGTATGTGATCGCGGCGTTGATCGCGATCGTGATCGTGCTTGCTTCGCGATTTGCTTCGTTGATGATTCCCGTGCAGATCTTGCGAAAACGGTTGAATTTCGCACCCTATACGACCACCATTTTGACGTGGGGTGGTTTGCGAGGCGGTATCTCGCTTGCGTTGGCATTGGGGCTTCCTGAGTCGATGGATCGTGATTTGTTCCTCACGGTGACTTATGGAGTGGTCGTGTTTTCAATTATTGTGCAGGGGCTGTCCGTCGGGAAACTGGCGAATCGGCTGCTGGGGCAGGAAGACGCCGGTCCGAGAGTCTCGGAGCGATGAAGTGTTTTGTGGCGGGCGAGTGTGGTTGGATCTGGAGAAGCTGCTGCGGCTCGGACGGAGCCTCGCCCTCCCGCTTCGCCGCTGACCTGCCGTTTCGCCACGAAATCCCAACCTTACCGTTTCGCGGCAGTCTCGCCCCGCCGCCGATTCGCGGCATCGTTTTCGCGACCGGGTGTGATTCTCGCGCTCGTCTCAGGGTATGCTAGGTTCGGGCGATTGATAGCGAATCTGGCTGTCCCCACTACATTTCTTTTGGAACCACTTGGCGATCGATGAACCAGGCTGATGCGGAAAACACGAGTGAGGGCAATTCGGGCGACGATCTGACGCCGGAAGAATTTGTTGCGGTCACCGAAATGCTCGAACGCTTTGCGGCAGATCGCGGTCTGCTGACGGTTGTCGATGCCGATACCCGGCATCGCCTGATCAAGGCGGCGGGACAAATCGCTTTTCCTGGCAGGGCGGCTCGTCGCAAAATGACCAAGGCCTTGCGGGCTCAGCGCAAGATCAATACCGACAAAGAGAAAGATCGCGACGACGAACTCCTGGCCAGCACCGGCATTCGGGCACAGTTTCGTGCGAAGGGAATCAATCAGGCGTGCCCCTCAGCGCCGTTCGAAACCCAATTGCCGCCGGCCGCGGAGATTACGGATGAAGATTTTGGACCGGAACTGACCGATCCAAGAAACTGCTACATCTGCAAACGCGACTTTCGTCGGCTGCATCACTTCTACGATTCGCTCTGCCCGGACTGCGCACAGCTGAACTGGAAGAAGCGGCATCAGACGGCCGATGCGAGTGGTCGCTACTGTCTGGTTACGGGTGGACGAGTCAAAATCGGTTACCAGGCGGCATTGAAACTTCTGCGGGCCGGTAGTCACGTTGTGGTGACGACTCGATTTCCGCGCGACGCAGCCAAACGTTTTCTGACGGAGAAGGATAGCGGTGACTGGCAAGATCGGCTGATGATCTACGGGCTGGATCTGCGGCATACGCCGAGCGTAGAAGCATTGTGTGTGCATCTGAACAAGCGGCTGCCACGCATGGATTTTATTTTGAACAACGCGTGCCAGACGGTGCGTCGCCCGCCAGGTTTCTATGGCCACTTGATGGCAGGAGAGCGGCAACTGACGGATTCGTTGTCGCACGAAGCCCGCGAGATGCTTGGCGGTTATGAAGAATTACGTTCGGCTAGTGCCTCTACGAGAGCAATGGAAAATCAACGCGGCGAAAACCCGTTGGAAGTAACGAACGCAGGTTCCGGCGACTTGCCCGCGGAAGTCGCTGATTCTCTGTTGGGTATCCAACGAGCTGCCGAGTTGTCGCAGATTCCGATGGTGAAGGATGATCACGCGGCCAGTCAGGAATTGTTCCCCGAGGGTGAATACGATCATGACTTGCAGCAAGTCGATTTGCGAGAAGTCAACAGTTGGCGGTTAAAGTTGGCCGAGGTGCGGACGGTCGAGCTTCTTGAAGTGCATCTCGTCAACGCGGTGGCTCCGTTCATTCTCAACGCACGCCTGAAGCCGCTGCTGCTGGCCGTGCCGACGAGGGACAAGCATATCGTGAACGTCTCGGCGATGGAGGGAATTTTTTACCGCGCTTTTAAAACCGACAAGCATCCGCATACCAACATGGCCAAGGCTTCGTTGAACATGTTGACCAGAACGTCGGCTCAGGATTATGCCCGCGACGGAATCCACATGAACAGTGTGGATACGGGCTGGATCACGGATGAAGATCCAGTGGTTCATGCGGAGCGCAAGCAGCGAGATTACGACTTTCATCCGCCGCTCGATATCATTGATGCTGCCGCGCGTATCTGTGATCCATTTCTTGATGGCTTGCTAACCGGCGAGCACGTCTGGGGCAAGTTTCTCAAGGACTATCAAGTCGCTAACTGGTGAGTCCGGCTTTCGCTCCATTCGCCCGGCGCGGCAAACTTTGTCGACTGGTGAAGGAGTGGCTATTCTCTCGTTTCTCACAGCGGTGTCGGTTGTAGTTTACCGCCATGGGTTAAACCCGGCATAAGCCGCTTTGCTATCCAACTGGTCATTATTTTTGGCGGCATTTTGAAAGCCAAATACCCCTCTCTGGAGTTTATGTGGCAAAGTTCATTGTTGGAAAATGTTGTCTGACAGTGCGCGCAATATGCGCATTGATGATGGAGTCGCTCAGACAACTCTGCCACACGACTGGATCATTCCTGTGATTGAGTCGTTTTAACAGTTCAGAATGGAGTCTGGGATGCAACTGTTCAAGTTCCTTAAACGGAAGTCTGCGCAAGCTCAAAAGCCGCGAGAGATCCTGCTCGAATCTCTCGAAGACCGCACGCTCTTTGATGCGGCTCCTGCGATGCATTTTTTGGCTTCGCAGCCGCTTCAAAATCCAGACCCCATGGCGCCTTGCCAGGATTGTGGTGGGGAATCGTTCGCGCAAGTATTCGCGACGGGGCCCGACCTGTTCGTCACGAAGACGAATGGTGTGTCAACCATCTTCCCCGGCGATGATTTGACATACACGATTACGTACATCAATGACGGAGTGGCGGACGCAACGGGCGTGGTCATCACCGAGAATCTCCCTGCTGGTACAACGTTCGATCCGACGAACAGCAGTGCAGGTTGGGTGGAAACGGCTCCCGGCAGTGGAGTCTTTGAGTTTGAGCACGGGACGTTACCCGGGTTTTCCGAGTTCTTCGAGATCTTCTTTGCGGTAACTGTTGATGGCCCCAGTGTTGACGCCGGTCTCGACTCGATCGTCAACACGGTATCTATCGCAGACGACGGTCTGAGCGGTCCGGACGACAATCCGGCGAACAATGCGGAGACAGAGATTGATACGCTCTTCGCTGCTCCAAACCTGTCGGTCACCAAGACGGACGGGGGAATCTCAGCGTCCGCCGGAGATACGGTTGTCTACACGCTGAACTACCTGAACATTGGGAACCAGGGGGCCAGCGGTGCGTTCCTGACAGAAACGCTACCAGAAAATACAACATTCAACGCTTCCCAGAGTACTGCCGGTTGGACCGAGACGTCGGTCGGAAGTGGCGTCTACGAGTTGTTTATTGGAACGATGGCGGCTGGTGATGTGGGCGTTGCCGAATTCGCCATCGACATTGATTCGCCGCTGCCGGCCGGGACATCAGAGATTCTGAATGTCGCGATGATCGCCGACGATGGTCGAAACGGTTTCGATCCACCGACCAACAATACCGCGGTGGATGAAACGCCGATCACGTCAGTGTTCTCATTCGATATTGCTGTCGAAAAGTCGAATGGTGATTTATCCACAGTGGTTGGCGGCTTTGTGTCGTACGATGTGACCTGGTCGAACCTTGGGCAAGCCGACGCGTCTGGTGTGGTTGTCACGGAGAATCTACCCGACGGAACGACTTTCGACGCGATCAACAGCGATCCGGGGTGGGTTGAGACTTCGCCTGGCAGTGGGATCTACGAATACGCGGTTGGCAATCTTCCCGTGGGGAGTATGGGTACCGCTGTATTTGCAGTGATTGTTGATAACCCACTCGGCGCCGGAATTGAGAACATTGCGAATCTCGTCACGATTTCGGACGACGGATCCAATGGGGTTGATGACAATGCAAGCAACAATGCGTTCATTGAGGAGACGCCCGTTGATGCCAGCCCAAATCTGTTCGTCAACAAAGACAATACGGTTACCCTCGTCAATTCGGGTGATAGCGTCAGCTACACAATCAATTACGGGAATACAGGTGATCAAGGTTCTGCGGGAGTCGAGATTACTGAAACGTTGCCAGCCGGGACGACCTTTGATGCGGTGAACAGCGATGCGGGCTGGGTGGAGACCGCGCCGGGCGTTTACGTCTTTCAGGTGGGAACGTTGGCTTCGGGAGACGTTGGCAGTGTCGTGTTTGCGGTCACTGTGAATGATCCGATTGCGGCGAGCATTGATCAGCTGATCAACAACGTGTTAATCAGCGATAACGGATTAAGTGGAGATGATGCGGACGAGCTGGATAACTCGTTCGTCGAGATTGACGATATTGTCGCCGCGCCGGACTTGCGAGTCACCAAGGATGACGGGCTAACACTACTAAATGCCGGCGAGTTCACGATCTATACGATCACCTACTCCAATGTCGGAAATCAGGGCGCCACCAATGTTGTGTTGACGGAGACGTTGCCCACCGGGACCTCGTTCAATGCGTCTGGCAGCACAGTTGGCTGGACAGAAACAGCGCCGGGCAGTGGCATCTACGAGTTGATGCTTGGCACCGTCGCCGCGGGAACAATTGACGAGTCTGTCACGTTTGCGGTTACGGTTGATAACCCAATTGCCGCGGGAATCGACCAACTTACCAACACGGTCGCGATCTCGGATGACGGTACCAACGGCGCGGATCTCGATCCGGCTGATAACTCTGCGACGGATGTCAATGATGTGTTTGCCGTGCCCAACCTTGGGTTGGTCAAATCGGATGGTGGCGTGAGCACGGCACCCGCCGGCACGATCATTTACACGTTGACGTATTCGAATACAGGAACGCAAGGTGCATCCGGAGTCGTCATTACGGAAACGCTTCCGGCAAATACGACTTTTAATGCTGCCAGCAGTTCGGTCGGCTGGACCGAAACTTCACCGGGCAGTGGCGTGTATGAGTTGGCGATTGGAACGGTGCCTGGTGCGACGATCGGTTCGGTTGATTTCGCAGTCGACGGGGATGGGACGTTGGACAACGGCGACACCATTTCCAATACGGCGATGATCGCGGACGATGGTAGTAACGGCGTCGATCCGGATGCATCAAACAACACGGCGACGGATGACACGCCCGTCGTTTCGGCAGTCGATCTTGTGCTGACGAAAGATGACGGCGGGATCACGACGTTACCAGGCGGGACGGTTGTCTACATACTGTCGTATGAGAACGCTGGTACGCGGGGTGCGACAGGCGTGTTCATTACCGAAACAGTTCCGGCTGGCTCCGTTTTCGATCCGGGGAACAGTGACGTGGGCTGGGTTGAAACGACGCCGGGAGTCTGGGTCTACACGATTGGTGACGTGCCCGCAGGCGATTCCGGAACTGTCAGTTTCGCAGTCACGGTGAGCGACCCGGTGGTGGCTGGTCTCAATAGCCTGCAGAACACGGCGGTGATCGAAGACGACGATCTGAATGGTGATGAGTCAAACGATCTCAACAATACGGGTACAGATGTGACGCCGATTGACGCGGCGCCGGATCTGTTCGTCACAAAAGACGACAGTCGTGTGACGGTGGATGCCGGAGATTCTCTTGTTTATTCGATTGCTTATGGGAATGCGGGTTCGCAGGACGCGATCGGGGTTTTTCTGACGGAAACATTGCCGGCGGGAACGTCGTTTGACGCGGCGAACAGCGACACGGGTTGGGTGGAAACGTCTGTGGGCAGTGGTGTTTATGAGTTCGCGATTGGCAATCTCGCCGTCGGCGACAATGGTACGGTTGATTTCGCAGTTCTCGTGGACAGCCCGATTGATGCCGCGGTCGCGCAGATCGTGAACAGCGTGGTCATTTCCGACGATGGAACCAACGGCGTTGACGAGAATGAGAGTGACAACGAGGCAATCGACACGAACGATATTGGTAATGCTCTCGGGGTCGTGGACCTCGCCATTCTCAAGGACAACAGTGTGGTTGCTGCGAGCGGTGGTGATGAAGTCGTTTATGTCATCGAGTTTGTGAACAACGGGACCGCGACGGCTACCGGAGTCGTACTGACAGAGACGCTTCCGCCCGGTGCCACGTTCAACGTTACGGGAAGCTCCGCGGGGTGGTACGAATCACCTGTCGGTAGCGGCACCTATCTGTACAACGTGGGTGATCTCGCCGTCGGCGCACCGGGATCGGTGACTTTTGCCGTGACGGTGGACGATGCGATTTCGGCTGGAATCGACGATTTGACGAATAGTGCCGAGATCTCCTCGAACGAAATGGACGAGGACTCGTCAGACAATATCGCGACCGATACTGATGGTCTTTTGGCGGCTCCGGATCTCTTTGTGACGAAGGATGACAGTCAGACGACTTTTGTGGCTGGTGAATCGATCGAATACACGATCATCTATGGCAACGATGGGTCACAGGATGCGACCGGAGTCATCATCACGGAAGAGCTGCCGGCCGGAACGTCCTTTGATTCGGCGGCAAGCGCCATCGGGTGGGTCGAAACGGCGGCTGGAAGCGGAATTTTCGAATACAACGTGGGTGACCTTGCGGCGGGTTCGGTCGGCAATGTTTTGACGTTTGCCGTCATCGTGGATGATCCGCTCGCGAGCGGGCAAACGACAGTACAGAATATTGTTTCGATTGCTGACGATGGCCTCAACGGCGGTGACGAAGACGGATTCGACAATACCGCCAGCGATTCGGACGACCTGTGGGTGCCGCCCGTTGGTGACTATGTTGAGCTGTCGATTGAGAAAACGGATTTTCTGAACTCCGTCAGTGTTGGTGATGTTGTTATCTACCAGCTTTCGTACGCAAACAATGGAAATGTGGCTGCGACCAATGTGGTGATCACGGATGTGATTCCTGTCGGTTCGCAATTCGATCTTAGCAGCACGTTTGGCTGGGTCGAGACGGCTGCAGGGAGTGGCGTTTACGAGTTCTCGCTCGGCACGCTGGATCCTGGTGAGAACGGCGTGATTGAACTCGCCGTGTTTACGGATGGGGCTGCGGCGGGCATTGAGCAGCTTGTCAATACGGCGACCATCTCCGATGACGGATCGAACGGTGCTGATGCGCGTCCGGACAACAATCAGGATGTCGACACGGACCAGTTTGTCGCGGGAGTCGATTTGCATGTTGTCAAAGACGACTTTCAAACCACGTTTACCGATGGCGAGTCGATCGACTACACGATCACTTACGGAAACAGTGGTGACCAGGATGCAAGTGGAGTTGTCATCACCGAGTCGCTACCTGCTGGTGCGACGTTTGATGCAGCCAACAGCGATGCGGGGTGGGTAGAGACGGCTTCGGGCAGCCGCGTGTACGAATTTCAGGCCGGGATCGTGCCGGCTGGTTCGACTGGAAATGTGATCGTCTTTGCCGTGACTGTTGATGATCCGCTCGACGCGAATGTGGCGAACCTGTTCAATACCGTTACCATCGAGGACGACGGAACAAGCGGGTTGGATGAAAATGCGGACGACAATCAGGATTCGGACAGCAACAGCCTCTTTGTGGCTCCCGTCGATGATCATGTCGATCTCGCGATTACCAAGACCGACAATGCCTCCATCGTTTCTGATGGCGATTCGCTGGTCTACGTCATCGAGTATTCGAATGACGGAACGGTTGACGCAACGGGAGTCGTCGTTACCGAGACGCTTCCGGATGGTGCGAGCTTTGATGCGGCCAACAGCGCATCGGGATGGACGGAAACGGCTGCAGGTAGCGGCGTTTACGAGTTCAACGCTGGTACGCTTGCGGCGGGCGAATCCCGTACGATTGCGTTCGCTGTCGTGGTCGACGCGCCGTTGGATGCGAGTATTTCGCAGTTGGTCAATAGTGTGTCGATTGCTGACGATGGCACGAACGGCGTTGATGCGCGACCTGACAATAATTCTGATTCGGATGTGAATACGGCGGAGCACGATGTGCCGCCGGATGAGGAACGCAGCGTCGATCTGTATGTGGCAAAGGATGACTTTCAGGTCACGTTTGTGGCTGGTGAAACGCTTATTTACTCGATTGTCTACGGTAACAATGGTGACGCGGATGCGACGGGAGTGGTGCTGACGGAGTCGCTGCCATCGGGCGCCGTGTTTGATGCGGCAAACAGTTCGGCTGGCTGGTTGGAAACGTCGCCCGGTAGCGGCGTTTATCAGTACGCGGCCGGTTCGGTGGCTGCAGGCAGTGTCGATAACGTGGTAACGTTCGCGGTGACCGTTGAGGATCCGTTGGCAGCCGGAGTTACGCAGTTGCTGAACGCTGTGAATATCACGGACGATGGTGCCAACGGTGTTGATGCGAATGCGGGCGACAATACTTCGAGCGATACCGATGCTCTTTTTGTGGCTCCTGCGACGGATCATGTTGATCTGGCGATCGACAAGAGTGATGGAGTGAATGTCGTTCGCGAAGGCGACATGCTGACGTTCACCATCACCTACTCGAACAACGGAACGCTTGATGCAACCGGTGTTACGCTGACGGAGTCCTTGCCGACTGGAGTTACCTTCGACGCGGCGAACAGTAGTGCCGGATGGGCAGAGACAGCACCGGGCAGCGGAATCTACGAGCTGGATGCGGGGACCGTCGTCGCTGGTGAGACGCGCACGGTGACTTTTGCCGTGACGGTCGATGATCCTCTGGCGACTGGGATCAGTGCGCTGCTCAACAACGTTTCGATTGCTGATGACGGCGCGAATGGTGCTGACGCGCGTCCAGATGACAACTCGGACAGTGACATTGATTCCGTTGAGCGTGACGACGTCACTCCCGTCGGCTTTGTCGATCTCCATGTAACGAAGGACGACAGTCAAGTCACCTTTGTGGCTGGTGAGTCACTGGTTTACGCGATCGTCTATGGAAACAACGGCGACACCGATTCAACGAACGTGGTGCTGACGGAGCTACTTCCTGCCGGAACGACGTTTGATGCGGCGAACAGTTCTGCTGGATGGACGGAAACGACGCCGGGGTCTGGCATTTATGAATATGCAGCCGGCACGGTAGCCGCCGGTTCGGTCGGCAATGCGGTGGTGTTCGCGGTCACGGTGGAAGATCCTTTGGCCGCCGGCATCGACGAGATCGTCAACAGAATCGTCATCTCGGACGATGGAGCCAACGGTGACGATTTCGACACGAGTGACAACGCCTTCAATGATGTTGACGCTCTGTATACGCCACCGACCGATGATCATGTCGATCTTTCGATTAACAAGTCGGATGGAGTCACGGTTGTCACGGAAGGCGATTCCGTTATCTATACGATCGAATATTCGAACAACGGGACGCTGGATGCTACCGGAGTCGTTTTGACGGAGACGCTGCCCGCCGGTGTGACATTCGATTCAGCGAACAGTTCGGTTGGCTGGTCGGAGACGGCAGCGGGCAGTGGCGTCTACGAGCTTACGGCGGGAACGGTTGTGGCCGGCGAAACTCGCACGGTGACTTTTGCTGTGACGGTGGACGATCCACTGGCGGCGGGAATCACGTCATTGGTAAACAATGTTTCTATCGCGGATGATGGTGCCAACGGCGCTGACGCGCGGCCTGACGATAATAGTGATGCCGATGTCGATGCCGTTGAGCGGGATGACGTCACGCTCGGTGACTTTGTCGATCTGACAGTTGCGAAGGATGACAGTCAGGTCACGTTCACGGATGGCGAGTCGCTGGTTTACACCATCCTCTACGGAAACGTTGGAACTGCCGACGCGACTGGTGTTACGCTGACGGAGATCTTGCCGGCTGGTTCGACGTTCGATGCCGCGGCAAGCACACCCGGCTGGATTGAAACGTTGCCTGGAAGTGGCGTCTACGAGTTGTCGATTGGGAATTTGGCCGCCGGATCCACCAATAACGTGGTCTTGTTTGCCGTCACAGTTGACGATCCCGTGGCTGCGAGCATCACGCAGTTGATCAACAGTGTCGAGATTTCGGACGACGGCAGCAATGGAGTCGACGCGGACGCGACAAACAACGTGGCGACGGATACCAACGACTACTTCACTCCGCCGCCGACCGATCACGTGGATCTTGCGATCGACAAATCCGACTCGGCCACCGTGTCCGCCGAAGGCGATTCGATCATTTACTCAATCGACTATGCGAACAACGGCACGATCGCGGCGACCGGAGTTGTGATCACCGAGACAATATCCGGCGGCACGACGTTTGACGCGGCCAACAGTACAAGCGGCTGGACCGAGACAGCACCGGGAAGCAGAATTTACGAGTTCAATGTTGGCACCATGGCTGCGGGCGAAACGCGAACGATTGAATTCGCCGTCGTTGTAGATGATCCTCTCCCACTGCTCTTCGCCAATCTGATCAATAACGTTTCCATCGCGGATGACGGCGCCAACGGAGCCGACGTTCGGCCCGATGACAATTCGGACACGGATACGAACGGGATCGATTTTGGTGGTCCCGTGAGCGGAACGGTTGATCTTTACGTTGAAAAAGACAACAGCCAGATTACGTTCACCGATGGTGAGTCGCTGGTGTATACCATCCTGTATGGCAACAGCGGCGATACGGCTGCTACTGGAGTCATCCTGACAGAAACGTTGCCGGCAGGTGCGAGCTTTGACGCCTTGGCCAGCTCGTCGGGCTGGACGGAGACTTCTGCGGGCAGCGGCATCTATCAATTCAATGCGGGTACCGTTGCCGCAGGATCGAATGGCAATATTGTGCTGTTCGCGATCACGATCGATGATCCCGTCGCTGCCGGCACGCTCGAGCTGTCGAACACCGTCACGATTTCCGACGATGGCAGCAACGGAGCCGACGGAAACGCTGCGGACAACTCCGCCACGGACGTAGACAGCTACTTCACGCCGCCCGCAACGGACCACGTGGATCTTGCGATCGACAAATCCGACTCAGCTACTGTTTCTGCCGAAGGCGATTCGATCATCTACTCGATCGACTATGCGAACAACGGAACGATCGCTGCCACCGGTGTGGTGATCACTGAAACGCTTTCTGGCGGAACGGCCTTTGATGCAGCCAACAGCACGAGTGGCTGGACAGAAACGTCGCCGGGAAGCGGTGTGTTTGAATTTGCAGTTGGCACGATGGCGGCCGGCGAGACGCGAACGATTGAGTTCGCGGTGACAGTCGACGATCCGCTGCCGCTGTTTTTTGCAAACATCATCAATAACGTTTCTATCTCCGATGACGGTGCCAACGGAGCCGACGTGCGCCCGGATGACAATTCCGATGCGGATGTGAATTCGATCGACTTTGGTGGTCCAGTCGTCGGAACCGGTACGGTGAATCTGTTTGTAGAAAAGGACGACAGTCGACTGACGTTTACGGACGGTGAGTCGCTGGTTTACACGATCTTGTACGGCAACAACGGCGACACGGCTGCGACTGGAGTCGTTTTGACAGAGAGCTTGCCCACCGGAGTCAGTTTCGACGCCGCGTCCAGCTCGCCGGGATGGTTGGAAACTTCGCCGGGTAGTGGCGTCTACGAATTTAATGCTGGCACCGTGGCCGCTGGCTCTTCCGGGAACGTGGTTCTCTTCGCGACGATCGTAGACGATCCAGTTGCATCCAGCGTGACACAGGTCACGAACAGTGTTTCAATTAGCGATGACGGCAGTAATGGCGCCGATGCGGACGCTTCTGACAACGTGGCCAGCGATACCGATAACCTTTACACGGCGCCAACGACGGACCACGTCGATCTCGCCGTGACCAAGTCGGACCTTGCGACGGTTTCGTCCGAAGGCGATTCGGTCATCTATACCATCGACTATGCGAATAACGGAACGATCGCGGCCTCGGGAGTCGTCATTACGGAAACGCTTTCGGGCGGTACCAGCTTCGACCCGGCGAACAGTACCGCCGGATGGGTTGAAACGTCGCCTGGTAGCGGAGTCTTCGAGTTCAACGTCGGCACGATGGCGGCTGGTGAAACTCGAAGCATCGCTTTCGCAGTCACTGTCGATGACCCACTGTCACTCTTGTTTGCGAACCTGATTAACCGCGTTTCGATTGCCGACGATGGTGCGAACGGGGCGGACGCGCGTCCCGATGATAATACAGACACTGACACCAACGGGATTGATTTTGGAACGGTGACTCCGACTGGCGTCGTCGATTTGTATGTCACCAAAGACAACAATCAGGTCACGTTCGCGGCAGGTGATGCGATTGTTTACGCAATTCGATATGGCAATAACGGTGACGAAGACGCGACGGGCGTCGTTCTGACAGAAGTCCTGCCGACTGGTGCAACCTTCGACGCTTCGAACAGTTCGGCTGGTTGGACCGAGACAGCAAGCGGTAGCGGCATCTGGCAATACTCCGTCGGGACCGTCGCCGCGGGCGCAACGGGCCCGCCGGTTCTTTTCGCAGTCACCGTTAACGATCCCGTGGCAAGCGGTACGACGCAGTTGGCGAATACAGTCGTCATTCGTGACGATGGGGCCAACGGTGACGACGCGAACACGGGTGATAACGCGTTCAATGATGTTGATACCCTGTACATCGCGCCGACCGTAGGGCATGTCGACTTGTCCATCGCCAAGTCGGATGGTGGCACGGTGGTGGCGGCAGGAGAAAACATCGTTTATCTAATCTCCTACGCGAACAACGGTACGGTCGCGGCCACGGGAGTCGTCATCACTGAAACGCTGCCCGCCGGATTGTCGTTCGACCCGAGCGGAAGTACAGCCGGATGGACGGAGACGTCGCCAGGAAGTGGCGTCTACGAATTCAACGTGGGCACGATGGCGGCTGGTGAAACGCGGGATATCACGTTCGCCGCGATTGTCGATTCGCCGTTGGCTGCGGGAACGGAGCTGGCGAACCAGGTAACGATCGCGGACGACGGAGCCAACGGTGTTGATGCGCGTAGCGATAACAATGCTGACATCGATATCAACGTGGTGGAAGTTGCGAGCGGCGTGGACGTGTTCGACTTGTTTGTCACCAAGGTCGATGGGCAATCGACGTTTGTCGGTGGTGAGTCGATTGTCTACGAAATTCGGTACGGGAACTGGGGTTCCAGTGCCGCCAGTAATGTCGTGATCACCGAAACGCTGCCCGTCGGAACGACTTTTGATTCGTCGAACAGTTCGCCAGGATGGACCGAGACGTTTGCGGGCAGCGGCGTGTTTGAATATCAGGTCGGTACGCTCGCAGCGAACGATG
The DNA here is from genome assembly GCA_938040995.1 of uncultured Pirellulaceae bacterium. Taxonomy (GTDB): domain Bacteria; phylum Planctomycetota; class Planctomycetia; order Pirellulales; family Pirellulaceae; genus CALHZT01. The sequence continues at coordinate 4,588 of CALHZT010000121.1, read as the reverse complement.
TGTCGAATAATTTGCTGTTGTTCGCTGTTCGCGTCGACGATCCAGTCACCAGTGGTGTAACCGAGCTGGTGAATTCCGTTCAGATCTCGGATGGATCAGGGAACGTTAATGACTCGGACCTGTCGGACAACGCGGATAGCGATACCAATATTCTGTTCACGCCGCCAACCGGGTCGCACATTGACCTCGCTGTTGAGAAAACGGACCAGAGACTGTTTGTCGATGACGGCGAGCAGATAATCTACTCGATAAGCTACACCAATCTTGGCAATGTGGCGGCGACAGGCGTCACACTGGAAGAGTTTGTTCCGCTCGGCGCCTCGTTCAGCATTGTTGGAAGCGACAGCGGTTGGGTGCAACGCGGCTCGTTGGATATCTACGATTTTGATGCGGGGACACTGGCGCCGGGTGAGACTCGCACGATCACATTTGCAATTCTCGTGGATGATCCGCTGTCCGATACCATTGAAACGATTGAGAATCGAGTCAACATTTCGCACGACAATGCGAATGGTGTCGACACGCGGCTGGACAACAATTCTGCGAGTGATATCAACTTTGTGCGTGACGATGTGACCGTCGCGGGCACGGTCGATCTTTACGTTATCAAGGAAGACAATCAGACCACATTCGTTGACGGCGAGACGCTGGTGTACACCATTCTTTACGGCAACAACGGCGATGCCGATGCGACCGGTGGCGTATTGATCGAGCACTTGCCGGTGGGGACTACGTTCGATGCGGCGCGGAGTTCGACTGGTTGGGTAGAGACATTCCCGGGCAGCCGCGAGTATCGGCTGGATGTGGGCACGATCGAAGCCAATACTCAAAACTATGTGGCGGTCTTTGCGCTTACGGTTGATGATCCGTCCGCGTCAGGAACGCAGCTGACAAACAGCGTAGAAATTTCCGACAACGGAGCCAGCGGAGCAGATACCGACGGCACCAACAACGAGGCAAGCGATACCAATACGCGGTTCACTCCTCCGGCAGTACCGTTTGTCGACTTGTTCATTGACAAGTCGGATGGGATCACGACCGTTGCGGCTGGCGATTCGGTGACTTATACCCTCGACTATGGGAACAACGGCACGCTCGACGCGACGGGAGTCGTCATCACCGAGACGCTCTCCGCCGGAACCTCTTTCGATGCCGCCGGGAGTTCCAGCGGCTGGGTCGAAACATCGCTCGGTAGTGGCGTCTTTGAGTTTATTGCCGGGACGGTGACGGCTGGCGAAACGCGAACCATCACTTTTGCAGTGTCGGTTGACGATCCACTTGATGATTCGGTCACGTTGATTCTCAACAATGTGACGATCGCGGACGATGCCGGAAATGGAGCCGACGCACGGCCAGACAACAATACCGATGCTGACACGAACACGATTCCCGGGCAACCCGGTAATGCTGGCGGCGGGACAACGGGTGGTGGTACCGGCGGCGGAGGAACTGGTGGCGGAACCGGCGGTGGAACAGGTGGCGGAACAGGTGGAGGTGGCACGGGTGGCGGAACTGGTGGTGGTACGGGCGGCGGAACTGGTGGCGGTACGGGCGGTGGCGGTACCGGCGGCGGAACGAGTGGGACCGTTGATTATGTGCTGACCAAAGATGACGGACTAACCGACGTCACACCAGGCGAAACGGTGACTTACACCATTACGCTTCAAAACGTTGGCACAGGCGATGGAAGCGGTGTTGTTGTCACCGATTCGTTCCCGACTGGTGTCTTTGCCACGGTGATCGCTGACAATGGTGGAGTCGTAAACCTTGGCAACGGTACCATCGAGTGGAATCTTGGCAGCGTGAATGCAGGCGATTCCGTCGTCCTTACGGTGACGGCTCAGTTGGCCGATGGCGTGCCAGCTGGATTGACGGAACTGGTAAACACCGCGTCAGTCACTGATGACGGAGCGCTCGGTGCGGATGTCGATCCTTCCAACAACAGTGCGTTGGACAGGACGAACCTCATTGCGGCTCCTGATCTTTCGATCACCAAATCGGACAATGGCCGGCAAGCGTTTGTTGGCGGCATCGTTGTCTACTCATTGACCTACACAAACGTCGGCGACCAGAATGCGACCGGAGTCGTCATCACCGAGTCTTTGCCGACCGGTACCGTGTTCAATGCCAACAATAGTTCAGCAGGATGGACGCAGGATGATGACGGATTCTTCCGGTTCAACGCGGGTGCTCTTGCCGTAGGCGAGTCGCGAACGATCGAGTTTGCGGTGCAGATTCTCGATGAAATCGGCTCGATCAGTAACTCGGCGAGCATCGCAGATGACGGAACCAACGGGGCTGATCCCAATGCTGCAAATAATGCGGCTGCGGTGACATCGGGAGTGAACCCGTTCGATTTCGATTCGATCGGAAAGCGGCTTTATCTTGCATCGACGGACAGCGGCGTCTATCAAAATTTCTCGGTCGATCCGGCCCAGTCGGCTGCGGGAATTCGCGCCAGTCGACTGTCGAGGTTGATTGCGGAGAATGCAGAATCAGTCGCACAGGAAACGATTCAGGAGCCTCTTTCGTCAAATGCGACGAGTGTTTCGGGCGATGCACCAAGCCAGTCGGTGGGAGCTGGGGGAATCGTCGTCAGCACTCAGGAACCTCGGCAACTTTCACGCGTCGAGCGACAGTCGCGATTTTCGAGTAGCTTGAGACGAACGAACGACGCGCAAGAACTGAATTCGGTTGAGGCGCAACGGCCGCAAGGTTCCCTCCGAATGTCGACTGTGAATTCACCGCCGGCTTCGGCTTTGCAGCAACAGACGGCATCGAGCGACCAAACGACTCAGTCGCAATCCAGGCCGGTGTTTAGGGCCAGTCGATATTCCCAGCCGAATTTTGTGGATGCCAATGTCGCATCGCAGCAGGAGCAACAGGAGCAACAGGAACGCGTGCCGCAAAGTCCCGCGTCGATTCGGGCGACCGACAACCATCGGCTGGATCGCGCTACTGATTTACCAAACTTGCCAGCGGCCAATGCCCAGGAGCTCAGTCGGTGGGCTCGATTCCGGGACATATTTAAGCGGTCAGCGTAAGGCCTTCGGCCTCCGCGATGTCGCCCGCATTGTAGGCTCCGATCCGTCGCAGTTGGTTGAGGCGATGACATGGTAAGGATCGTTCGAGAAATTACTGCGTGATCTTCCTCCGTCTTTCCCGCGCAGGCGGGAATCCATTGAATCGGATTGGCTTTTTGATGCAGGGAAAGACGTTGAGCGTTAACACGCTTCGAGTGGGTCCCCGCGTTCGCGGGGAAGACGGCCCTAGGCGCCATAGGCCGTCAATTGAGTCGTCACGAACGGAGATTCCTCCGTCTTTCCCGCGCAGGCGGGAATCCATTGAATCGGATTGGCTTTTTGATGCTGGGAAAGACATTGAGCGTTCATACGCTTCGAGTGGGTCCCCGCGTTCGCGGGGAAGACGGCCATAGGCCGTCAATTGAGTCGTCATGAACGGAGATTCGACACTAATGGATCGAACGATCCCAAGCACTGTCGATCGCGACCGTGAGGCCGGTGACGACTGCGCGCTGTAACATCTCATCGCAGCCTTTGAGGCCTTTGAGGAGACTCATTTCATTTTCCGCGCGTGCGATTGAAATGTTGGCAGCTACTGTCAAAACTTGCCGGTTGAGCCGCGGTATCACCCCGTCACTTGTCTTGCATCGAATCGCTATACTTTCGGGATGTCAAATTTTGCCGATTCTATTTCCGGGAAGCTGAATCTTCCTGCCAAAAAAGTCGCGGCTGCGATTGAGCTGCTAAATGCGGGCAACACGATCCCGTTTATTGCCCGCTACCGCAAAGAAGCCACCGGGACGCTCGACGAGATCGCCCTCCGAGCCATCGAGGATGCGCTCGAATCGGCGAACAATCTTGCGTCAAGAAGAACGACCATTCTGAAGAGCATGAAAGAGCAGGGCGTGCTCACGGCTGAGTTGGAATCAAAGATCAATGCATGTACCGATCTGCGATTGCTTGAAGCGATTTATCTACCTTACAAGCCAAAGCGACGCACTCGAGCCACGACGGCTCGCGAACGCGGATTGCAACCGTTGGCGGATTTGCTGCTGAAGCAGGAGCGTTTGGGACAGTCGCGAAAGGGCGTGTTGCAGCCGTTTGTTGATCCAGCCAAAGAAGTTCCCGATACAGAAGCGGCGCTTCAGGGCGCGCTCGATATCGTTGCAGAGTCCTGGGCGGAAGTCGCCGAGACGCGTGACTGGCTTTTTGGCCAGGCGACCAAGTATGGCAAAGTCACGTCGAAGGTTAAGCGCGGAAAAAAGACCGCGGAAGGTGCCGAGAAGTTCGAGCAGTATTTCGACCGGCAGGAAAGCGTCTCCCGAGTTCCCGGCCATCGCGTGCTTGCGATGCTGCGAGGATCCGCCGAAGGAATCCTGAACGTGGGTGTCGCGCTGGATGATGATCGCGAGTTACCATCGCTCAGGCGGAAACTGGTGCGGAATCGCGACTTTGAATTTTTCAGCGACTTGAACGCGTGTGTGGAAGATTGTTATCAACGATTGCTGATGCCCGCCACCGAGTCCGCGGTCATCGCGCAGCTCAAAGAGACGGCGGATGAACAG
>CALHZT010000120.1 GCA_938040995.1 uncultured Pirellulaceae bacterium | reverse complement strand
GCCTATCAGCCGCCACGCGTTAGCGTCCGGTTTATAGTGGGGGAACCGCGAGCTACTAACGCCATTCCGCTCACAATGGTTTAACCGAGCCAGGAACGCGATGCCATCACCGCAGCCGGGATGACGACGCTTCGCAGCCGCTTTAGTTATGCTCGGCGGCGAGGCAGTCGATCATGCCTTGTGTATCGCGGGCAGCCTGCTTCAGCCTGGCTTCCCAGAGCTGCTGGTATTCGCCAGTGCAGTCCATAATGTCAGATCCGAACGAAGCCAGAATGGCTTCTGCGATCTTCTCGCTACTTTGGGGATTGGGGCACTTGCCCGTGAATCCGTCGGCGAAGCTGGAGCGGAGTGAGACGAGTAGTAGAGAACGTGTTTGTTCTCCCGACGGCTGTTGACTTTGCAAGCTTTGCGAAAAGTCGACAACACGATTGATATCGAATGAAAATTCCTCAACCCGGCAGCTGGAAACGAGATAGCCAAGAATTACATCGGTCCAACGTTCTGCCCTGCGGCGAATCTGGTCGACATGTCGTAACTGTTTTTCGGTAAGTTGGAGCTTGTTGAATACCAGTCGCAATAATCGGTGTCTGGCTTCGAGGTGTCCTACCAGAATGCTTCGGACAAACGACTCGACATCTTCTGTTTCGTTTCGGCGGTCCAGTTCGCAACCGATGACGGCCCAGGTTCGAGTCAGAACTTCGCTGGCCAGTATTTCCTCAATGAGCGGTTTGATGTTTTCCCAGGCTTCGGCTCGCAGGCGATCTGCCCGGTCTGGTTTGCCGTAGGCAATTTCTCTCGCAGTCGTTTCCAGCCGCTTCATTGCCAGGGACCACGCGTCCAGTCGATTGCGGCTGGCACACCAGTACGCGTCGACTCCGGAACGGGAGATACCAGAATTCGCACGCAGGAAAGCATCACCGTGGTAAGCAACAAGTGAAGCCAGCTCTACGAGAACGTTGGCTTGTCGGAAATCTTGAACCATGTTTAAAACCGAATAATGGGTGAAGACAGTTTGGGTCCGGGGCCAGAGGGGACTTGGCCCCGAATCCCAGGTCGTCAAAAGACAATTCCTACTTACGCAAAGCGAATGCCAAAGTGAGGACTCGTTGTGTGATGCCAATAAATGCCTTGAAAAGCGGTGGTAAGTGACATTCGTCGCGCTGTAGCATCATGGAGGGGGGTGCAGTTATGCAGGCGGATTCAAGAGTGCCAGAGTCGGCGAGCTTCGTGGTGACCAAGAGCAGTCAAAGAGAGCAACCCATCACAGTGCGGGGATTCGAGGGGACGAAATCCCCGCACCGATTTGGGAGACAACACACGGTACGGGTAAATGGCAAAGACGATGCCAAAAGTCGTTTCTGTCCCGGAAAACCTGAATTCTTGGGGATTAAAGCATGATTGCCGAACTCAAAAAGTCGGCGCTGCACGTGTTGATGTCAATCCGCATCAAAGCGAAGCAGGTGTGGTCCTGTTTTTTCCACCTGATGTGCGAACGAAACATCAAATGAGAGCTTCTCGCTGAACATTCGTTGCGACCTGTGTGACTTACAACAGTCGCCGGTACAACCGGTATCTTGCCTCGGTAGAAAACGGGCCGTGACCGCGTCCGTCGACGTGGTCGACATCAATGATGGAGAAGTGGTGGCTAAACGACAACGGTTCGCGGAGCAAAGGACATCTTTTTCAAGTCGCTTTTATAGGGAGATTCTCCGGTCTTACGAATCTTGCCTTTGCCGAGTTTGAACCGGTATCGGTTCGTAATCGGGTCAGGCACACGATGCACGAGACTGTTTGCGGGTGCGCCGGGCATGAGAGCATTCGTCCACAGCACGCCAGGTCGAACAGCGTCCGTGACGATGGCGACGCCTTTCATGGTGCCGCGTCCAATTCGGATGTGGCCCTGTTTGTCGAGATTGGTGAAGGAGTTGTCGTCCTGATGAACCGCGATAAATCCACTTTTCTGAATGAGCACGTCGTCGTTTTCGACGATAACAGCGTCGCCGGATTCGATGCCCCTTTTCTTCGCATCTTGGGGATGGATTTCAACCCACTGATCAGGCCAACGATCCATGATGTTTTTCCGACGCATATCGTCGAACATGGTTTGCCAAATCTCATTGATCCGTCCGCAAGTTACCCACAATTCATCGTCCTGCGGTGTAATCCGCTCGTAAAAATCAGCAAAGAGATTCCAGGGTGTCTTGTGTAGAACCGCTTTGCCGCTGTGCGAGTTGAAAGAAGTCATCCACTTCATGTGGACGGTTGGACCATCCGGCGTCCCAAAGTCTGTATCGGGATCGTGCAGCCGCTTGGTACCAATGATTGCTCCCGGAGTATCGGGGCTGTCATAGTAGCCGACGTAATCGCGATACTCCTTTGGTTCGGTAAGTTCGTCGCGATATCGAATGGGCGTCTGAATCCCATGTGTGCCCATTTCGCCAAGCAGGTCGTGTCCCCGCTTTCCCAACGACTGGGCATATTTGACCAGCGGTTGGTAGTTCAGCATGCTTCGTCGGCCAGATCTTGCGGCCTGTTCAAAAACATCGTTGGAGTCTTTCCAGTCGTAATCCTTGAACCCCATTCTCTGGGCGAATTGGGCAATGATCCACCAGTCCGGTTGGGCGTCGCCAGGTGCGTCGCAAAACTTGCTGTACAGTCGCAATCGTCGCTCGCCATTGCACCGGGTAAAGTCACACTCGCCCCAGGTGGCGGCGGGCAGGACGATGTCGGCGTACTCGGTACCCATCGGGCCACGCATGTAGATGTCCTGATGCACCACGAACATGCCGTCACTGTCGACTCGTTTCTTGAGGACTTCGATCGCGTGTTCTTTTTCCGCAACCGTGATCTGATGCGGGCTGTTCGTCGTAGCATCCTGGAAGCTCTTCATCATCTCCTGGCTGGCGGCCATGGCCTGGCACCAAGTCGTACCGATCACCCACGCGAAGCGGAGGTTGCCAGATTCCACCCAGCGATCGAGGTCGATCTCTTTGCGCCGCCGCCCCGGACCTTTTTCGGGCGAATAGATTCGTGGATAACTTGCGGCTCCGTACCAACCGCGTTGGTGTCCGCCCAGTCGCGATACGACGCGTCCATCACGGTTGCCGGCTCCGCAGATGGCCGCCAGCGTGCCAAACGAAGCCGTGTTGAGGTAGTTGTTGCTCCAGTAGTTTCCTTTTTCGAGCGCGAATGATGTCTTTGGCGACTTGCCATCAACCGGCTTGGCGATCATCTCTGCGGCCTGGCGAATGAGGTCCGCATCGATGCCGGTGATTTGGGCCGCCGTCTTCAGGTCGGATTCCGGTTGAGCCAACAACCATTCCTTGTACTGATCGAACGAGGCGCCGAGTTTTCCCCACGTCGTTCGCCATTGCCAGGGTGTGTTGCGCGTGCCGCGGCCAAATCCTGAGTCGATTTCCCAGCGGTTGGCCACCCAGTTCTTCAGGAACTCGTCGTCTTGCCATCCGTTTTCCAGGATCAGTCGGGCAAGCGCGAGGTGAAGAACCGTATCTGTACCCGGAATAATGGGAAGGAAGAGCCCGCCATTCTTTTCGGCGTACGCCGCGCCGGTTGTTTTGCGCGGCATGACCATGATGATCTTCTTGTCACTCTTCATCATCCATTCGGTAAACACGATCGTTTTCGATTCGTAGGGATCGCTTCCCGAGATGAAGATCACATCCGCGCTGCCCCAGTCATCATAAGAAGCGCTGAACGGCACGATTCCTGTATCGTCGATGCCTGCCGTATCGTTGCCGGGGCCCGGTTTGTCGTGAGGCGCATAAGCCGGTGTTTTGATGGATTCGAATGCAAGTTTGGAGATCGCGTAGGTGTTCTCAAAATACTGGTAAGAGAACGTCTTCATGCCCCATGCTGTGGCGCCGAACTTGTCCAGAATGTACTGGCTGGTTTCGGCCATGACATCAAGAGCCAGCTCCCACGATACCGGTTGAAGCTTTCCGCCAATCCGCATCAGCGGTTGGCTCAGTCGGTCTTTCGTGGGACCATCCGGCGAGTAGACTTTTTTCGCCAGGCATCCGCCTCGTATCGAATGGTTCCCGCCGCGATTGACAACGGCCGCATCCGGATCGGCGATGATCGCAACGTGATGCTTCTTGCCATCGACAAGGCAATCACTGTGGGCGTTCGGGCTGATCCATTGTCCCGTAAGTTGCTCTACCGGGAACTCAACACCGAGCGCGTTTTCGTCTTCCGCCGGCCCACCGTCGGCTCCTTCGGGCCAAACGTAAACTTTGTAACCGCAACCCACGATGCAATAATCGCAAACAGTGGTGACGACTTTGGCGTCAGCCGGTGGTAGCGGGACGCTGGATGGAACGTCCGGTGAGGTTTTCGCTCGTTTGGCCATTGGATTTCTTGTTTGCTTTGATTCTGTACGGTGTTTGAAACCCCGTAGCCGGAGTGGCAACACTTCGGGCGAAACTCTCTTCCGGATCGACAGCTCGTTCGGTACGAAGTGTCGGACCTTTAACCGATTCTCCCGAGCTGTTGCCAGCCCGGCTACGTCGATTGGCTAGACTCAACTACGTTTTTCGTCCTGGGTTTTCGTGGTGACCATAAAGCAAACCAACGATGCCCGTCGCAAAAACGGAATCACCTTCCACCTCAAGAACAACTTGCGGCAACGACTGAGTCGCATGTCCGGCCACAACGATGCCATGCCGAGTCAGATCGAATGTCGTTAGATGCTCGCCGCAGCCGATCAATTGGTGCTCCGCTACATATCCGGATGACATGTCGCCACCCATGTGCGTGCAGCGGGTGCTGAACGCGACGATATCCTGCTTCTCGCCGACACCGCCGCCGGCTGGTCGGTTCAGTCGGACAAGCATGCAATTGCTATGCATGCCTTGCTCGGGGTAATCGAATGCGATCGGTGCGTCGACGGCGAGATTGTCGAGTGTCGCAATCTTCTTGCGAGGATAAGTCGCCAGGTTCGTGCGCTCACCGGCGACTTGTGCGAGTGCAGCCTGGCCAAACACGTCGGCAAAAGTCACCGAGGTGAAACTGATGGCGGCCGCTTTCAAAAAGTCGCGTCGTCCATGTCGATCGCTGTCATTTGCCGCCACCCGTTCTGGATCGCGCGAGCAATCGGCTGAACATGCCTTGGGTAGTTCGTCACTGTTCAAATTCATGGCTTTTTCGGCTGGTACGGAGGCAGTTCAGGAGGCGAAGTGCGAATCTCATCACCGCTGAGCGATTCAAGAAACTCTAGCAAGTCGAATTGCTCGTCGTCCGACAGGCCGAGTGGTTCGAGCAACGGACTCTTCTCTCCGGCTGCCGGTTCTCCGCCGCCCTCGTTGTAGAACTCGATGACTTCTTCGAGCGTTTCGAAGATGCCGTTGTGCATGTAGGGCGATGTGTACTCAAGGTATCGTAACGGCGGCGTTCGAAATCGGCTTTTGTCCGATTCTCGCTTGGTTGTGTAGTACAACCCAAGATCTGTGTTGGCGTTGCGGTACGTTTGTTCGGGAACGCCACGGATGTAATGCTGGTACCGGAGCGCGACCTGGCGAAGTGGGTCCTCCTTGAACAGATCATTCTCTGCGAGACCGAGATTGTGAAACTTCTCGTCTGTCATTAGCGCGCCATTGTGACAACGGATGCAGTTGGCTTTGCCGTTGAATAGCTCCAGCCCACGCAAGGCGCCCTCGGAAAGCGCGTCTTCATCGCCGGCAAGGTACTCGTCGAAGGGACTGTCGTCGGCAATCATTGCGCCGCGTTCGTAGGACGCGATCGCCTTGAGAACAAGGTCGAAGGTCGGCCGCGCGCCGAAGGACTTGTCGAACAGTTCCACGTATCGCGGCACAGCCGCCAGTCGTTCTTCAATCATGACCTGATCGCCGTTGCCAGCCAGGTTGCCCGTGATGGCGCTCTTGGCCTGGGATTCAAGACTAGGTGTTTCGCCCGCCCAGAACAGTTTGGCCAGGTAGGCAGAATTGACTGTCGTTTGTGAATTGCGCCAATGCTGCGTACCGGCATAGCCGCGCGAGAGCGCGTTGCCGTCGCCCCAGCCCAGTCGCGGGTCATGGCACGACGCGCAGCTCGTACCGACATCTCCAGACAGCCGGTCATCAAAGAAGAGCAGCTTGCCAAGTTCGATTTTCTCATCCGTTAGCGGATTGTCCGCAGGGACAGGAACGGGCGGCAGCGCGGCAAGCCGTGGGAACGAGTCATTATCGAATTCTGGAAGATCCAGCCCGATGGTGACCGTGAGTTGAGCTGGTTCACCGAGCGGGCCGATTTCGTACTCCGGCGACTGGACGGGTTCAATCTGAAGTGAGTCGCCGGAGAGATGCTTGAGAAACGCAACAAGGTCGGCTTTTTCATTATCCGCAAGCGAAAGAGGTTTCAGGCGTGGATCTTTCGCGCCGTTCGCTGATTCGCCGCCGCCCTGATTGTAGAACTCGACGACTTCTTCCAGCGTCGCAATCGTTCCATTGTGCATGTAAGGCGCGGTACGACCGACTTCTCGCAGCGACGGTGTGCGGAAAACTCCGCGGTCTTTCTCGTCCTTGGTCACGCAATTGCAACCGACATCGTGTGAAACTGTCGCGCACTCGCCGACTCCGATCGTGCGGAGGAACCGCCGGTACGTAATATGTCGTTCAGGTTCGTTGAATAGATCCTCGTTCACCGGCACGCCAAGGTTATGGAACTTTCCGTCGGTAAGTAGCTCACCGTGGTGACACTCGACGCAATTCGCTTTGCCAGTGAAGAGCTTCATGCCGCGAACAGCAGCAAGCGACATCGCGGCTTTGTCGCCGTTAAGATATTGGTCAAACGGCGCATTCTTTGATTCAAGACTGCGAACAAAGGCTGCGACGGCACTCAGGATTTTTCCATAGGATGGCTCGCCACCCATGACGGATTTGAAACGTGATTCGTATTCGGGCACCTGCCGCAAGCGTTCAATCACCAATCGCCCGTCGGCTTGCATAAAATGTGCTTCCGAAATGTGATCGCGAACGAGGGACGGCAGGTCATCGCCAGACATGCGACCATCCCAGTAGAAATGCGACTGACGCGACGCATTGATCAACGTGGGAGTGTTACGGAAGTAGAGTGTGCCGGGGTACCCATCAGACATTGCCTTCCCGTCGGCGAAAGCTTTTTTGGGGTCGTGGCAAGTCGCACAACTGGTGGTTGCATCGCCCGATAGCCGCCCATCAAAGAAGAGCATCTTTCCAAGTTCGATGGTTTCGGCGCTGCTTGTTGATTCAACAGCCGACATCGGCACAAGTCGCGGTGATTGCGCACACGTGATTGTTGCGCACACCAGCATTGCGATGCAGCCAGCGATCGCCCGTCTGCCACCAGAAGAATTCAATCCGTTCATGGTGGTTACTCGAAGCTTTCCAGCGCGACGTCTTTGGTCATGTCCGCGTCTTTTTCGAAAGTCAGTCGTTCTTTGACCGGCTTGAGAGAGGCGTGCCAAAACTTGACTCGATATTTGCCCGCCGGGATGTTCTTGATCTCGTATTCGCCGTCCTTGTTTGTCACAGCGAAGTGAGGCGATTGAACCGGATAAATCCAGGCTTCCATCCAGCTGTGGATATTGCAGCTGACCTTGATTGGTTTGCGTCCCTTGACTGGTTTCTCCACCGCCGGAGCGTCCGGAGCCTGCATTTCATTCCAGGCACCTGTGTTGACGTTGTGCGTGACCTTGTCGTCATTGAAAACTTTGACCGACTTGCCATTCGGAATCACGAGCACGCTGGGCGAGAATCCGCAATCTTTCTGGCGGATGACAAAACCGTCCCTGGGTAGATCCCATTTAAAAGGCGATTCGTCTTTTGCTTTGACGCCCGTGATCTCAACAACGACATCGGCGACACCTTTGTCTTTGCCGATTTTTACGTCATTAACCGTCGTTCCGTGAGCACTGCACAGCTCGGGATCTTTGGTAATCGTGATAGTGCGAGGAGCGGGCGCATCACCATCGAGCGTGATTTTGCCTTTAAGTGTGACGCCCGCTTTCTCTGCAACCTTTCCAGCTTGCTGAGCTGCAACAACCGAAGTCATTACGGCTATCGCGAGCCCTGCCACCAAGAAACCAATTCGCTGCCGCATGGCACTGCCTTTCCGTTCCGATTCCCGAACAATCCGCGTGCGGTCATTCTGGGAGACGGGGGGTGAAAAGGCAAACGCTAATCCTGTTCAGACTTGAAAACCAGCGTTTGACAACTCATCAAAACAAAAGGCCACCATCATGACGGCCTTTTGCGTGAACGGGTTCTGGCGATTAGATCAGCCAATCCTGTCCTGAGCCACCATTGGTGAAATCGTTATCGAAATCGGTGAATACCGTATTGCCAAACGCAAAGCCGAACGTCAGACGGACACCAGTTCCACTGAGAACCGGGCCAACCCCGTTGAAGATGTCAATTCGGCGTCTGTTGAACGATCGGTCCGTGTTCCATGCGTCCCGAAGCAGCCCGAGAGCCTCAAAGTCGTTCCAGTAGATTGTGAGACCGCCCAACATTAGGTCGCTGCCACTTCCACCGAAGATAAAGTCAACATCATCCCCGCCGAAAAGGAGATCACGACCGCTGTCTCCCAGGAGCAAGTCCTGTCCGTCGTGACCGACGATGATATCGCTTCCACTTCTTCCCCGCATCCTGTCGTTGCCGATCCCACCGGTAATGATGTCGTCTCCTCCTCCGCCCAGGAGATCGTCATCGCCGGAACCGCCAATAAGGAGCGCCGGAACGAGTACATCGTCGGTCAACGCGACAACGTCATCACCGTCCAATGCGTCTATCTCAATCGAAGTTACGTCGCCAACGTCAAATGTCGCGCCGGGGAACGTGTCAGAAGTCACCACGATTTGACCATTTTCCACGACGACGTTGATGACGTCATCGTTTTCAGTACCAGTGACCGTCAGCACGCCGTCAATCAACTGAATATTGCTATTGTTCGATTCTTCGTCGCTGCCGCTGATGTCAATGCTTACCGTGGCCGTTGTCCCGTCCGCGGTCTCAATAGTGAACGAATCAGACACGACATCGCCATTGGCCAGGCTCTGCGTCGTCGAAGTATCAACAACATAGGACCAGGTTCCATCCGCGTTGAACGTAAGTTCGCCGTATGTGCCAGTCGCCGTACTTGCGACGAAGGTAGCTTCGCCGTCGTCGTCATCGGCCACAGTCGCGACCCCGGTCAGTGGAGTCGTCGCATCTTCATCGGTCGACCCAGCCAGATCGCCACCAATAACGGCAGCGTCATTGAGGCCAGCGACCGAGATCGCTATGGTCGCTGTCGTTCCATCGGAAGTGGCGACATCGAATTCTTCGACAACTGTATCGCCTGCATTCAGCGATTGTGCTGCGGCATTGTCGAGTGCGTAGGACCAGGTTCCATCCGCGTTCAGAGTAAGTTCGCCGTAGGTAGCAGTCGCTGTACTTGCGACGAACGTAGCTTCTCCATCGTCATCATCGGCCACAGTCGCGACTCCGGTCAAAGCAGTCGTCGTATCTTCATCGGTCGACCCACCCAGGTCACCACCAATGACTGCTGCGTCGTTGAGACCCTCGATCGAGATCGCGATGGTCGTCTCCGTTCCGTCGAAGCTGACCACGTCGAAATCATCGACAGCGGTATCGCCCGCATTGAGTGATTGTGCTGCGGCATTGTCCAGATCATAGGTCCAGGTTCCGTC
>CALHZT010000119.1 GCA_938040995.1 uncultured Pirellulaceae bacterium | reverse complement strand
GTGGCGGCTGATGGGCGTTAAAAATCGTCGTGATCCCATCAGCCGCCACGCGTTAGCGTCCGGTTCAGTATATCGGTAGTGCTATTGGGCCCAGCGCACGGATCTGTGCAGTCTCCATCTGATCCACAGAATCTAGAAGTGGGTAGATGCTAAGAGGCTTTAAGAACGAGGTCAGCCAGCTCGTGGAACGACTCTTCCACGTTTTCATCCAGCTTGGCGCTTGTCTTGCGACATCGCCAGCCTTGCTGCTCAAGCTCTTCCAGTCGGGCGGGGTCGATTTTCCAGTCGGATTCAATGTCGCTCTTGTTGAGCAGCAAAATGAACGGGCAGTCGCCAACGGCTGATGACGCGAGCTCATGGAGCTTGACTGCCGTTTCCAGTGTTTCTGGCCGAGTCGGATCGACGACCAGCAGGTAACCGGCGGTACCGCGCAGATAAGAAGCACGGACCTTTTGGAATTCGTCCTCGCCGTGAATATCCCACAGCATCAGGCTGACTGCATCGTCACCGACCGTCAGTTCTTTTCGATCGATCTTCACGCCGATGGTAGTCAGATACTTTTCAGAGAACACACTGTGAACGTACTGCGCAACAAGACTGGTCTTGCCGACAGCGAACGCTCCTAGCATGCAAATTTTCTTCTGGATCATGCCTTGAATTGTATCGCTCCGAGCCTACTGCGACAAACGCACCCGATTCCAGCGATGCGCCACATTTTCCGGGTTGATGGCGAATTCCTTCATGATTTGCTCAGGGTCGTTCCCATTCGCCGGATCCCAGATTCCCTCGATCGCATATTGCCCGTCGGATTGCTCCGAATTTGTAACGACAACTCCGGGGAGTGACCTTAGTTTGGAGATGAAGTCGATCCAGGGTTGATCAAGGTCGGTCAGCTGCGAAGTATCCACCGAATCGAATTCCAGCAAACGCGGGGCGAGGCGTTTCGTGTCTTCGATCCAACGGTGTCGTGCCTCACCCTCGAGCGTCAGCGTATTCCGTTCAATACGCATGGAAACGGCATCCGGTACGGCCAGCAGGCGAGTCGCGTTCTTAAGCTGTTTGCGATGTCCAAGGTACGACGAGAGAAACCAGAGTGCGGCGATGAGCCCGATGGAACCCAAAATCCATGTCCACTTATTTGACTCCTTCGACTTGGCCTCGATCTTGCGGGGCTTTTCCTCCGCCGCGTCTTCTTCTTCAAAAGCGGAAATCAGATAGTCGCCAAGCATCGGTTTTAGCGAAGCGAACTGTCGATTGTCGCCGCTGAATTCACTCAGGGGTTTTGCATAGTCGCGATGGGTTTTCTCCAGACATTCCTGCAACTGCACGCGGAGCGAGTTGGGGGCTTCGCCTTCGATGGCCGCCGCAAGATAGGCATGAGGTCCAGTCTGAATCCAGATGGTCTGGCCACCAATCGTGACGTTGCTCAGGGACTCGTTGTCTTCGGCGCCAAAGGAATCGCGGGCAAAGTCCTGAATCGCCGTCAACATGCTCGATGTCACATCCGCATCCGGATTGTCGTGCTTCGCGATGGCCGCGTGCTGGATCAGCAATCCCGTCTCTTTATGGACAACGAACAGTTCCTCAACACGGTAGAGAAGGGTGTGGAGGAGGACGACTTCAGCAAATGGTTTTCCAGTCGTAAACGCTTCCCAGCGCCATTTGAGTCCTTTGGGAGATACGCTGTACTCCATTGCCTTGTTGAGCGACTGGGTCATCGCCTGAATTGCCTGACGGATCGAATCACGAATCGCCGGCCCCATGATCGGAGAGATCGCATCCACAATCTGTTCCGGGTCCTGCTTGATCGAGGCACCCAGCGCCGAACCGATCAACGGGCCGAGCGCCGAACCCAGCTGTTCATCCCGCCCCGACGAGGCGCGAACGGCGCCGGGGAGCATTTCGGACAAAGTCTCTTCATCCAGTTTCGAATCGGCTATCTGTTGCTGGAGAGTCGCAAGTTCGTCACGCTCATCACGAAAGAGAATGTCCTTCAGTGAGGCCAATTCCGCATTCTCGGAGTCAATGGGCTTGTTCACATTCTTGTTCGTGGCTTTGGAAGTCGCCGTTGACATACTTTGGAAATCCCGATTTCGCCCTGGTACATACCTGGCCAACGACATGGGTTGACTGACAGTCGTATTTGTCTCACACAGCTGAAATTCTGCCAAGCCTGAAAGCTGGCGGCAGCTCGGCTGAAAGCCCCGAACTACTCCTGATCCGCCGAAACGGCGACTTGATTCTCCGCGTCTTCGTTCCCGGACAGTCGGGAGGCGATTTCCTGAAACATCGAACCCAGAGAGTTCTTGTCTGCGGTTGAAGACCGGATGGACTCCAGCTCGCTGTCCACCCTTCTGGTCGTAAGATCGCTCTGGGTTTTCAGTTCCTCCCAGACATTTCGCGCCTGCTCGACGGCGTACTCGCGAAGGGTTTCTTCGGCGGAATCGAGCCGCGTGGTGAACTGATGCGATTTTTCTGCAAAGTCGCTGGTGAGCTGGTGAGCGACCCCTTTCAGCGATTCGCCAATCGCCCGATTGTCACTGCACAATCGCTCATCCACCGCCGCGATGTATTCACGAACGCTATTGTCCAGTTCCGACAGTCGGCTATCCATGGTCTGACGAAGAGCATTCATCTCTTCCCGAATGCTGGACTCGAGAGAATTAATGCGCGTTTCGAACTTTAATTCAGTTTCCCGAACCTGCGAACCGAACAGCAAATCGCGGACTTGTGAAAGATCCGAGTGCGACGGATCAGAGTTGTGTTCATCAGACATTTTTTACGGCCTCTTCTTTGCTCACCGATTTCAAAACCTGTGAAACAGTAGCTCGTAGTTCTGACCTACGTCGAGAAAAAACGACATGATGCAGATTTTACCCACCAAGCGGGTGGGTATGTAGAAGATAAGAAGCGGCTCACCCTGAGGCAAGCCGCTTCTTGTGTGTTTCCTGATTTTGGCGTCCAGGCCTTGTATCAGGCGATCTGACGATTGCGCCGCAGGCCGGAAAACGCCCCAATTCCGAGAAGAAGCAGTGCGAAGCTACCTGGTTCGGGAACCGTCGATACATCCGACGAAGTGAACTTGTTGCTATTCCAGATGTTGAAATCGCTGGTATCGACGACTCCGTCTGCACTGAAGTCACCGGAACACCATGCGGGTGTGCCAGTGAACTTGTTGCTATTCCAGATGTTGAAATCGCTGGTATCGACGACGCCATCCAGGTTGGCGTCACCGTCGAGGTAGCTTCGACCGGGTCCGATGTTGGCTTCGCCAGCTTCTGCAAGCCATGCTTCCAGATCAGCTCCGTTGACGGAACCATCTCCATCAAGATCGAATGACGCACTGTTGTTCCCATTGGCAATGTCCGCCACGAGTGCATCGACATCGCTACAGCCGTAAGCGCCATCATTGTCGAAGTCGCCATCGACACCTGTAACTGGCGTGCCGTGCGCTACGTCCAGACCGGTAAATCCTCCGAAGATATCGGCATCGGTAGTGTACCAGACCGTCGATGAGTTGTCGGCGATGGATGCCGGATCGCTGACAACATCCTGAAGGACATTTATCTCGCCACCAAAGGTGGTGAAGAACAGGTTGCCATCCTGATCCAGTGCCAGCTCACGCAACGTGTTTGCCGAGGTGCTGAGATCAACCTGATGGACTGTCGAGTAGCCATTCGCGGGATCCAGTACGAATAGCTCATTGGTTGTGCCGCCCGCGTCGCTGTCGAAAAAACTACGCGATGCGTAGAGGTAGGGCGAGACATCCTCATTGTAAGCAAGTGCTGTGTACGGCGACGCCGAATCGTTCGCGGGAAACGGAACGTTGCCAGCAAAGGTCGAATCCATGGTGGTTGCGTCGATTTCGTAAATGGATCCATCCGTTGAGAATGCTGCGACCGTATTGTCATCCATCCAGGTGACACCCTGCGTGTCTGTCAGGAAGAGCAGATTCAGCGATGATTCCCGCAGGTTGTTGATGGAACCACCACCGCCTGCGGTGTCGCCGGGTGTGTAGTCGTAAACGATGACGCTACCGCGGTCAAAAGCATTGACGGCAATTTTCGAATTGTCAGGGCTGACAGAAAGCGAAGACAATCGACTGACGGACAAACCTCCGTCGAGCGCTGTCGTGTTGCCAAGAAGATTGCCAGCGGTTACGGAAGGGTCGGTGGTCGAAAAGCTGTAAATCTCACCGCCCGTATCGAACGCACCAAAATTCAGCCCAAGCAGGTTCCCAGAAGCGTTGTGCATGATGCCGCCGGTGTTGTCGAATTCTATCGACTGAATGAATGGGGTGTCATTCCAGATGTCTGGTGTGACAGTGCCGGTTCCGGATGCGGGGCCCCGAATGAGTTCGATCGACAGCGCCGGATCGCCATCGCTGGCCCCGAAAACAACATCGCCCGGCTGGGTTACCTGAGCCTGAGCCGTGATGAATGCAAAACCCACAAACAGCAATGCGACTACCTTGCGGTACGTCATGAAAAAATCTCCCCAAAAATGGATCCAGGTAGGCAGGCGCTGAGCGCGCTTTTGATACAAATCGTATGCATGCCGGAGCCTACATTTCACTCGAAACGACGTCTTTCGCAACCG
This sequence comes from uncultured Pirellulaceae bacterium, assembly GCA_938040995.1. Classification (GTDB taxonomy): domain Bacteria; phylum Planctomycetota; class Planctomycetia; order Pirellulales; family Pirellulaceae; genus CALHZT01. Next base: position 3,561 of record CALHZT010000119.1, on the reverse strand, counting down.
ACAAAAAAAAGATTCTCGGAATTTTCTCGAAGCGGCGATCTGACTCAGGATTAGCCCGCAGTCGTGGTTCGCGATGGCGCCAAGAATTGCTCATTTGGAAATTTAACTTCCGATGGCAACGCGTGATCGCAGTCGAGTTTCGATCCTCAACCGGGGAAAAAGAGTTTGGCAGGGATCACTTTATTGCCTTTACCGAGCGATTTTCCTTTTTGGCCTTCGCCATCGCAGCAGAAGCCTCTTTCGTTTTGCCTTCTTTGGAGAAAACGAAGGACCGGGTCGCGTAAACCCTATCAAGGTCGGCACCCATTTCCGCTTTGTCGAGATCGGTATGGGCTGCCGCGAAGTCGCCTGAACGGCCATAACATTCGGCGCGCCGTAGTAAGGAGTCGCCGTATTGGTCCGGGTTCAGTCCGCCAGCGTCGATTGCAGCCGTGAGATGCGTTACGGCCTGATCAAAGCTGCCGGAATCCATGGCGTTGACAGCCGATTCGTACTCGGCGTTCGCGTCTTTGAGATTGGCCGTTTCTGGCTCGCCGCAACCGGCAATCAGCACAGCAGCGAGGCAAATAAAACAAGCCAGAATGCGATATCTCATCTTTAGCACTACTCGAGTCCCACTGCTTCGCCGCCATTGCGGGTGCCGAGCGCTCGCCAAACGATCAAATCGACGTCGCTCGTGTAAGGAGTAACATGAACGTCGCCAAAGGCAACATTCACTGCTCCATTGTGATTGCTTCGGGCGGCAACAATTGCCACTTCGGATGGTGTATCCGGAATGGAGCTGTTCGCACCGCAGTCTGCGGATGACCAGTTTGGTGGAGCGACATGGTTGTATTGCGTCGAGTCGTAACCGGCGAACGGCCAGCCATTCGACCAGTCCGATCCGTCGGGCCATCGTCCAGCCAACCGGAACGCGAATTCAGCGAAAGAACTGGAAGTGTGATCTGCCCGTTCGCACGCATTGTAAAAGGCGCCGATGTCGAGCGGGAACTGACGGCCAGCTCCCGGTGGTCGCGAAATGATATCCGCGAGAGTTGCCGGCGACTCGTCTGGCAAATTACTTCCCTTGATTCGCTCGGAGAAGAATGCAGTTTTCGAAAGTCCGTCTTTGTACTTTCTCGTGCCGTATCCTTTCGCGCCCATGCCAAAGGCTCCGTTACCATTTACAGAGCAGCCATCAAGGCATCCCTGGAATCCGGCAGTGTCTTTTGCATTTAAATCGCCTCCGGCGGAACCGGCGTAGGGCGTCGAACCACCAAAGTTACAACGGTAGTTATTCTCTGAAATCCCACCCGGTGTCGTATTGGAATCGCTGGGGCAAATGAACATCGAGGATGCCTGGGCGTACGCCTGGAAATTAACATTCAGCGGATTGATGCCGATGGTCATCCTCTTTCCAGATCCGACATTAAAGTCGATCTGGTCAAAGATGGCTTTCTCTTCCATGAAGGGCAGCAGCCAGATGTGGACCGATCGAAAACCTGTTTCCGTCTGAGCGTTTTGTTGGACGGAAGAATAGTTGGAGTAGCCGGTTCGGACAGTTCCATTGACTGACCAGTCCGGATCCTTGCGGCCGGCAGGGAAAATTCCATTTGCACTTTCGTAGTTCGCGGAAGCAAGCGCCAGTTGGCGCAGTCGATTGACACACTGTGTCTTTCGTGCTGCTTCTCTTGCCTGCTGAACGGCCGGCAAGAGTAGCGCGACAAGAATGCCAATGATGGCAATCACTACGAGCAATTCCACAAGTGTGAACGCACTACGATTGCGAAGGAAGTGGAAAGACGGCTTGTCGGAAACGGACGACTTGGTCGTCATGCTTCATTCTCCTGGTATATAAGACACGCGAAATGTGCCGGCCCCAATGCGAGCCTGAATTGTAGATGGTTCGCACGTGCCCGCCAAGAAACGATCACGCCAGTAACGCCGACGTTTTCCAAAATTTCACGGCCCATTATGACTTGTCGGCAGACTCGACCTGTCCGCTCAGGTCCTTGTGTGAAATCCCTACCTCTGGAACTTCGCTATCGCAGCATTTTTGAAGATTCAAGAAAGATCTGCCCAGAATGTGCGACAGTCGCATTGTTGGGTGTGAGCGGCACGGCGCTAGCCGCCGATGGGTACGGTATCTGTGATTCGCCCAATTTTTTCTGACGATACGCATCTTCTGGACGACGCGCCCGCGGCGGAAACCACGCATCATGAAAGTAGGGGTCGTGGTTGCTTTCTGTGAAGGTTCGAACCCACCGGCGGCTAGCGCCGTTCCGCTCACGGTTTGGTATCCAAATCGCATGCCATAGAATTGTGTTCTGATTTTTCACACCACCGGACCGGCAGTTCCATTGAACACTCTCCAGCCACTGACGTTGTTCATTACCTGGACGACATACGGATCGTGGTTGCCCGGCGACAGGCGTGGCTGGCGGAAATGGAAAAAAGGCGAACAACAGCCGGAACCGCTTCTTGCAGAATGGTGCCGCGGGCAAATGAAGGAGTCACCAATTGTCCTCACGCGATCACAGCGAAGTGAGGTTGAGGAGATTATCGTCAAGCACGCCTCCATCCGCGGCTGGGAAATCCACGCTGTATCAGTACGGACGAATCATGTTCACATCGCGGTAACTGCAGCAGCGGAACCGAAGAAAGTTCGTGACCAGTTCAAGGCCAACGCCACGAGAGTACTTCGTCAATCGTCAACGCCCGTGTCAAACAAGAAAGTCTGGACACGTGGCGGCGATATCGAAGTCATCGACACCACGGATGAACTGGCACGTGTGGTCGAATACATCCTGGATGCCCAAGGGCGAAAAGACAGAGATCAGTGAGCGGTTCGGCGCAAGCCGCCGGTGGGTACGGTATCTGTGATTCCCCCAATTGTTTTCTGACGATTCGCATCTTCTTGGCAACGTGCACGCGGTGGCAATGCAGACCTCTGCGAAGGTTCGAACCCACCGGCGGCTAGCGCCGAACCGCTCACTGTTGTTGGTTACACGCATCATGAACGTAAGGATAGTGGTTGCTTTCTGCGAAGGTTCGAACCCACCGGCGGCTAGCGCCGAACCGCTCACCGTTGCTGGTTTCGCGCATCATGAACCCTGCTTAACGAAAAAAGCCGCGATTCCATTCGATAACGGGATCGCGGCGAAAATTGTACGCGGTTGCGTCTAACTACTTGCGGCGTCGAAGAAGCAAGGGCAGACCGACAAGGAGCATCAGGAACGAACCGGGTTCCGGTACCGTTGAAACGTCCGACGACTGAAACTTGTTGCCATTCCAGAGGTTGAAGTCACCAACGTCGACCGATCCGTCTGCGTTGAAGTCGCCGGAGCACCATGCTGCCGTCGTAGTAAACTTGCTGCCGTTCCAGATATTGAAGTCACCAACATCGACCGAGCCATCGAGATTGGCGTCACCTTCAAGGTAGGCACGCCCTGGTCCAATGTTGGCTTCGCCAGCTTCCGCCAGCCACGCCTGGACATCAGCCCGGTCGACGATTCCATCGCCAGTAAGATCAAACGATGCCGTATTACTACCATTCGCAGCTTCGTCAACAAGTGCGTCGAC
>CALHZT010000118.1 GCA_938040995.1 uncultured Pirellulaceae bacterium | reverse complement strand
AAGGTCTTCGTTGCCATGAGCGATAGTGAAACTTGAAAGGGCAATCAGGGAAAACGCGATGGTTTTGAATGACTTCACGTTCAGGACAGGTATGACGTTCATCTATTTCTCCAGAGGATTGAGATTCGAGCTGTCATTTTCAACAACTGGGCAGCTTGATTCAAGTTAAGCCCGGAAAACCGGCTAAGGAGAATGTGGAGAGCGATGCGGGATGATGGCTCGGCCTGCAAGTTACTCCTTGCGGGAACAAGATTCGACAGTTTGCACGGGATCGCAAATGACTTCAGGGAGTCATCATGATCTGGTGTGTGGATTTGTGCCGCACCTCCGGTGCTCAATTGTTTTTTGGCAAAGTGTTCCGGCGGACAAGTCCGCCGGCAGAGGTTGTGCCGGGCCTTCGGCCCTGTCGGCAAAGTCGCTTGGGTGCGGGACGGCATTTCCGTGCTCGGGCGAATTCCGTGGTTGGGCGAATTCCGTATTCGGGCGACGCTTCCGTGTTCGCTTCTACAGTGCAGATTCTGGCAGGATCGGATCTTCGACGATCTCATCCAGCTCGGTTGCATCAACGTCATAACGCAACAACAGGTAGATCGCCGCAAACCCGCACCAAAAATAGCTGTACGCGAATGCGCTACCGAACGTGCGTGCAATCCCGTTCCAGAAAGCAATGAATCGGGCACCGAACCTTAGCAGACCAGAATCAACAGGTTCGTTGTTTGCGGCCTTCAGGATCTGAAGCATCTGTTCATCGCCAGCACCTATCGTTAACGCCCACATCCCCGTGTGCACGACGAGTTCACTGAACGCCCAAACCAGCAACCACCCAAAATAGCCAAGTGCAAAGGTCAGCACGAGGTAAAACGCATATCGAATAGGCCGTTGGCATGTGTATGAATACGCACGACTGACCGCGTCAAATGCATCCGATCCATCACTACTGAGCACACCCCAGACCAGTGGCCAGGCGAAGATCCAGCCCAACATCACCACCGCCATCAAAAACGCGACAGGTACCATGATCAGATAGAAAGTCCCGACGAGGGCGACTCCGGTATTCGCCCGCATGAGGACGCCAAGCAGCATCAATGGCATCGAAAGCAGGAATGCGACGCCCATCGGCAAAATGGCGCCGCCAACATGGCTGGGCAGTTTTTCAATCGCAAATCGAACCGCATCCAGTGGATTGATCTGCTCATTCGCGCCCAGGCGTTTCACCGTGACGCGTGTAATGGCACCGCCAAACACTGACCAGACCAGCAGGGTCCACAGACCACCAAGGCCATAATATCCAAACTCGCGCACTCCGCCTCCCGGTTTTGCAAGCTGATAAACCGGACGCATGATTCGGTATGGAATGGCAAGCCCTGGATCATCTGGCCATGGGCCAAACTTCTCAATCACCGACTTGCCAATTTTTGTTTCATGGCAACCGAGCGGGCATGCATCGGCATATCGCTCACCGGGAAACGCGTTCAGATATCTGGTATCCACCTGCAGCGACGCGTTCTTCTCGAGGCAAGCTTCATTGATAAAGACAACACCGCACAGCCACCACCCTGCACTGCCAAGCACAGCACCGATGGCCGCCAACAGGAGAATCCCAGGATTCACAGACAGGCGGACAATCCTGAACAACATCCACCACGGCAAGCGTTCGCGTCCAAAGACTGGCGGTGGTGGGTCGTTCGATGGTCTTGGCGAATCAAGCATCGGGGATTGTCAGTCTTGGGGTCTGAAAAAGGCGGGCATCACAATGCAGCCGACAGCATTGAACCCGAGGGGCAGCGCGGAGAGAGACACCAAGGGCGACTCTGTGGCCATTTCCAAGGCGAGCGACGGATAAGAATTACCAACTTGCGTTCTTGAGCCGCTACGGCCAACGATGTCTTATTGGTAAATCTTCACTCGCCTTTCGCCTAACCAGGTGGGTACTGCGAATTCTCATCAAGCGATTCGTCATCGCCCGTGGACTCCCACGGCACGCCATGCTCTTCATTCAGCCACTGCCCCAGATCAATCAGGCGACAGCGGTCGGAACAAAATGGCATCGCAATCGTCGCCATCGGGTCAAAAGCCTTGCGGCACGTCGGACATTGAATCGGTTTCTGCTTCATTGCGATCACGATTGTGCCACAAAACGTCCAGAGAGCAAGGCGCCAATCCCCACAACATGGAACTACTTGCCATCCGCCTGCCGCTCGTATTTGACTTTCCATTTCGAGTAAAGTCGCGTATGGCGGTTGTTGAGGTCGATCGCCCTTCCCTGCATATAAGCGTGCTCTACCGTCGTTGTGACTTCGAGAATGTCACCGTCGGCCACGATCAGCGTAGCTTCCTTCCCGGCTGACAAAGATCCAACAACATTGTCGACTCCGAGAATTTTCGCAGGATAGATTGTGATCGACTTGACGGCCTCATCCGGGTCCAACCCGAACGCGGCTGCACTGCCCGCCTGGTGAGCAAGATTTTGCACGAGCGATGCAGAAAATCGGGCATAACCAGCCAGACAATACTGGACTCCAGCCTCTTTCAGTCGAGCCGGAACCCGAAACGCCTCGTCGTAATCCGCGTGCCGACGCCGGGGTAATCGGTGCGTTCCCGTGACAATGACCGGGATGTCATGGCGCTTCAGCAGGTCCGCGCAATACGGCGACTCCAGACCACCGACAATCACAATCTTGAGTGATTCACGATTGCCGAATGCGATCGCTTCCTGAATTTGTCCAGCCGCGTTTGCATGAACGAAAACTGGAATTTCGCCTTTGATGACCGGGATCATTGCATCAAGTTTCGCGTCGTGCTTTGACGAATTACCTGCTTCCTTTACCGCGGCATACGCCCTCACATCTTCGAAAAAATCCCGGATTCTCTTCAGGCGATCGGAACGTTCCTTTAGCTGTTCGGCTTCGGATTCATCGTTGTGCCATGAGCGGCGCGGACGCGACGGCCAGTTTACATGCATCCCAACGGTGGGAACCATCGTCATATCTTCAGCGGTCCAGCCGTCCATTCGCATCAAAGTCGATTGACCAGAAATCGTGCCGCCTCGCGGTGCGGCTAACGAGAAAAGAACTCCGCCCGCGCGGGCGACAGGCAACATCTCACTATCAGGATTGAACGCCGCTCCACCGCGAACGTTCGAATTAATGCTGCCCGTTTCCTGCATATCCTTGGTGGCTCGAATCGAATCGATTTCGACAAGCCCCATGGTGGTGTCGGCGTCGATCAAGCCGGGATACACGTGCTTGCCGGTGATATCAATTCGCGTCACATTCTCGGCCTCGGGCGGTGTGATGCCGTCGGCTTGACCAAGTCGCGTGATCTTGCCGTCTTCGATGACAAGGATTCCGTCCTCGATCGTTCCCGATGCCATGGTATGAATCGTGCCATGCTCAAGTACGATCGGCCCCGCTGGAGTTTCACCGGGTACTTCAAATCCAGCGTAGCTTTGCACTGGTGCGGCAAGCAGCAGGCATACTACGGCGAATGTCAACGATGCACGCGTCAAGCGTTGTGTTCGTTTAGTGATCATGATCGTGTCCATGCCCGTGGCAAAAAATGTCGTGTCGTGGCCAAAGTTCGAGAAGACTATCGTCCTTCTCACCCGGCTTGAGTTGTTCCGCAGATGATCCGGTAATTTTCTGCACGAGGTTTGCGTGTCGCTTCGCATCCCGTTCTCGCAGCTGGAGATCGTCCTTGATGCTGAAGAACTTCCGCCCGTCGATCCAGGTCTGTTCGCAGCGTGCGTAGCTGGAAAGCGGATCAGCGCTCCAGATGGCGAGGTCGGCGTGCTTGCCCTTCTCGATCGAGCCCACATGTTCGTCGATGCGAAGTTGTTTGGCCGGATTGGCAGTCACAAACTTCAGCGCTTCCTCGCGGGATACGCCGCCGAACTTGACGGCTTTGGCAGCTTCGAGATTCAAACGGCGACCAAGTTCCGCGTCATCCGAATTGAATGAAACCACGACGCCCGCATTGTGCATAATCGCTCCGTTGTGCGGGATCGCATCGTAAACTTCAAATTTGTACGCCCACCAGTCAGCAAATGACGAACCCATCACGCCTCGCTTGGCCATTTCGTCGGCGACTTTGTAACCTTCAAGAATGTGCTGCAACGTTCCGATCGTTACGTCGTACTTGTCGCAAGTCTTCAGGAGCGCGAGAATTTCGCTTTGGCGATAACTGTGGCAGTGGATCCAGCGATCGCCAGTCAGGATTTCACTGAGGGCTTCGAGTTCGAGGTCTGTACGATGCGGCATGCCTTCGCCGCTGTCCGCCCACGCTTTCTTTTCGGCAAGATACGTTTGAGCGCGACGAAACGCGTCATTGATAATCTCGTCGACACCCATTCGCGACTGCGGGTAACGCGAAGTCGGATTGGACCAGTTACTTTGCTTGACGTTTTCGCCAAGAGCGAACTTGACGCCTTGAGGAGCCGCCTTGAACTTCAACTGTTCCGGTTCGACGCCCCACCGCATCTTGATAACCTGATTCTGGCCACCGACCGGATTGGCCGAACCGTGCAGCACGTTGGCGACCGTGACGCCACCGGCCAGCTGCCGATAAATGGCAATGTCATCCGCATCCACAAAATCAGCGATGCGAACTTCGGCAGTGACGACCTGCGTGCCCTCGTTGACTCCACCATCCGTCGCGATGTGGGAGTGGCAGTCGATAATCCCCGGTGTGACGTGTTTTCCTTCGCAGTCAACAGTCTGACAACCTTCGGGAGCTGACAGGTCCTTACCGACGGCGGTGATCTTGCCGTTCTCGATCAGCACCGAGCCGCCCTCGATGATGCCATCTTCGCCGCAAGTCCACACCGTGGCGTTGGTGAACAATACTGACTTGGCAACCTCTGGCAGCTCTTCGCGACCGTAGGCTCCTAGCGGATAGTTGATCGCGTAGCTCGCTTTGACAGGCTCTTT
>CALHZT010000117.1 GCA_938040995.1 uncultured Pirellulaceae bacterium | reverse complement strand
CAACTTGTAGCGGTCACGCCAATTCGGTACTTCCAGCGGAACGTCCTGGGCAGTTCGTCCTGATCGTCTATGCAGGAGATAACGACGAGAGTGCGTTCATTTTCCTGCCGAATTTCGATGGACGCGCCGTCATCCGCCGAGATCGAAAGAGTTTCTCCAGCCAGCTCCACCGTGGCCATGCGGTCCCCGGTCATCACGGCAGAAGCGTCCCCGGCGACTTGCCACACGCTCCCCAAAAATTCCGGTTTGGTGGATGTGCGGCAGGCGGCATCCCATTCGATAAAGAAGTGCCCGTCAGTTTCTTTCGTCTCGATCGCCGCGGACCAGTGGGCTTTGCCCGCCATTCCGGTTGTCAGCAAAACGTTGTCCATACCGGAATGGCTCCGGCACTCCTGAACCGGAGGGCAGGGTGGCCATGCCTGACTTACCGATTCATCATCAGGCAAATCAGCGAGAACCGTCACGCTGTTTCCGTCTTCGGCTGTCAGAAACTCGAGACTGCTGCCAAACCGTCCATTCGGCAACCGTTTCATGACCAGTTGGATTTGTGATCCACCTGTGGAAGCTTTGGCGATCAGTCGTTGATGGTCGGTGTTATTCAATATCTGGTTGGCCGTCGTTCTCAATCAGGATGCGGTCGCGCAAGCCCCGGTCGCGCACCCGGTCGCGCACCCGGTCGCGCAAACCCCGCAGGTCATTTACCTGTCTGCGGACTATCTCGACGTCGCTCGCCACTGAAGAAACGCATCGAGGAATCCCTGGATATCTCCATCCATTACGTTTTGAAAATTCGTCGCGAGATGGCCAGTCCTCGCATCCTTGATGCGCTGGTCTGGATGCTGAAAGTAATTGCGAATCTGGGATCCGAAACCGACCTTCGCCTGCGTTTTGTATTTGGCTGCCTGCTCCTGTTCCCTTTTCTCTTCTTCCTGTCGGGCCATTCGCGAACGAAGCATCTTCCATGCTGTTGCGCGATTCTTGTGTTGGCTACGTTCGTTCTGGCACTGAACGACGATTCCAGTTGGCACATGAGTCAAACGGACCGCACTGTCAGTCTTGTTCACGTGCTGACCACCGGCTCCACTGGCACGATAGGTATCCTGCCGGACATCCTTTTCGTCGATTTCAACTTCTACGCTCTCGGAGATTTCCGGTGAAACATCGACGGCCGCAAAACTGGTCTGGCGTTTGCCTTCGGCGTTGAACGGACTGATTCTCACCAGCCGGTGAATTCCTGTTTCGCTCTTCAGGTATCCATAGGCGAAAGGTCCGCGAATGGTAACCGTGGCGCTGTTGATCCCCGCTTCTTCGTTGTCGTTGCGATCAACGAGTTCAACCTTGAGATCGTTCTTTTGAGCCCACGCAGAGTACATGCGCAAGAGCATCTCCGCCCAGTCGTTAGCGTCGGTTCCACCGTCCCTCGCATTGATCGATAGGATTGCATCGCATCCGTCATGCGTACCACCCAACAGCGCTTTCAATTCGAGCCCTTCGATCAGCTTCTCCAGCCGGTCTGACTCACCAGGCACCTCAGCCGCAAAAGAGGCATCTTCTGACGCCATCTCGAGCATCGTCTGCAAGTCGCCGGAGATCCGAATGGTCTCATTAAGCGGATCGAGTAGCGCAAGAAGTTTCTTGCGCTCCATCACCGATTCCTGCGCAGCTTCCTGGTTATCCCAGAAGCTGGCGTCGGCCATTGCCTGATCGATCTCGACGAGTCGTTTCTGCTTGATGTCGTAGTCAAAGACTGTCCTTGAGCACGACCAGGCGTTGCTCGAGACTTGTGACGCGATCAATCGACTCTTTGTCCATGGCAGGCTTTTCCGCTCTTCCGGGATTGTGTGAGCTCTAATTCTCAACGTCACCGCTTCGCACGCAAGGGGCGTACCGATGACATGCCGGCGCGGCAGTACGAACGTGGCCAGATGGGCGCGCAAAAAAACGGGCCGGATCAGAGATCCGGCCCGTTGAGTTTATTGCTTCAGTCAGGTTGGACTAGCAACCGCAGTTGCATCCACCGCTAACAGCACCACCGTTGATGATTCCACCAGCTCCGCCGTCAATGATGACGCCTTGGCCCATGGATCCACCGTTGATGATTTCGCCACCCATCGACGAACCGCCGTCGATGATGACTCCGCCAGCACCTGCACCAGCACCCATACCGCCATCCATGATGACGCCTGCACCAGCACCAGCACCCATGCCGCCATCAATGATGGAAGCCGCAGGAGCACTACCATTGTAAAGTGGCTGTGTCGTGGTGAAAGGAACGCAACGATACTTCGTTACGGTGTAAGGAACTTGCTCAGTGTAAGGAACCTGAACTGTGTAGTTCTGAGTCTTCGTCTCAGGAACTTGCTCGTAGCGAGTCACGTTGTACGTACGAGTACGTGTCTGTGGCTCGTTAACTGTGTAGTTAACTGTGCGTGAGCGAGTCTCTGGAACGTTAACCGTGTAGTTAACCGTACGAGTCTTCGTTTCAGGAACGTTGACTGTGTACGGGATCGTACGAGTCTTCGTTTCTGGAACCTGAACCGTGTAGGCAACCATGCGAGTTTTCGTCACAGGAACCTGTACGGAGTAAGGTACTTCACGAGTCTTCTGAACAGCGTTGTTCACGGTGTAAGCAACAGTTCGAGTCTTGGTCTCAGGAACCTGAACGGTGTAAGGAACCGATCGGGTCTTGGTCTCAGGAACTTGAACGGTGTAGCTAACCATTCGCGACTGTGTCTTTGGCACCATGACGGTGTAGTTGACTGTTCGCGAACGAGTCTCAGGTACTTGAACCGTATAGGATTCCATACGGGTCTTTTGCTGAGGCACCATGACCGTGTAAGGAACTTCACGCGATCGGGTTTCCATCTTGAAGGACGTCGATGTTACCTGACGTGTCTTCGTTTGTGGAACCATAACCGTGTAAGGAACCTGACGGGACTTCTGCTCAGCTCGCATCACGGTGTAGTTTTCCTGACGCGTACGCGTCTGGGCAGTCATCACCGTGTAAGGAACTTCGCGAGTGCGAGTCTGGCATGTGTACGAAGTAACCGTTCGAGTTCGTTGCTCTGGTCGGTACTTCGTAACAGTTCGAGATCGCTGCTCTTGTCGCGTTTTCGTCACGCTAACCATACGCTGACGCGTTTCGGTTCGCATTTTCGTTACGCTAACATTGCGAGTTCGCGTTTCCATACGTGTTCGCGTTTGCGAAACCATACGGGTGCGAGTTTGAGGCTGATTAACCGTAACCGAGTAGGTGTACGATTGAGGAGTCGACTGAGTGCGATACGTGGTGTAAGGCACTTGCGAAGAAACGCGGTTTGGAATCCATACCTGACGAGTGATCGTCGCGTATGTAGGACCACAGCTTCCACCGTCAGCAACGGCAACGCCGCCACCACCAACGCCATAGCTGCTACCACCGGATGGAACCCAGCGATATCCAACGATTCCGTAAGAAGAACCGCCGCCGCATCCGCCGCCGCCGCATCCGCCGCCACCACAGCGACTTCCGCAACCGCCGCCACAGCTGCTTCCGCAACCGCCGCCGCCGCAGCCAGCACTAAGGCCAGCACCACAGCCACCGCCGTAGGAAACTCCACCGCCACCGTAGGAAACTCCGCCACCCATTCCACTGCCGTAAGCAACGCTGCCCGAGCTGTAGCTCGAAGCACCAGTCTGGACAGTTTGAGTGCGTGTTTGCCAGCTTCCAGCGTCACGGCAAACCGTGCGATAGCTGGTTACAGGAACACGAGTCGTAACCATACGAGTACCAGTTCGCTGCACCTGCTGAGGAACATTCACAGTGTAAGTCTGTGGAACCTGAACTGTGTAAGGCACGCTAACCGAGTACGATTGTGGCACCTGTTCCGTGTAAGGAACGCTAACAGTGTAGCTCTGTGGGACTTGCTCTGTGTAAGGAACACTCACGGTGTAAGGAACTTGTTCCGTGTAAGGAACACTTACGGTGTAAGCCTGTTGCGACTGGACAGGAACACGAACCTGATAGGATTCGGTGCGGGTTCGCTGCTCAGGAACGCTGACAGTGTAGTTGACGTTACGAGTACGAGTCTCAGGGACTTGAACGGTGTACGTTTCCGTACGAGTTCGTTGCTCTGGAACCTGAATCGTGTAATTCACGTTTCGGGTCTGAGTTACAGGAACGCGAACCGAGTAGTTCTCAGTACGTGAACGCTGCTCAGGAACCTGAATCGTGTAAGGAACTTCGCGCTGGCGAGTTTCCGTTTTCATTACGGTGTACGACTCTTCACGCGAACGTGTTTCAGGTTGGTTCACAGTGTACTGCTGCTCACGCTGACGCGTTTCAGCTCGCATGACTGTGTACTGTTCCTGACGCTCTCGCTGCTCAGTACGCATAACCGTGTACGACTCTTCGCGAGTCTTCTGCTCAGGCACCATGACTGTGTAAGTCTCAGTGCGAGTGCGAGGCTCAGTCGTCATAACGGTGTACGACTCTTCACGCTGACGCTGTTCAGCACGCATAGTCGTGTACTGTTCCTGGCGTTGACGTGTTTCCGTACGATTAACCGTATACGATTCTTCGCGAGTACGAGTCTGCGGAACCATGACAGTGTAGTTTTCAGTACGTTGCTTCGTAGCTGGAACCATTACTGTGTAGTTCTGCGTCTTCGTTTCAACGCGAGGAACTTGTCGCATAACAGTGAACTGTCGCGACTTCGTTTCTGAACGGTACTTCGTTACTGTGCGGTACTGAGTCTCAGTGTATGGCTCGCGACGATATTGCGTGCGAGTGATATACGCTGGGCCAGGAGCACATGCAGAAGCACCTCCCGAACCGTAAGCACCAGAAGCGCCTTCAACGATAACACCGCCGCTCATCGCGCCCATGCTACCGCCACTGACAACTGCACCGCCATCAACAACGCCACCATAGGAAACACCGCCGTCAACCACGCCGCCATAAGCGCCGCCATCAACCACGCCGCCATCCATAACAATGCCGCTGTCCATTACGCCGCCGCCGTCCACGACCATGCCACCGTCCATTACGACGGAACCACAGCCAGCACCACAGCCGGTGTTACAGCCACATTGCGCCATTGCCTGACTACCACACAGTAGTCCTCCCAACAGCGCTAAAAAACCGAGGTGTCTTACCATCATGTCCTCCTTTCGATGCGGACTTATATCAATCAAAATAATTGACACCTTTAAAAACAAATTTGCATACATTGCTAGTCCGGGCATACCAATCGGCATACCCGTCAAACCGAACCAGAAAGTATATTTCCGGCTACCTGGTTCACAAGTGTTAAACTGGACAAATTTCACCCAAGCTGTGAGGCTTGCTCAAAGAATGAGACCACGCAAGATTTAACGTGTGAATAAGATGCCCAAGGGTGTGTATGGTAACTCGAATTCGCATGCCGACAAGGCAGAACCCCGACCATCGAACGCGTTTTGAAGCGCGATTCGAAAATCACTTGAATCCGGGCCTCGAAAGTGGAGGCAAAGATAGCGCAAACTGGGGAAATATTCGCGATAAGGAACGCTACAACCTAAATGGGGGCTGGGTAATTTTTACTTGTAATTATCTTTGGCGTGCTTGTGTCATAAACCCTCAAATCCCCACTTATGAGAGCAATTAGATGGCATTGGTAGTCCTTGCGATGTCTGGCGGAGTCGACAGTAGTGTGGCTGCGCAATTGCTGAAAAAAGACGGTCACGAAATTGTTGGTGTCTTTATGAGGCACGGAGCCGAGTCGCCATTGGCGTGTTCTGTGACCGACGACTCGAAACCATCAACGGATTTGCCAATTATCGAGCCACCAGTTTTGGCTTCTCAAGCGACTCGGCTGGACCATAAACAGGGCTGTTGTTCCGCGACAGATGCCGAAGATGCAAGGCAAGTCGCGGAGCGGTTGGACATTCCTTTCTATGCATTAAACCTGCAACAGGAATTTGATCGCATTATCGATTACTTCGTCGATGAATACCTCGTTGGCCGCACCCCCAATCCATGCGTCATGTGCAACAACTGGATCAAGTTCGGCAAGCTTTTTGCCTATGCAGACTCGATTGGCGCAAGCCACGTGGCGACCGGTCACTATGCACGCTTGTCGCAAGTCGACGGTGAGTTTCAACTGCGGCGCGGGTTGGACCAGAGTAAGGATCAATCTTATGTGCTGTTTGGAATTGGCAAGCCGCTACTTTCACGAATGATGTTACCTGTTGGATCGTTTCAAAAACCGGAGATTCGGGAACGCGCCGCCGAAGTTGGTTTGCGAGTCGCTGACAAGCGTGACAGCCAGGAGATTTGCTTTGTTACTTCAGGGCAACATGCGGACTTCGTGGCCAAGCGTGGCGGCAAAGATACTGCCGGCGATATCGTTACGACTGATGGAAAGGTCGTGGGCAAACATGATGGCATTGAAGGGTTCACGATCGGACAACGTCGTGGCCTCGGTGTTGCCATGGGCGAACCGTTTTTTGTGGTGCGAATTGATTCTCATGAGAACGCGGTCGTTATTGGGCGGCATGAAGAACTTGGGACCCGGCGACTGATCGCAGATCAGGTCAACTGGATTGCAGACCCAAGGGAACCGGGCGATTCGTTTCGATGTGAAGTTCAATTTCGCTACAACAGTACGTCAGTACCTGCGACGGTCACCATGCAGGATGGCAATCGCTTCGAAGCAGTATTCGACGAGCCGGGCTTCGGAGTCGCTCCTGGCCAGGCTGCGGTTTGTTATTCTGGCGATCGGGTTTTGGGTGGTGGTTGGATCGAATCGACAGGTGATCAGGTTTCATGACTGAAAAAGCGAAGATGAAAAACCCGACAACGGGCATGACTCAGTCGACCGATGCGCCCCAGGGCGAACTGGTCGATTCTGCCGGATCGTCAAACACATTTGCCGCGACCCAGGCCAATGCGGCCAATACTGCCAATACCGGAGCGGCAGGCCCACGATTCGGCATTTTCACGCTGATGTTATTAACGGTTGTCTTCTGTGTGATGGGCTCGGCTGGTTTCTATCTGTTGCGTTCCGTCCAAAAAGGCACTTCTCCGCGTGCTGTCTTCGTGATGTTCACACTGGCGGCTCCCGGAGTGCTCGTCATTGTGATGAGTATGTCGAGGATCCTGCTTCGCTGGCTCGCTCGCCGCTAGCACTGCTACTGCCGCCAAATTTCCTGTCCGGCGACTTGGCATCCCAGAATCCGCAACCATGGAAGCGTGCGATTCGCACATCGTGGATGACATTGGGGGCCGCTCGTGAGTCTGATAAAAGACTTGCCGCAACCAGCTTTTGCTGGATGGTTGGCTACGTGGGTCAAGGGATGGGCATGAATAACTTCTTTCGAGCGTTGAGAATTGGGACACGCTATCGCAGCACACTGCTTGCGCTGATCCTTTCTTCGCTCGCCGTCGCTGTGCTGTGGGGCGGCAATCTCGGTACGGTTTATCCAATTGTCGGGGTCGTGCTGAAGCAGCGATCTCTTCGCGACTGGGTGGATGAGTCGCTGGATAGCACGTTGGCTCGTCGGGATGCATCGCAGCAAGCCATTGATAAAGTCCTCGCCACGCTTCCAGCCGCAGATGGAATGGATGCCGCCGCGCGCGAGTCGCGTTTAGACCGGGACGAGCGCCGCAAGCTCTCGCAGGCTCGCGATCAGGTGTTGCTGGAAGACAAAGCGGCAAAATGGACCCTTTGGGTCCAGCCATTTGTTCATCGCTATCTACCAACAGAGCCTTTTCCGACTCTGCTGCTGGTCGTTGGCATCCTGTTGCTTGGTACTGCTCTCAAATCGGTTTTTGTCGTGGTGAACATTGTCCTCGCCGACCGGTTGGTCCAGTTGGTTGCTTTTGATTTGAGAAAGCGGCTGTATCGCGAGACGCTTCAGAAGGACATGGGGCATTTCGGCGAACAGCGGACAGCGAAACTCATCAGTCACTTCACGCATGATATGGAAGGTGTTACGGCTGGCGTGCGTAACGTGTTTGGCCGCGCGATCCTCGAACCCCTGAAGATCATCGCGTGTTTCGCCGGAGCCGCTATTGTTTGCTGGCGTTTACTTCTCTGGTCGTTGATTGTGACGCCAGTGGTTTGCTACCTGATTAATCGACTGGCAAAGTCCATCAAGCGGGCGAACCGTCGCGCGATGGATGAGATGGCCGGTGTCTATCAGCATCTTGCCGAGTCGTTCAACGGCATTGCTGCTGTGAAGGCATTCACGATGGAGCGTTATGAGCGGCAAAAGATGCATCGCCGCTCCAAGGACTATCTCAACAAGTCGCTGAAGATCTCGATCTACAATTCCCTCACCAAGCCATGTAATGAACTTATGAGCATTGGTGTTGTTTGCATTGCGATTCTGTTCGGTGGTTATCTGGTACTCACGCAGAGTACTCATGTCTTTGGGTTTCGCATGAGTGCTCATCCGCTAAGCTTCGAACGACTGATGGCGTTCTTCACGCTGCTTGCCGGCGTCAGCGATCCATTTCGCAAACTGACGGAAGTCTTTAACCAGATTCAGCGCGGAGCCGCCGCCGCCGACCGGGTCTACTCCCTGATTGATGAAACCACGGAACTGGAACAGTCGCGTGATCCCGTGCGAGATCTTCCACCGCTGCGGACGTTGTCCATCGCCGGCGTTGAGTTCGCGTACGAAGCGGGATGCCCGGTATTAAACGGTGTAGATCTTGATATCGCTGCGGGAGAGCGGGTTGCCATCGTAGGGCCCAACGGCTGTGGCAAGTCGACGTTGATCAAGATGTTCCCGCGATTTTACGATCCGTCAGCAGGTTCTGTAGCGTGGAATGATATTCCGCTGCGCGAGATTCATCTTCGGACTCTTCGCGAGCGCATTGGAATCGTTTCGCAGCAGACACTGCTTTTCGACGATACGGTGCTCAACAACATTCGGTACGGCAGTCCGCTCGCGAGCGAGGCGGACGTGATTGCGGCGGCAAAGAAAGCCCACGCGCACGAGTTTATTGATTCGAAGCTGGCCGATGGATATGACACGATCGTCGGGCAGGGCGGCACCGCGCTGTCTGGCGGACAGCGTCAACGAATTGCGCTTGCCCGGGCAATCCTGCGTAACCCTGAAGTTCTGATTCTCGATGAAGCCACCAGTCAGATCGATGTGCAGAGTGAGCAACTGATTCATCAGGCATTGGAATCCTTCACGAAGGGTCGCACGACGATCATGATTACTCATCGGCAGTCGACCCTTGCGTTGGCTGACAAGATCGTCGTGATGGAAGCTGGCAAAGTCGTCGATTTCGGATCGCACTCGGTGCTGCTTCAGCGTTGCCCACTCTATCAGCGACTTAGCCATCGCGAGCTTCAGGCGGCTTAGGATCGTTCGATCAATTCGTGTCGAATCTCCGTTCATGACGCCTCAATT
The DNA here is from genome assembly GCA_938040995.1 of uncultured Pirellulaceae bacterium. Classification (GTDB taxonomy): domain Bacteria; phylum Planctomycetota; class Planctomycetia; order Pirellulales; family Pirellulaceae; genus CALHZT01. The sequence goes on along the minus strand of CALHZT010000117.1, from coordinate 2,652 downwards.
GACGGCCTGTGGCCGTCTTCCCCGCGAACGCGGGGACCCACTCGAAGCGTATGAACGCTCAACGTCTTTCCCTGTACCAAAAAGCCAATCCGATTCAATGGATTCCCGCCTGCGCGGGAAAGACGGAGGAAGATCAGGCAGTAATTTCTCGAACGATCCTTAGCTGTTAACTTTGGTGACCATTCTTATATTAGTGCGCCTTCCTGGCTTTCCAGAAATCATCTGATGCGGTCGTATGCGTTCTCACGCTTTGGGCCTGCAACTTCGTGTGCATCGAGCGAGTTTCCGATATTGGCACAGTGTTTGCTTTGTGTTTTGACAGAGTGACGGGGCCGGAACAGAGAAAGCAAGGCTAGTCACAGAGAAGAGCAAAGCGTCAAATTGAGTAGATGAACGGGAAGAGGCGCCCGTTTCGTGAACAGAGAACGAGGATCTGCTCAAAACGACGTTTATTAGAGGGCGAGTCGGCATTCATGTCGGCTCGCCTTTTTTCATGCCGTAAATCGTGGTGTAGCATTCTAATGCACCACTATTTTACATCGCCGCATAATCGAACAGTCTGAAGAGGGGCGGGAAAGCCTGCTGAATCACAAAACTACAGATTTTGCAATAATACCGAAATCGGCCCGATCAACCGTTTGGTCACCCGCATTCTGGGACGATCAGCAAAATCGGGCAACCAACAACAATGTTGGTGCTGTCCCCTTAGGTGCGGGTATAAAGGAATTACCAGATTTCATCCTTCAAATTTTGGTGAACGATGCTTCGTGAATATCGAATCAACGACCTGATACCAGCGCTGACCGTTTGCCTGCTCGCGATGACGTGCCAAAGTGGCGTTTTTGCCCAGTCGTCGGACGCCGCTGCCAAAGCCGCCAGGAAAACGATTCTGGCCAAAACGGATGTATCAGCCGAGTCCTCCAAGTCGCCGGAGTCCCTGGGGGCAGCGCCCGCCTCGACCAGCGATCCGGTTTCGGAAATCGACCGCCACATCAAAGAAGTCTGGGACCAATACGGGCTCAAGCCATCGGACCCCGCGACGGACGGAGAGTGGTGCCGCCGCCTCTACCTCGATTTGATTGGCCGGATTCCGACGCTTGCCGAACTGACGGAGTTTGGCAAAGACCGATCAGCCAACAAGCGCGAGAAGCTGGTGCAGCGCCTGTTGTACGACGATGAATACGTACTCGACTATGCGAGGAACTGGACAACGATCTGGACCAATCTGCTGATTGGACGAACCGGTGGAACCAACCGGCGTGATTTGGGAAATCGCGAAGGCATGCAAAAATGGCTGCGTGACAGTTTTGCCAACGAGAAACTTTACGACCAGTTCGTCTATGAACTGGTAACCGCGGCGGGCACCACGGTGCCGGGCAAGGAAGGTTTTAACGGAGCTACCAATTTCCTCGCCAACAAACTGGGCGATGATGCGGCTCAAGCCACGACGAAGACTTCCGAACTCTTTCTGGGCATTCAGGTGCAATGCACGCAGTGTCACAATCATCCGTTTAACGAATGGAAGCAGAATCAGTTTTGGGAGTTAAATGCGTTCTTCCGACAGACGCGACCACTTCGTCGTTTCGATGAAGGCTCGATGGACGTCGATCACGTCGAAGTCGTCGATCAGGACTTCGCAGGGGAAGGGGCCAGTCCCGAGTCGGCTGAGATCTACTATGAACAACGAAACGGCAAACTCAAATCGGCGTATCCGGTATTCGTGGATGGCACGCGACTGGAAAATCGCAGCGGCTTTCTGTCCGAGGCCAACCGCAGGGAAGAGCTTGGACGCCTGATTCGGAATAGCGATTATCTTGCGGCTGCGCAGGTGAATCGCATGTGGGCTCATTTTCTCGGCTATGGTTTCAATAAACCGTACAACGACATGGGGCCGCACAATCCGCCGACTCATCCGGAGTTGCTCGATTACATTTCGGATCAGTTTCGCAAGAGCGAATACGACCAGAAGAAACTGATCCAGTGGATTGTCCTCAGCCGTCCTTATGGACTTTCCAGCCGGGCCAGCAAAGGCAATCTTGCGGACGACCCACAGCAGGGCGAGACACCAAAGTTCAGTCGTTTCTACCTGCGGCAGATGCGAGCCGAAGAGCTTTATGAATCGCTCATGGTGGCGACTCAGGCAGCGAACGGAAATTATAAAAAGCGGGAAGCCGAGAAGAGTCGCTGGTTGCGCCAGTTTAGCCGGGCTTTTGGTACCGACGAAGGCGGCGAGGCGACGACGTTCAACGGTTCGATCCCGCAGGCGTTGATGATGTTCAATGGCGATCTCGTCAAGTCAGCGACCAGGACAACTGGTTCCGGTTTTCTGGCGAAGACGATTGCGAGCGATGCCAAGCCAGCCGACAAGATCCGGCGGCTTTATGTTGCAGCGCTGGCTCGCCGTCCAACCAAAAAAGAACTCAAGATGGCCAACTCACTGGTCGCCGCGCGTTCCAGTGACTGGAAGGGCGGCAGATCGAGTGGCAACAGGAATGGCAACAAGAATCGCAAGTATGCGAAAGCGGATCCGACGTCCGCGGCGCTGCAGGATATTTGGTGGGCCATCCTGAACAGCAACGAATTTATCATGAACCATTAGCTTGCTTTGATGACTCAAGAGGAAGCGGCACGGGAGGGCGAGGCTCCGTCCGA
>CALHZT010000116.1 GCA_938040995.1 uncultured Pirellulaceae bacterium | reverse complement strand
TTCCCAGAACAGGCGACTTCCGCTCTCATCGCCAAACACCGTGGCGAGTAGGCGGCGGGCATAGCGAGAAGAGTCACCGGCGGCTGGTCCGTTGCTTATCTGCGTGACGTATTGCTGAGTCGCACTTGGCTGTTCGATATGCGCGATGCCTTCGTTGCCCGAAGTTTTGTCAAGTGACCGCGCCGTTTCAAATGACTTCCAGTTGCCACATCGCGACTCGGCAGCAGCCACCAGTTTGTCAAAGTCGACGTTTCCGGACGCTGCGAGCGTCATGTTGCCCGGGCTATACTGCCGCTCAAAATATTCGTACATCGCGTCTCGCGTCAACGCGCTTACGCTCTCCGCCGTGCCAAGGACACTATTCCCCAACCGGTGATCGCCGAAGTAGAGTGCCATGCACTTCTCGTGGGCTCCGAACGGCGGTTGATCATCGTACTTGGCGATCTCTTCAATGATGACTTGCTTTTCAGTATCAAAGTCATCTTGCCGTAGCGAAGGTCGCATCATGTCGGCGAGAAGATCAACCACCTCTTCCTGATAGTCAGGCAGGACAGCTGCGTAGTACACAGTCTGCTCTTCACTGGTAAACGCGTTCGATTGCGATCCAATCTCATCCAGTTCGCGATTGACATCCGCGGCGGTCCGGTTGGGTGTCCCCTTGAACATCATGTGTTCCAGGAAGTGGCTGACCCCAGCGATGTCGTCCGATTCGTCACGCGACCCGGTGTTTACAAAAAAGGCGATTGCCTGCGAGTAAGCCTTGGGGCTGCACTCCGCGACAATTTCCAGCCCGTTGTCGAGTGTGTGTTTACGAAACTCCAAGGGAGACCTCCAAAGGTTCGGCTCCGAGCGTCACGATGGTAAAGTCGCCGGGCGGATTCTCGGAAAGAAACTTGTTGACGCTTTCACAAGTTAAACCGTCGATGATCGAGCTGACTTCGTCCATCGGACGCACGCGACCAAGATGAAACCAGTCGGCTGCGATGGCTGAGCTTCTTGCCGTACTGACTTCTTGCTGCATGATCAATGCACTTCGCACTCGCGCTTTTAGTCGACGTAGTTCGCTTTCGTCGATACCGCTGGCAATTTTTCGCAATTCAGCCGACGCGACATCCAGCGTCTCTTGTGCCCGATCGGCGGTCGTGCCAGCGTAAGTGATGATTCGACCTTCGTCTTTGAGCGAATGGTAGGAAGCGAAAACGGTGTAGCAGAGCCCACGCTTTTCGCGAACTTCGGTGAACAGTCGCGAGCTCATGCCGTCGCTCAGTACACCAACCGCTCCCCGCGACTGAAAATAGTCGGGATGGCGGTATGGCACCGCGTCATAGGCGATGCCGATATGCGTCTGGCTGCTGTCGTGTTCGATGTGGCGATAGCCGCGAGGAGTTGGCCCATCCGTGATGGCAGGGCGATCCGCCTGTTTCCAGTCGCCAAACAGGCGAGCCACGTCGGCTTTGACTTTTTCAAAATCGACTTTGCCGGCCACACTGATGATCGCGCCATTCGGGCCGTAATGCTGCCGATGAAATTCCTGAATTTCGGCGAGCGTGATGCCTTCGACATGCTCTTCGTCGCCAATCGCAAGTCTGCCCCATGGCGAAGGATAGGATTGGTGCTTCAGCGTGTGAATGCAACGGTTCGCGAGATCGTCGGCAAAAGAATACAGTTCCTGAATGCAGACCATGCGACCGTCTTCGAGTTGTTCTTCAGGAAAGAGCGGGGCGCGAGCAAGCTTGGAATACACTTCGAGAACGCCGGGCAGGTTGTCGGCGAGTGTGGCGGCAGCAAAACTCGAACTCACCTGAGTCACACTTGCGCTGCGATCTGCACCAAGCCGATCCAGCGACTCGATAAATTGACGGCTGTTGAGATCGCCGCAGCCGCGTTGGGCCATTTCGTTGGTGAAGTTGGCGAGTCCGAGTTTGTCGACTGGATCACGCGCACAGCCAGCCGGTATGGTGATCGTGAACCCGGCGGATTCGACCCAATCCATGACCTCGACCAACAAGGTTAGTCCGTTTTCGAATTGGTGGACATTGATGTCTTGGCCCACACGCCGTTCCTTGTAGTGGTTGTTCTATTTTGAATCTCGAATTGTATCAGCCTTGCCCCCAAAAAGAATGTCCGATTCGGTGCCACGCCCAGAACAATGTGAGTTAGAGACCGGCTAGAGACCGAATGGGCTCAGAAGGCTGTAGGCTGGGGGCCTGTCCGGTGTGAATTGGCGGCGTTTGAAGTTGAACGTTGGCGAAATCAGGAATAGGCGACTTCGACCGCTTTATAGACGGTTCGCACGTGGCGAAAGCCCAAACGCTCGTACAATCGAACGGCTCTGGAATTCTCGGCTGTCACTTCGAGCGAAGCCCGGCGGAGTCCAGCGGCGTGGAAGCCAGCGAGTGCCCGAACCACCAATGCGGCGGCGAGGCCTTTGCTTCTCTGACCCGGAACCGTGCCGACGTTCTGGATGCTGCCTACCCGATCTGCAGTCGCGAGCCCCTGGATCGTGGCGCTGTAGTAGGGCAGCGTCGGATCATCGCCAACATAGGCGGCCATCCAGGTTGCACCCGGAAGAAAGCCAGAGCGACTGGCAATCTCACGCATCAGTTGCAGGCAACCGACCGGATCGCCGAGGCACGGAAACACGATGGAGTCCAGCTCGTGGCTAAAGCTGTTGCACTTCACTTCGGCATGCGACTCAAGAAGGTCTTCATCCCACGCGAGGAACTCAAAGTTGTTCGGTTTGGGCACAGACGGAATCGAACGGCGACGAAGATTGAACTCCATTCGATAGCGTTTGTAATATTTTACCGACATTGGAAGTACCAACACGTTGCGAAGCAGACTCTTGAATTTATCCTGCTGAATTGGCGCGGTCAACAAAAGTGGATGATTCTGGTGGCTTGAAAGACAAAACAGAGGGCATTTCCAGGTAACACACCAGATATTCAGGTCGGAGATTTTGGCTCAAGTCGGTGAAGGGCGATATCGACCTCGTTGACTCGATTTGTAGCTACTGCTACACTTTTCTGGTGGCGCGGTTGAAGCCGCCAAAACCAGTGTTTGGTAAACGCGAAAGACGGTTCGCAGAACCACGATTCCTTGTGAATGATTTAACGGGACGTCGAGACAAAATGCGACATCAACTCATGCGACTATTGGTAATCTCGCTGCTCTTCGTGAGCGTTCAGGTGCGGAGTTCATCCGCTGATGATTCAGCAAAGGCCAAGCCGGTCGTTACCTGTTCGACGACACAGATCGCCGACTTCGCGAAACAGGTGGCTGGTGACCGTTGCGAAGTCGTTTGCGTACTCGCGTCTGGACAGGATCCACACACTTTTGAGATTACGCCGAATTGCGTTTCGCTTGTGAAG
>CALHZT010000115.1 GCA_938040995.1 uncultured Pirellulaceae bacterium | reverse complement strand
CAGGCGACACTCGCCAATCTCTGGATGTCGTGGGGGATCGAAGCGGATGCAATCGCAGGTTCAGGAGTCGGACAGTTGACTGCGGCTTGCGTAGCCGGCTGCCTCTGCTTCAAGGACGCAATGATTCTTGCAAGTGAGCGGGCGTTCGTTGACCGCCAATCGGGCAACCTGTCTGAATCACTGGACGCGTTCGAAAAACTCGCCGATGATTTTAACTACTACCCACCGAAGCTGCCGCTAGTGTGCAGCATGTCGGCGGACATCGTCCCGATACATCGTTCCCTTGGCGGCAGTTATTGGCGAGAGCATCTTGCTGATAATATTGCCGGGGATACCGAGTCGCGTGACGAGGCAGCTTTGCAAGCGTTGCAGCGTGTTGGATGCGACGTCATGCTTGATTTTGCGATTGGCTGTGGCGGTGGCGATGGCGGCAGGGAAGCTGATGCGAAAAATACGGCACCGGCGACTGTCGTTTGTTTGACGGACGGTAATAATGCCACGGGAAGTCTGCAATCGGCCTTGGGGGGCCTGTATCAGCTGGGAGCGAATCCGGACTTTGATGGCGTCCACGCGACTTGGCCGCACGAAAACATGCGAACACGATTACGACTGCCTCATTACCCGTTTCAGAAACAACGATACTGGATCACGGAAATTGCGAAGCACATGGACGGCGAATCTTCCCGCGAAACCAATCGCGAATCACGAGTGAGTCACGGATGATTGCACAGACAAATGAATTTGACGTGGTGATTCTTGGCGGCGGGCTTGCAGGTCTGACTCTTGCAAGGCAACTGCTGATGGCGCGCCCGGCGACGCGGATCGCGGTGATTGAAAAACGCGAGTTTCCCGTGAGTGAAACGACGCATAAGGTCGGTGAGTCGTCGGTGGAGATTGGTGCGCATTATTTTGGGCACCAGCTGCAGCTGAAAAAACACCTGACTGACCAGCAACTGCCAAAGTTCGGGTTGCGATTCTTTTTCAAGGACGCGCATCAATCACTTGCGGAAGGCACGGAGGTCGGCGGTAGTGAGTTTTTTGCGGCTCCCAGTTATCAGATGGATCGTGGTCGTCTGGAAAATTATCTGGCAGATGCGGATGCGGAAATGGGAGCCATCATTTTCGACGGAGCATGGGTTCGCGAGATCACTCTCGATTCTTCCGAAGGCGGGACGAAAGACACAAACCACCAGATCACGATCGAACGAACGGGTAAACAAAAGGGCGAGCGTTCAACCATTGTGGCTCGCTGGGTCGTGGATGCGAGTGGTCGAGCCGCGATGATCAAGCGAAAGCTCAAGCTTGAGGAAGACCTGAATCACGATATCAACGCCGTCTGGTTTCGCATTGATTCGACCATCAAAGTCGATGGTTGGTGTAACGACGCGGACTGGCACGCGTTGACCGGCAAGGTGCAGCGACGCTGGCTTAGTACGAACCACCTGATGGGCGAAGGTTACTGGGTGTGGTTGATTCCGCTTGCGACAGGTTCGACCAGCGTCGGCATTGTGGCTGATCCCAAAGTTCACAGCCTGCGCGAGCTAAACAGCTTCGACAAATCAATCGCATGGTTGAAAAAGTTCGAACCGGAATGCGCCGCGAGTTTGGTGCCTCATCTGGACAAGATGCAGGACTTTTTGGCGATCAAGAAGATGTCTCGCGGTTCGCGTCAGGTATTTTCGGCTGATCGTTGGGGACTGGTTGGTGAAGCCGCCGCATTCCTCGATCCGTTCTACTCGCCAGGTAGCGATTTTATTGCGATCGGCAACACGATGGTCGGCAAGCTGATTGAAGAAGATCTGGCTGGAGAATCCATTACGCATCTCGCACCAGCGCTCCAGAGTATCTTCCTGACGCTTTTTCAAAACAACCTGCTGACGTATCGCGATCAGTACCCACTGTTCGGCAATCCAAGAATTATGGCGCTGAAGTTTGTCTGGGACTATGCCGTCTATTGGGGCTTCCCGGCGCTATTGCACTTTAATGACAAATTGACGGACGTCGCGTTCGTGCAGTCGCTATCGAAGGGGATCGAAGAAGTTCGCACAATGAATGTGACGATGCAGGAGTTCTTCCGCGAGTGGCATGCTGCCGAACCGCATGTGAATGCAACGGCCGGATTTGTCAATCAAAACGACATCAAAGTCATGACGAGGCTGAACGAAGAACTGACGATTCCGGCCGACGATGAAGCATTGCGAATCCGGTTTGCGGACAATGTTGGCTTGATGCGCGATCTCATGTACGAGATGACGGATCGTGTCAAACTGCGATACGAAGAACTTCCGGTAGCGGTTCCGGAGGGAATGACGAACAGTTCGCATCTGGAGAGCGTCTTCCAGGTTTTGAACATGTAGAGTCGTCACTGCACGACTGCGTTTGACAAGTTGATGCATCAGGGCATTACGGGGAATCAAGGATGTTGCGAAGAGCAAATCAATCGAAGAACCAAAGCGACGTCACCGTCCTCGGCGGTGGTCTGGCTGGATTGTCTTTTGCGATCCAGTGCCGACAGCAGTTGCCCGATGCCAAAATTACCGTTCTGGAAAAGCGCGAGCATCCGGTACCCGAAGCCGCATTCAAAGTCGGGGAATCCACGGTCGAAGTCGCGGCGCACTACTTTGGCAGTGTCCTCGGGTTACGCCAGCACATTCTGGAAGAGCAACTTCCGAAACTCGGGCTGCGGTTCTTTTTTCCTGCGGGTGACAACTCACGCATCGAGGATCGGCTGGAACTGGGAGGGAAACGGTACGCACCGTGTCCCAGTTATCAACTGGATCGTGGCAGGTTTGAGAACTACCTTGGCGATTTGTGTCTGGAACGTGGCATCCAGTTTCTCGACCAGGCAACGGTCAGGGATGTCGAAGTGAATCGCTTCGGCTCGCACATGGTTGACTATGAACTGAACGGCGAACTCCAGACAGTCGAATCCCGCTGGGTAGTGGACGCAAGTGGGCGAAGAGCTTTTTTGAAACGAAAGCTGGATTTGCAAATGCCGTCGGAGCATGTCGCGAATGCTGCGTGGTTCCGTTTCGGCAACCGTATCAAGATCGACGACTGGAGCGATGATTCTGGTTGGCAGGCAGGGCACGAAGGCAAGACAGCGAGATGGTACAGCACCAATCACTTCATGGGCGAAGGATACTGGGTCTGGATGATTCCACTTTCTTCTGGCTCCACCAGTATGGGAATCGTGGCTGAAGAAAAGTTCCACTCGCTCTCAAACTTTAATTCGTTCGACAAGGCGCTGGCGTGGCTGGAAAAGTTCGAGCCGCAATGTGCGAGGGTTGTGCGGGAAAACGCAGATTGCCTGCAGGACTTCCGGGCGATTAAACGCTACTCGACGGAATGCAAACAGGTGTTTTCTGGTAACCGCTGGGGCATCACTGGCGAAGCGGGCTTTTTTCACGACCCATTTTATTCACCCGGTAGCGACTTCATTGCGTTTGCGAACACGTTTCTTTGTGATCTGGTCCGTCGCGATTTGACGGGGCGGGGATATCGCATTCGGGCATTTTCCTACGACCGGATATTCAAGCGCTTTTACTATGGGACGCTGTCTGCGTATCAAAATCAGTATCAGCTGTTCGGCAATCCGACGGTGATGCCGGTAAAAATTCTCTGGGATTATCTTGTGTACTGGTCTATCACCGGATTCATTTTTATGCAGGGGCGGATGTGTGAGCAGACGATGTATCTTCGCAATCTCAAAGCGCTCAAGCGGCTTGGCACGGTGAACCACTTCATGCAGGATCTGTTCCAGCGGTGGCATCAATCGACGTCGCAAATCAAAGCCACCGGGTCGATAAATATTTCAGAAATGCCGGTCATTCGGCAAATGAACCAGCGTTTGAAGGACAAGCTGGAAAGCGGTGAATTCTTCAGTCGATTCGCAACCAACTTGCACCAACTGGAACTGCTGGCCAGTGAGATAGCGACTGAATCCGGGTTGGACGTTGAGTTGCCGTTCGCAGTCCCCGGGCATGACAACGATGATCTCGTCCCCGACGCCTTTCACGAGATTTTTGACTCGATTATTCCCGCAAAGTCGCCGGTGAAGATGGTCAGCTAGTGCGAGTCGCACGGACGGATAGCGTCTCTGTCGACGTGAATCCCGAGCAAGAACGACGAATTGACGCTACACAAAACGCGACTGCGCTCTAGCTGCCCAACACTGACTGAATGGCGGCTCTACGACCTTCGAACTCGGAATCGGAGATCATTCCGTCGCCATTCTTGTCTGCCGCTTTCGCGATCGCATCGAGTTGCTTGTCATTCAGGTCGGGAATTTTCTCTGCGACATACTCTCTGAATTTTGCGAGCTTCTTACTTTCCGTTTTTTCTTTGTCGCCAGGTTTCCTGCCTGCTGCGACTCGACCACCTTGCATAATCGACTGGATGGCTTTCATTCGATTCTCCTGCTCGACCTCGGAGATCTTTCCGTCTCCGTCCTTGTCCAGTGCTTTCGCGATCGCATCCAGTTGTTCTTCGCCGATGCCGGGTATCCTTTCGGCAATATACTCTCTGAACCTGGCGAAATCCTTTCCCTCGCCATTGTTGTCGCTGGCAATCTCTTCGCTGTCAGTCGTCGTCGCCCAGATATTGAAGCCCGGTGCCATGGCGGTAATGCGATACGTGCGTTCTGGCGATTTTAATGTAACTTCCAGTTCACCTTTCTCATCGGTTGCGTGGGTAACCAGGTCCTGTTCGCCATCCCAAATACATACTTTCGCGTTTGGTACGCCACTGAGTTTCAGAGTGTTGTCCGAAAGTCTCGCCCTTGCCGCGAAGGAATCCGGAGCCGCTGGTCGCGCCTTGATAGATGGGTCGCCCAGCAGGTTCAGTTCGCATTGAGCCATATGGAATCCGTCATTCTCGCGAGCATCTCCTTCCATTTCCATTTTGACTTTGCGAAACGCCTCGCCGATCGTGAGGTCTTCGGCCAAAGCAATTTTCCAGAATTTGGTATAAGCCGTCGTGGTACCGTCCATTTTGCCTTCAGTCATCATCAACCGAAAGTCTTGCGGACTCTTCATAAACGGAACGCCTTCCCGGGAGGGGGCCAGGATGGCAATCGCGCCGCCTTTGGGATGTCGCAGCATGGACTCGCTGATACACGGGTCCTGCCTGTCATCGTACTGTCCGGTCAAACAGGAGACCGTCGTGATAATCGGGTATGCATTCTCATTTTCGAGTTTCGCAACTTCATCGGCTGACATTTCCCGGTGTTTTTCGAGTACCCAGATATGCAGCAATCCATGGCCATGTATGTGAATCTTGGATGCCTGTCGGTCGTTGATCATCTGGACAAGATTTTCCGGCGTCAAATCGTGCTCACCACGCTTGCTTTCGTCCCACGCGGTTCGATCACCGAAGAACCGGCTGATGTAGCCCGCAGACCACGATTTTTCCACTTCTTCCATGCTCGTTTCCAGTTTTGGATACGCGGAATTTTCAGGGCAGGTGTACACCATCCGCCTCGCAAAATCACCGACCGGATAACGAGATTCATAGGCTATCACTTTATCTGTGTAGGCCGCGACGTCCGACGAGGTCCGCACGGGGATGCGGCCAATGGATGCCTTGGGATTGTAATAGGCGACTTCTGCCAGGTCGTCAGCGAACACGCCATACTTGCCATCGTCGTTGGCATCCCAGTCTTTCTCGCTGATGTAATAGATATCCGTTGGAATGTTATCGTAGGGCAGCATTTGAAAATCGGAGTGATCGGTATCGCGGTCCGGTACGATTCCTTCGTCTGCCGACGAATCGCCGCCCAGAACGACCCACTTCGTTTTTTCTTGCTTGATATGTTCAAGGCAACAGGCACGAATCTGCTGCTGGATATCGTCACCGGAGTAGTTTTCTCCGACAAAATCCGTCGTCACAATCTTTGTCGGGCGGCCCGTTGAAGTTTTCCATTCCGCAAATGGCCTCCAGGAATCGGCAAGCTCGCTGTTGGTGATGACCAGGATGTCAGCGCGGTTTTCAATCTGGTAAACCGGAGCACCATTTGACCGCGCTTCGTCATTCCCTATTTCGTCATTCGTTGTTTCGTCAGCGATCGAAAAGCCCGTGAACAGCAATGAAATCACAGCCAACACAGATACCCGGCCTATTGGGACTCGCATGTTTCTTCCAGTCAGAGAAGGGAGGTTGCTTGTTGATGTCGTTTTGTCGCCCCGATTCTACTGATCTCGCATGAAGCTCGCCAGCGACTTTGTCAGGTACCGACGGGGCGTGATCCAAAAAAACTGTGGCGTTAGATCAGGACATAGCGCAGTCTCAGCTTGGTGCGCAGCTGCCCAATAGTGTGAGGAGGCGCGCAGGAGATCATTGCGAAAAGCGTTTCGACGCAAACGAATCGCCCAGTTATTCTTTCTCGCCGAGCAGGTGCTTTATTTCGTCTTCGAGTTCATCGCCTTCGAGGTTCGAGGCAACGTGATCGCCTGATTTGTCGATCAGCAATGTCGTCGGGAACGCTTCAATGTCGTACTCATAGGCGATATCTCCCTCCGGATCGACGATGCTCTCCCACGGTAGCGGCGTCTTTTTGAAGAACTTGTCGAGGTCAGATTTTTCGTCGACGGCGATGCCGAGGATGACAAGTCCCTTTTTCTCAAACTTCTTGTGCAGTTTTTTCAACTTGGGCAAGCTCTCAACGCAGGGCGGACACCAAGTGCCCCAAAAATCGACGAGGACGACTTTGCCCTTGAAATCCGCGAGGTCGATTTTCTTTCCGGAGTACGCTGTACCTTTTAACGAGATGTCTTCGATCAATGGCAATTCATCTTGCGTCGATTCGAAGAATTGGTCCATCGCGGCTTCGGTTTTTGGAAGATTGATGCCAACGAATACCCATTTACCGTCGGTTTTTACAAAATCGAAATAGTGAGGCGGGGAGACCGGCTGATTCCCCGCATCGTCGGCATCAATCTCCATTTCTTTGAGGATCTCTTCATCGGCGTCTTTGGCCAGCAATTGAACCAGGATGGTGGCGGTGCCTTGCTCATCGAATTCTGTTTTGGTGATCTGGCCTGTGAACTCGTGGAAGCTCTCTTCTTCCTCTGAGTCGTCGCGCGCCTGAAGAATTTTTGCCAAAATCTTCAACCGATTCTCTGCGGGCAGACGATCGAAAATTTTGGCCAACCTTGCGTTGTATTCTTCGTATGTGTTTGCGTCAAAAAATTTCTCCGGATCGATCGTACCCAGTTCGTGTTCTTTGAGGAGATCCGCAAGCTCGGGCGATTCTTCCGCGTACATCAGGGAAATGACCAATTGTTGGCCATAAAACTCTTTGAATGCTTTCGGCGAACTAAGCGACTGTACTGTGGTCAAGTCATTGGATTCCACGGCTTTTTGGACCACCAGAAATGCCTTGGCGACTTGTTCAGCTTTGGCCGATTCGGCAGGAGAAAGCTTTTCCGCGGTGGCGGATTTTTCCGAGTCGCCTTTTTCCTTTTTTCCCGAGTCACTTGATTGCGCCACGATGCTGGTGGCAAGCAGGAATACGGTCAACATCCCCGCAGCAAAGCGATAACATGGTCGATTAAGAACGGACAAATCGCGCATGGTTTTGTGCTTTCAATTGAGTTCAATGCGAATTCTTGGTGGCAGGTATTTTCGAAAAGGCCCAAAAAAGGACCCCTGCCAATACCTATGAGCTTAAAACGACAGCGATTCGCGTCAAGAAAAATCGCAAGCTTGGCGATATAGTCGCCGGAATCTCAGTCGCCGGAATCTCAGTCGCCGGAAACGAGCGCTTCGGAAACCAGCGAATTCCGTAGTTGGCCAATCCCGCTCAAATGAAAATGCCGACTTGTGACTACAGTCCTGTGACGTCGACGATCTCTCCGCCGTCTTTGCTCATCAGTGCGACAAAGGTGACTGCCTCAATGTCGGCGGGGATGAAGTGGACGCTGCCATCGGCATATGTGGCGTTGGCGCCGTTTGGATGAAAGCTGAAGGTTTCTTCATTCGCACCGCAGTTGACAACGCTCCAGAGACAGTCGGGTGGTCCGCCGATCGGTGACGAGCTGTTATTCACTAACCGATCGACATTGTAGGCGTTGTCCGGATCGGCCCAGGCCCACGAACGCCGCTTCACGGAAGTCCCGTCATCCATCGTCTCTTCTTTCACCAACATGAATCCGCCAGTATCCACGTCGAAACGTCCGGCGTCTTCGGCGACGGCGATGGTCTTGCTCGTTCCATCCCTGATGGATCGAATGCGACGTTTCGAGTCGCCATTGAGAACGCATTTGAATCGTGGTTGATCGGGGTTGCCACTGAGCCCGGGCTTTACGGTGACGGGCGCTGAATAGTCGGTGAAGCCAAATCCTTCCGCATCCACAGGGCTGTTTCGACCGGCCGTCGAGGGACAAAGAAAGATGGCCATCTCCTGGCCAGAACCTTGCGTATTGGTCGGCGCTTCCGGCCCAACAAAGTCGTAGCGGTATTTCAGGTCGATCGCATCTGCTGCCCCTTTTTCCTCGATGTAAGACAGGATATACGTTTGAAAAGAATGCGACGCGTCGCCGCGCGATTCCAGTCGCCCTCTGTCCGTGAAGAAAACGTTTTGTCCGGAATTCGATCCGGTTCCCCCGCGCTTGGCCTGGCCCGCGCTCGGAAACTGTCGATTTGCCGATTCGTAGTTAAATAGCCCCAAGCCGAGCTGTCGCATATTGTTGGTGCAGCCGACTCGCCGAGCCGATTCCCGCGCCTGCTGAACGGCGGGCAATAACAGCGCAACAAGGATGCCAATAATGGCAATAACAACCAGAAGTTCGACAAGAGTAAAACCTTGCCTGTGGTGAATGCTACGTAGATTCATCGTCCCTTACCTTTTGTGAATATCGCTCCGAAGAAAGCTCCACGCGGACGGATCCACGTTGGCCCAGAGCAAGCTGCTCGAATTACTCAAACCGAAGAACGGTCACGCCGCCAGTAGATTGGCGCGTCATGTGAATCCAGAGTGGACGGTGGGACGAAAGTCGTTCATGGGATGAAAATTTGCTGGAGCCTACGGTCTACGTTTCGCTCCGAGACCAATGTCTACTTTGCTGCTACCTCGGTCGCGAAGGATATCACATCTTCGGCGGGGACGATATATGACTGAGTGCGGCTGGGGCGAGCCATGTTGAGTCCGATGAATTTCGATTCGAGGTCAAAGACCGGACCGCCACAATGTTTGGCGACAACGCGACTGTCGTGGACGTAAACACGGGGAAATCGTGATACGCGACTTTTCCCGCCATCGAAGTGGTCAGCAATGTGACTTCCATCACTGTCGTTGAAGCTTTCGCGGGTACCAAGAATCACATTCAGATTTTTTTCCTCGTCGCCTCGCTGGAGAGTGACGACGATTTTCTGACCGGGTTTTTTATCGCCCAGGATCGACAGCCCCTCGTCCAGCGACTTAATTTCCTTATTGTCGATCTTGAGGATGACGTCACCGGATTCGAGTCCCGCTTTCTTCGCGGCGGAATTTTTGTCCATGTCCTTGATGGTAAAGCCCGGAACGTCGGGCTCCAGTTCGATGCCCAGATATCCGCTTCCAGTCGTCGAGAATAAGCCGCTGCTTTGCACGCTCACGGAACCCGCTCCCGTCGGATCAGGCGACATTAAGAACTTGCCAAGTCGCGGGTCCGTCTCCAACCTGGGCAAATGCTGCGGGAGTTCAAACGACTTTTCCAACTTGATGAGCGCGAGGTCCAACGCCTCGTCACGCTTTACCACCGATCCGTTGGCAGTCTCTCCGGACGCCAGGACGATGGTTGCCGTATCTTCTTTCGTCAATGATGACTTGGTGACGACCCGGTCCGATGCCGGCTGGTCCGTCCAGAAGACCAGCGTGCCCAGCGCCTTGTGTCGCTTCGTTTCGACAACCACCGATAAATCGTCCAGGTGATCTTCCAGACGCTGAACGACTTGCGGCAAGGATGCCAACTGAGTGTGCGGTTTGCCAGCATTTTGCTGCGTTCGGTCCGGCTGAATCCCGTCCAGTGATTTCGATGAAAGCGTGGAGAAATCGAGTTGCAAGTCGAGTTCTTCATCCTTGCGAACGATGGACAGTTGTACGTTCGGATCGCCATTGGCCAGAGCGCTCACCAAATACGTATTGAATTGCTTGGGATCGAGCACCGACGCGCCATTCCATTTCATCACCCGGTCACCTCGTACCAGCCCTGACTGGCTGGCCCAACTGTCGTCCGCCACGCGACTGATGCGAATGCCGCGATTCGCCGTATCTTTGTCGGGCGAGCCGCCATCCAGATGACTGCGACCACGCAGCAGGCGAATCCCAAACGATGGCTCGGCCAAACTGCGATTCCAGCGAAACTTTTTCGACTCGTTCAGCTCCTTCCAGTGCCGACGGAACAAGTCGATCGGAACATCGTAATTTTCGTCGAGGTCTTTCTCGATCATACTGCGAATTCCGACGACCATGCCGTCCAGATTGAAGAGTGGCCCACCAGAATCGCCCGGTTCCATCAGGCAGGTGCTATGCACATATCCGGCGAATTTTGAGCATGGATCGATGACTCGACCAAATCGCAGGTACGCACCGCGATCCTGATCAAACTCGCCGCCGTGAGCGGTGCTGAATACCGGTTCGTTGACCTTCAATTGCGAAGACCATCCCATTTTGGCGTATGGCAGTTTCTCGTCGCCGAGGCTTTCGGCGTCGATCTTCATCAACCCGCAATCGTAGCCCGGTTCGATGCCGATTCCCGTGCCGTCGAACTCCCGTCCGTCGGCGAGGATGACGCTGGTGACGCTTCCCGGCTCGATGACGCAGTGACCCGCCGTGAGTATAAGGCCGTCGGGCGAAACAATGACGCCGGACGCAGTGCCAAGCCCCTGCTTGTACATCAGGCCCACGGTGGCGGAGCGAGCTTGTTGGACGACGTCGAGTAAGTCGGCCTGGAGTGATTTGAGCGAGTCGATGGTAAAGTCGTCGTTGGCTGAAGCTTGTGCATTAGCAGTACCAGCCGCAAGGTCGCCGAGCTCCTGTTCGACCGAGAAGGAATAAGATTTGGGCGGCTTGCAAATTTCCTTGCGGCAGAGAGTCATCCGCACGTTGCCATGAATCGCCAGTTTGCCCTCGGTGGTGGTTGTTTTGATCCGCTGGCGGATTTTCAGTTGCTTTCGCAGGTAGTGCCGAGCCGTGCCGTCGGCGTCTTTCTTTTTGCCGGTTGGAATTTCAGGGTCGCCGACAATCTGGAATTCGTCCGATTCGTTGAGCTTGAACTGGATGGGAGTGAGCGTGTCGGCCGAGCCGTAGGTGTTCCAGCCGTCCGGGATTTTGCAGGACACGACGAGGTCGAATTCACCGGTGACGTTGGTTGCGATGAGCTCCGAGTCGATGGTGATGTCTTGGGCACTGAGGGTTGCAGAGAGCGAGCAGATCATCGCGAGGATGATTGCAAGGGTTCGTGGTGCGAGAGTGCGTGGTGGGTGCCTGGTGATGTTCATGGCAATTTTTTTTGTTGGACGTAGATCGTTGGCGAACTGGTTGCGCAAGCGGCCGGGTGTGCAGGACGGAGAGGCTTGTCGTGGTTGTAGTTTACGCTGTCTCGTTGTCGGCTTGCAGATCAAGAGTTCGTGAGCAGTTTCCACGCTCCTGCTTGCGGCAGGGTCGGAGCCTAATTGGACAGCGCCACTTTAGTTCGTAAGTCGCTATGTTGTATCGTCTTTTGGCGAGACGCAAGACTTAATCTGATTGGGGCAATTCCGATTCCGAGTAGCCTTCTGCCAACGTTGTTTGCGGAAAACGGGCGAGTGCCGGACGAGATTTTCGACTTTTCGAGCCGGGCAATAGTTGGGCACGTACGGAGTCGAACGACGACGATTGCCGCAGTCAGTGCGCTGCAAGAGAGCCACTATTATCGGTCCGAGAATTTTCCGGATAGCCCGCATCGAGTCTGGACACTCAATCTGCTGTCGCGAGCTCACATCCAGTTGGATGCCCGCGACCAGTCTGCTTCGTACCTCGAACCAGCTCGGCGACTGGCCGCCAGGCATCCTCGTGCAAAAGAGTCGTTTCGGGAGTTTCTCAAACACGAAGGACGCTGATCGCCGGCCAGTAGGCTGTTGGTGATGTGGTCGCTCGCAAAGTTCAGGAAACCCGCCCGTTTCGGCTGCGACGGAATATTGGCATCAGAACGACGGCTGCAAACAGGAACGCCGCAATTCCCGTAGCGGATTCTGGTACCGCGATTGCCGAATCCGAACTCTGGAATTTGTTGGAATTCCAGCGATTGAAATCAGATGTGTCGACCGAGCCATCGGCAGTGAAGTCGCCCGCGGTCCAGGCGGCCAACGCAGTGAACTTGTTCGAGTTCCACAGATTGAAATCGGAAGTATCCACGACTCCGTCAAGGTTGGCATCGCCGTAGAGATAGGCGTTCCCACTCGCCAGATTTTCGGCTCCCGCAACAATCAGCCATTCATCAAGGTCGTCTTCGTCGATCATGCCGTCTCCGTCGAGATCGAATCCGGTGTCCGTGCTTCCACCTGCGATGCTTGCGACAAGTGCATCAATGTCGGCTCCGTCCCAGTCACCATCGTTGTCAAAGTCGCCATTCACTCCGTTCCCGACAACCACGCTCAGCACATACGCATTTCCGTTCGCACTGTGGCTCCAGTCGAGTCCACCCGCCAGAGCAGGCAGATTGAACTGGCTAAAGTCGCCGGTGAGTCCATCCGCTGCACTGATGATCTCGAACGAATCGCCAAGCTGCGGCACATACGTTCCGCTACCGAGGTCAATCAAGCTGACATCGAGCAAGCCACCGATCGACGCCGATCCGTCAATTACCAGTTGATCGAATTCAGCCGGTCCGGAATTGTCATTGCCGCCGATTTCAATGAATAGCGACTGAGTCGACACCATGTCGCCTTCGAAAGCGACGATCGACGGACTGTCGCCGGGAGCAAAGCCACCGTTAAAGTTGGCGCTACCGGGCCCGTAGAAGTTTCCGGCTCCGCTAACCAGTCCGTTGAAGTTGGCTTGCCCCACGACGGTAACCGTCGAACCTGCGGGACTCGTTACCGGCCCCTGAATCGAAGTGTTCACCAACACAAGGTCGGCGTTGTTCGTCAGGCCACCGAGAAATGACAGCGAACTGGCTGTCGCATTGATGAGGCCATTGTTCGTCGTCGTTTGCGTTATCGAAAGATTCTGACCTGGCTGCAACAACAACTGATCGCCGAACAGGCCACCCGATTCAATGTTCACGTTCATCGCGGTGAGCGATAGCGTTCCGGAGTCCCAGTCAAGATTCGAAAGATCACTGATTGAACCAACCGTGAAGAAGCCACCATTCAATCGCAGCGGTGCATCCAGGGAAGCAACGCCTTCGACCTCCAGCGTCGCTCCACCCGGACTGCCGATGGCGTGGGAGTTTAGTGCCGGATCGTCATTGAAGATGTCGGCGATCAGGTCCGCATCAAGAACGGTATTGCCCGTGAATGCGAGCTTTCCATTGACTCCCAGGCTGAAGTTGCTGCCTGGCATGCGGCTGAATGTGCCCAGCCGCAATGTTCCGGCAGTAATATTGATCGTACTGCCACTACGAACGACCACCGAATCGGCATTGATCGTCGAACCGGCGAGGACCAGGTTCCCGACGCCTCCGTCCGTCGTCGCCGTGCCACCAACAGAGAGCGTCGAACCAGGCGTCAAGTTGATAACTCCACCGCCGTTCGCGCGAATGGTTCCGGTTGAACCAGAATCTCTGGCGACTTGCAGACCATTCGTCGTCAGTGTGCCGCCCGATCGAACTGTTAGCGTTCCACTCGAACCGCCGTCGCGGCCAATGGCGGTGTCGCCCGCGATAACGACATTCCCGCCATCTTCGATAATCAGGTTGCCATCGCCAGTGCTAATTCCACCCACGTGGAGGAATTCGGCAACGTTGAAAAGACCACTATCGCCAACGATCATGGTTCCTGGGCCCTCATCTCCGACAATTGCCCACGACGTGGCTGTGATGCTCGAGCCGGTGCCGTTAATCCGAACAAGCCCATGGCTGGTAGGATTTTGGTCGGAAACCAGAATCAGCGGGGTCGTGACCGTTCCGCCGTTGGTTACATTCAAAGTCGATGGTGCCGAAGCAGAACCGCCGTTTCTTCCAACCTGAATGCGGCCTCCCTGATGATTCCATGTCGCGTCGTCTACGTTCATGACTGCGCCAGTCGACAGGGTCGAGTCGCCGATTGCAGCGTTCGATCCGTCGATTCCGGTGTTCAGAACGGCACCGTTGCTCACAGTCATCGTGGCTGCCCGGTCATTCCCGACGCTCAAAATGCTTTGCACATTCACTGTCGATGGCGTCCCTCCCGCCGAACCGGAAACGGTGACGGATGCGGCTCCAGCGTTTGCGTTGTTGGTATCGCCAACAATCAGGTTTGCTCCAGCGTCGACTTGTCCGCCGCCCGTCACATTCAGTTGCCCATCACCAATCTGTCCAACGGTAATGCCAGCGGACGATTGCCACATGGAACCGTTGCCATTGATGTTGACTGTACCGGTCCCGCCACTACCAGAGGCAGCGTTAACGCCAATAGATCCACCTGCCGTAACAAGCTGCCCGCCCGCCTCGATATTCACAGTTCCCCGGCCACCCGATTCATTGCTTGAACCACCAACTTCCATTCCTTTGTTCGCCGTAACACGAGAAGGCGTACCGCCGCTGACGCCGGTGATGGTAAGCGTTCCATCGGCAGTCGTGTCATCTCCCATAGTGACGCTTACCGTGGAACTTGAGGGAGTGTTTACATTTACCTGGGCGCCATCCGAGACCGTAACGTTCGCAGCCCCGGAGTTATT
>CALHZT010000114.1 GCA_938040995.1 uncultured Pirellulaceae bacterium | reverse complement strand
AATTCCGACCTTCAGAAACGTCTTATTCCTCTTTTTCATTACAGCCTAAAAGCAAACGGAATTCTCTTTCTGGGTTCGTCTGAATCAATCGGTTCCTCAACTGACCTGTTCTCGATGATTGACAAGAAGTGGAAAATCTTCGCACGCCGTGGCACTACGACCGGCTTGAGGCAGTCCGCCAGGTTTCCCTTCCCAACAGATCTTGCCCCACCCAGAGCGGCTCGCATCGTAAGCAAAAGTAAGGACCACATGGAAGAACTGCGACTGGTAGAAACGATCCTTGAAGAAAGCGGCACGTCCCCATGCCTCATCATCGATGACGAATGCAATGTGCTTTACGTGCACGGAAGGACAGGCAAATTTCTTGAAACGCCGGAAGGGAAGGTCAGCGTCAACGTATTGCAAATGGCACGAGAGGGCCTACGTGCCCAGCTAACCACTGCGATACGTCAAGTCATCAGCAGCAATCAAGAAGTTACCTGCCGTGGTTTGAGCGTACCGCAGTCCTCGGGAGAGTGCTTCCTGGACCTGACAGTGAGGCCTATCCCCGTTCGGGGAAGTAGCATGGGCAAGATGATCGTCATTTTTGATGAAACGCCCGCACCAAAGAAACGACAGGTGGAAGTGGCCAGGCCCGCGAAGCAAAAAAAGAACAAGAATCACAGTATCGAACAGCTGGAGCTTGAACTTCAACGGACGAAAGAGCATTTGCAGGCGACGATAGAAGAGCTCGAAGCCAGCAATGAAGAGCATCGATCAACCAGCGAAGAATTTCAGTCGACAAATGAAGAACTGCAATCGACGAATGAAGAACTGGAATCATCGAAAGAAGAACTGCAATCGCTCAACGAAGAATCGGCGACTGTAAACGCCGAATTACAGGCGCGGGTAGATGAACTGACGAAGAGCAACGATGACATCAAAAACCTGCTTGACAGCACATCGCTCGCTACCATCTTTCTCGACCTCGAACTGAAAATCAATCGCTACACACCCGCGGCAAAGAAAGTCATTCCGCTGACTCCGACGGATATTGGACGACCGATCGGTGACTTGAACACGTCCCTGGCAAACTCCAACCTCACCGAACTGGGCAACCAGGTGCTGGACGATCTGATGATGCGGCAACTCGCTCAAAAGGACGAAAATGGAACCGTCTACTTGGTGCAAGTACGACCCTATCGAACGGTTGCCAACGTTATTGATGGCGTGGTGATAACGTTCGATGACATTACAGATCGGCAACGGGCAGAGGACGCGCTGCGAGAGTCCGAACAGCGGTTTCGCATGCTCTTCGAACTTGCGAACGACTCGATTGTATTGATTGACGCAGAATCGCTCAGTTTCACTGAGTTCAACCGCCGAGCCCACGAGAATCTTGGCTACACCCGGGCGGAGTTCTCGGAACTGGGCGTTCCCGATATCGAAGCAGCAAAGACGCGTGAAGAATGCGTGCAGCATGCTCAACACATTGTTAAAGAAAAGAACGATGCCTTTACAACAGAGCATCGAAGAAAGACAGGGGAGCTCGTTGCCGTGAAAGCAAGAGTTCAGCACATTTCAATTGATGAACGAGACTTTCTTCTGTGCACATGGCAGCACATCCCGGAGTAGTACCCGAGAGAAATTGCCTGAATAGCAATATGCATAAAGGACTCACTATGGAAGTTCGTAACGAGGGTGCGACTGAACTTGCAGAACTGCGCACCCGGGCAGAAGAACGAATGCGTGCGCGAGACGCGAGAGTACCTGAACTATCCGAAACAGACGTCAAGAAACTCGTCTTTGAGCTTGGCACTCACCAAATCGAACTGGAGATGCAAAATGAGGAGCTCCGTCGAAGTCAGCTACTGATTGCTGAGTCGCGCGATGTCTATACGGAACTTTTCGACTTTGCACCAATTGGATATGTGACGATCGATCACAGCGGCCGCATCCGTCAGGCGAATTTGACACTGGCCAATTTGCTTCAACTCGACCGTAAAGCAATCATTGGGCAGCTACTGATGACATTCGTTCATTCAGATGATACTGACGAACTTTTCCTGGCGGTTAGAAAGCAACAGGCGAACGGTCCCCCGGTTTCGATCGAAGTGCGATTTACGAGACCTGGAGGCGACAGATTTCATGCCCGAATTGATATTGGTGCGCCACGAAGTCTTGGAAGCGACGAAGCCTTACGGCTTGTCGCGATCGCGGACATTACCGAAATCAAGCAAGCCGAAGCGAAGAGAAACGAGCTTCAGCAACGAATTCATCAAAGCCAGCGGCTGGAAAGTCTTGGTGTTCTGGCAGGAGGCATTGCCCATGACTTTAACAACTTGCTAACCATTATCTCACTGAACAATGATGTTGTCGGAAGATCTTTGGAACATGAGTCGCCTCTGCAGACCAACATCGATCAAATCAAATTTGCGGTAAAGCAGTCGACTGCGCTCTGTGAGCAGATGCTCGCGCACGCCGGCAAGTCGCAATTCGAAAAACGCCTGTTTGACGTTACGCGAATGCTCCAGGACGCCGGAAAGTTTCTGGCATCCGCAGTCGCCAAGAATGTTTCACTCGAGCTGAAATTGCCTGAAAATTCGCCGATGGTTCTCGGAGATCCAGCGCAAATCCGCCAGGTAGTGCTGAATCTCGTCATGAATGCGAGCGAATCGATAGCAGATCAAGGTCACGTGTCGGTAGCATTGGGTGTGCTAAACGATCAGGATCCGACCCTTGTTGATATGTCAATGAGCGAGCAATTGGTGCCAGGCGAATACATCTGCATCGATGTCCGCGATTCGGGCGGCGGCATCGATCCGCAAGATACTCAGAGGATCTTTGAACCCTTCTTTACAAGAAAATTCGCCGGTAGAGGACTAGGTTTGTCGGTGGCAAGCGGGATCATACACAGGCACAACGGGGTGATAGCGATTCACAGCGTGATGGGTCACGGCACCAGAATTGGCGTTCTGCTGCCGATAGCGAATCCTGAAACACTGAGCCCCTTCGCCGACAGTGAGATTCAGGATGAAGGAGAATTTCGAATGACTCATGACGTTCGCGAGATGGGATCCATTTTAATTGTCGACGATGAGCCAACAGTTCGACACGCCACTCAGGCGGCTCTTGAATTTGCAAAATTCTCGGTAGTTTCCGCCGACTGCGGAGAGCAGGCTATCGAGGTCTTTCAAGCAAAGGCTGATGCGATATCCCTGATTTTGCTCGACTACACCATGCCCGGAATATCCTGCGACGAAACGATATCGGGGCTCCAACGAATCCGGGACGATGTACCTATCGTCCTGATGAGCGGTCACAGCGAGAGAAATATTTCTTCCTTTATGGCACAGAATAATGTTGCCGCGTTCCTGCCGAAACCCTTTGAAAATCTGGTTGGATTGATTCAGGGGGTGTTGGAGTCGAAACAAGGTTTTGATGCGGAGTAGTTGAGAATGCTGCGCGAGTTGCGAGTTGCGAGTTGCGAGTGCAGCGCGTTATTCCGGCGCAGCGTGCCGCGCGTCTTTCCCGCGCAGGCGGGAATCCAGTGTGCTACCAACCGACTTGAACTCTCAAGAATCGTAACCAACAAGAAGATACAGCTGGGTCCCCGCGTTCGCGGGGAAGACGGCTAATGCCGGCCCGAGTGTCATTCCCGCGCAGGCGGGAATCCAGTGCGCTACCAACCGACTTGAACTCTCAAGAATCGCAATCAACAAGAAGATACAGCTGGGTCCCCGCGTTCGCGGGGAAGACGGCTAATGCCGGCCCGTGTGTATCTCGTAAACGCAATCGTCTTCGAACACGAACTCTTTCGCATTTGCCATGTCATCAAGATTGAGAGTCCGGCGAGGGAAATCCGCCAGAGAACGAAGGTCGTACTCCAGCAAAGTCATGATGCGAACGATCTGGGTGGCATGCTCGCGGAGAATACTTGCCAGTTCGCGAACGTTTGCCAATCGCTGATCGTATCGCTCCGCGGGATCGTCCTTGAATGACTCGTCGAGAACCAATCCGCAGGAACAGCCCATGAACGATCCGACTTCGTAGACGGACGCAAGCCGCATAAGACCGCGCTGAACACGAGGTCCGGGTGGGATCGGCTTGATCCACAGTCCCGACGGTGAATCTTCCCGTGTCAGATCCGCAGCACCGTCGGTTGTTCCGATATAAATTTCAGTACACACAATCGCCACACAATCGACGAGCCGCCTTTAAGTAGCTGCTGGTAGTTGTTCGGTGGATTTACCGATCTTCTGGTTTGACGATTTGAATCGCCAATTCCTTCAGCTGCTTCGTATCGACGTCGCCCGGGGCTCCGGTCATCAAGTCCGCAGCCATCTTTGTTTTGGGGAACGCGATCACGTCGCGGATATTGTTGAGCCCGCCAAACAGCATCACAAAACGATCGATCCCCAGCGCGATGCCACCGTGCGGAGGAGCCCCGAATTGCAGCGCATCCAGCAGGAACCCAAAACGTTCTCTCGCCGACTCGGGCGTCATTCCGAGCAACCCGAACACTTTCGACTGGGTCTCCTGATCGTGAATACGAATCGTTCCACCGCCGGCTTCCGATCCGTTGATCACGAGGTCGTAGGCAACGGCTCGCGCTTTCTTCGGATCGGACTCGAGAATCTCCAGGTCCTGTGGTCGTGGAGCCGTGAAAGGATGGTGCATTGCCACCCAGCGATCTTCTTCTTCGTCCTTTTCGAACATGGGAAACTCGATGACCCACGAGAAGTGCATGGCTTCTGGATCGTAAAGTTCCAGCTCGACACCGAACTTTTTACGCAGTCCATAGAGTGCTTTGCAGGTGACTTCCCACTTGTCAGCCACGAACACCAAAAAGTCACCGGGCTCTCCACCCATGCGTTCCTTGATCTTCTCCAGAAGCGCGTCGTCGAAATTCTTGGCAATCGGACTCGCCAACTTGCCGTCGTCATCGACTTTGAACCACGCCAGCCCTTTGGCTCCAAAGTCCTGTTTGACGTACTCCGTCATCGCATCGATATTGCGACGCGAGTACTTTTCCGCAGCGCCTTTGGCGTTCATGCCGCGAACCTTGCCACCAGAATCGGCAACGGATTTGAATACGCGAAACTCGGCTTCGGAAGCGAGGTCGGTGCAGTCAACAAGCTCCATGCCAAATCGCAAGTCGGGTGCATCGTGCCCGAAGCGTTCCATGGCTTCGTCATAAGTCATCATCGGAAGCGGCAATTGCACGTCGAGCCCCTTGAGGTCCTTGGCAATTTTGGCGACCAGCCCGTCGATCATGCCCATGATGTCCGTCTCATCGATGAACGACATTTCCACGTCCAACTGCGTGAACTCGGGTTGCCTGTCGGCTCGAAGATCTTCATCGCGAAAACATCTCGCGACCTGGACGTACCGGTCATACCCGGCAATCATCAGAATCTGCTTGTACAGTTGAGGCGATTGAGGCAATGCATAAAATTCGCCACCGTGAACGCGACTGGGCACAAGATAATCGCGGGCACCTTCGGGAGTACTTCGCCCGAGAATTGGTGTCTCGACATCGATAAAATCATGCTCTTCGAAGTAGTCCCGCATCATCTTGATAATGCGACTGCGAAGGATCAGGGCGTCCTGCATCTCC
This sequence comes from uncultured Pirellulaceae bacterium, assembly GCA_938040995.1. Classification (GTDB taxonomy): domain Bacteria; phylum Planctomycetota; class Planctomycetia; order Pirellulales; family Pirellulaceae; genus CALHZT01. Next base: position 5,793 of record CALHZT010000114.1, on the reverse strand, counting down.
TGTCGGCGCAAGTCGATGAAGCGATACTTCAACCGAATTTCCTCGCCCGGCAAATCCTGTTGGCTGGGCGTGAATGGCGGCGAGACGCATTTGTTGAGTACTTCCAGTTCTTTGCAGCGAACCTCAATTTTGCCCGTGGGAATTTTCGGATTCTCCTGCCCACCAGGACGCAAGGCGACATTTCCGACGACTTTGATGACATCTTCATTGCGAAGTTCGCCAGCCGCTTTCAGAACCGCTTCGCCACTTTCGGGCGAAAAGACAACCTGCGTCAGACCGTAGCGGTCGCGAAGATCGATAAACAATCCACCGCCATGGTCCCGGTAACTGTCGACCCAGCCGCACAGGACGACTTCTTCACCTTTGCTGCCGTCCGTAAGTTCGCCGCATGTGTGTGTTCGTAGCACTTGAATTCCTTGATTGTTCAGCCGCCGGTGGGTCGTCGCTCGGCCCCGGAAGCATTCCGCCGGTCAAACGAATCAGACATTCTACGAAGCACCGGGGTTCGGAACAATTGTGGAACCCGGGCAAGTCGCCGGTCTTGAGATTCAGGCAAGTATAGTTGATGGCTCCGTCGCCGGGCGGGCAACAGTTCGGGCGAAGCAGCGAAAATATGGCGTTAGCAGCGACGCCCGGTAGCCGGAATGGCAACAGCTGGCAACAGTTCGGGCGTAGCTTGATACCCGACGCACTATCAGATTCGCCCGAAGTCTTGCGACATCGGCTACGTGAAGCGCGACATCGGCTACGTGGTACCCGGCAGACTACGCGATACCATCCTTCGCGATCTGCTCCACAATCGTGGCCAAATCATCATCGGACGCTCGATCGACCATCCGGCACTCCGACAACCCACGGAACCACGTTCGCTGACGCTTCGTAAAACGTCGAGTCCGAATGGTGACTCGTTCCTTCGCAGCGGCTTCGTCCATTTCGCCATCAATCAGCGCAAACACCTCGCGATAGCCAACCGCCTGCGACGCCGTGCGGGAGAGGTCCGAGAATTTTTCGCGAATCCCCTGCGCCTCGTCGAGCAAACCAGCCGCAAACATTTGTTCAACGCGACTCTCGATACGGTCGAGCAAAAGATCCTTCGGCCAGTTGAGGACAAACACCTTGCAGGACTCAGCCGGCTGTCCTTCGTCAAAATGCAACTGCATGTGACTAATCGGCTTCCCCGTCGCCCGTTGCACTTCGAGTGCCCGAATGATTCGACGTACGTCACCGGGTGGAAGCTTCGCGGCGGAAAGGGGATCTACCTGCTGCAGCCGTTCATGCAACGCTTCCACACCAACCTTCGCGACTTCTTCCTTGATCTGTTCGCGAAATTCCCAGTCGGGCTCTGGCCCTTCGAACAGGCCCCGGAGAAGCGCCTTCAGGTAAAGTGGCGTGCCGCCAACAAAAAGAACTTCCTTACCGCGCGAGCGAATTTCTCGCACGCACTCATGAGCCGAATCAAGATACGCGGCAAGACTGTAATCTTCATCGGGGTTCACGATGTCGAGCAGATGATGCGGCACGGCAGAACGCTGCTCGCCCGATGGTTTGGCGGTGCCAATATCCATCTCACGATAGATCGTCATCGAATCGAGCGAGATGATCTCGGCGTCCAGCCGCCGGGCCAGTTCGATACCGGCCACCGTTTTGCCGCTCGCCGTCGGGCCGGTGAGAAACCAACAGTCTTTAACAGGTTTGTGCATGTTGAGGTTCAGGGTCCTGTCGTTTGCCAGTCGCCGGTTGTCGGCTTACGATGAGTCATTCCAGTCCTGCAAGCATGGCTCGCAAGTACGAATTTTGGCATCCACGGCTGGCCGCGAATAGGCGGCACCTGCCCCGGTCTTCAAGATTGAAAGCAAATTCTTGAGCAACGATACCGTTCTCCACCAGTTGATGCAGGTCATTCATGACCGCCGCGACAATCCTCCGGCCAAGTCGTATACGACGACCTTGTTCAATGGTGGCGTACCGAAAATTGGCGAGAAGGTGACGGAAGAAGCGGGCGAGTTGGTTGAGGCCGCCGGTGAATATTGCGATGCTCGCGAGGGCGACAGCGAAAACAGCGGTGAGCACAATTCCGCTTCGAACGATGAGAAAAAGCAGCACGTTGTTCACGAAGCCGCCGATCTGGTGTACCACGCGATGGTAATGCTCAGTCATTGTGGTTTGGACCTGACGGATGTGGAGCAGGAGCTTGCGGGTCGGTTCGGCGTTTCCGGAATCGACGAAAAAGCCAGCCGGAAGAAGTAACCGCAGCTGGTGGAAGAACCTAACGCCCTACGGCGCCGGACCAGCACGCCCAACCGTGAGCGGATCGGCGCTAGCCGCCGGTGGGTTCCGAATCGTGCAATCGCAATTTCGGCTGCGCAAGCGTCGCAGAAGGGAATATCATGGTGGCGGCAAACGAGATACCATACCCACCGGCGGCTAGCGCCGTACCGCTCACAACATTAAATCTACCCACACATCGATCATGCCCAATCTAAAAATCGGAGTCCCAAGTAAAGGCCGGCTGGCCGAATTGGCCAACGGAATCCTCCGCCAGGCAGGACTTCGTTTCCGCCGCCAGAACCGCAGCCTGTTCGCACGCGTTCGCGACATGCCGATCGACGTGACGTTCCTTCGCACCGATGATATTCCGGTCCTTTGCGCTGAAGGAGCCATCGATATGGGCATCACCGGCAGCGACCTTGTCTCCGAAGCCGCGGTGGATGTCAACGAGCGGCTCAAGCTGGGCATCGGAAAATGCCGGTTGGCCCTGTGCGTTCCGGAATCGAACGATGCCAAATCAGTGAATGATCTGAACGATGTCCGGTTGGCGACGACGTTTCCGGTCACGACTGCGGCTTGGTTGAAAGAGCAGGGCGTGAATGCCCACATGGTCAAGCTTTCCGGCAGCGTTGAAATCATGATTGCGCTCGGAGTCGCCGATGCGATCGTCGACCTTGTCGAAACGGGGAGCACGCTCGCGGCCAATCGACTGCGAATCCTCGATGAGATTGGCAGCTACGAGACTGTTTTGATTCAGAATCCTAATTGTACTGATCCCATGGCGGATCGGGTCGTCCGGCGGCTGGAAGGAGTCGTCATTGCCCGCGGCTATTCGTTATTGGAATATAACGTCCCGCGATCACAGCTGGATGCGGCCAAAGAGATCACGCCGGGTTTCAATTCGCCAACGGTCAGTGCGCTTGAGGATGGCGAGTGGTGTGCAGTGCGGGCGATGGTGAAGAAGAGTGAGCTGATCAATGTGATGGAAAAGCTCGAAGCGGTTGGGGCGAGCGCGATTTTGGAAACGGAGATTGCGAATTGTCGTTTGTAGGTAAGTAGGCCGAAACAAGCGGCGATGGATCTCCCATTTCCCTGCGTGTTACGCCGCGCCGTTCCGGCATATTGTGGATCAAAATCGTTTTCAACGATTGACTGATTCGTTGATTGACTAATTCACTGACTGACTGACTGACGCGGCTTGGCGATTCCATTGCCGGAACAGCGCGGCATCGAGCCCAAAACGTGGAGGCCGTATCTTGCCGCTTGTTGCCGGCCTACAATCATGTCATGAACGTTCACGGCAATCCATTCTCGTCGAAGTACATTCGGCCCGGTGCGAACGAGTACCTGTTTGAAGAGAGCGAGTCGATTCAAGAGGCATTAGCGCGATTTGAACGGCTTGATCGCCGAGCGCAAATCATCGGACCACACGGCACCGGCAAATCGACTCTGCTCTGCAAAATACTGAATCACTTCGAGGTTGCGAACGCCAACATTCTGTCTGTCAAACTGAACAGCAGCAAAACGCGACTGTCGTTTTCAATTCGTGACCTCCTTCGCATGCAGCAAGAGACAACCATCATCATTGACGGCTTTGAGCAATTGCCCGCATGGAAACGATTCGCCATCCGGAAAATCGCAAGCGCCCGACGGCTTGGCCTGCTCATTACCACGCACGAAGATCAGGGCATGGCGACTCTCGTGAGCACGGCCTCCAGCCCACAAATGTTGAGAGCGATTATCCGGCGACTGGATCGAGACCAGCGGCTTGGGCCCATCGACGAGATCAGTGAACGCGAGCTTTGCCAGCTACTGGACAGTTGTCACGGGAACGTTCGCGAGGTTCTTTTTCGACTGTACGACCGCGTGCAGGCGATGGACGCACTGCCAATGGTGGCAGAATAACCGTTACAAGCCGTTTCGAGGTGCATTCCCGGAATTGCCGAAGCTTTCCCACTGCTACAAATTCGCGCCAGCAGTGCTGAGTTCGGGGGTTTTCGCCCTCCGCTTCCTTTTCTGGAGGGAAGTCGTAACCTACCATTGAGCGGGCCAGAGTCTGCAATTCCACGACGGATTTTGCAACATCAAAGGACGGCCCTGGTAAAGTTGTGGGCGGTTGCCAAAATCGACTTTACCGCGATCACAGGGATTGGATCGAACGCATACGCCGCTTTTGCAAGTTGCTTTGGCGGCATTAACGAACCAGATTCTCACTCATGAAACGAGCTGAGATGACCTGTTGATCGGAGTTCATGGATATGACGCAACGTCGTTCTACTTTTAGATGGATCTTAATCGCCTGTGCAATTGTTGGATCGTTCGCGATGCCAACGAACGCGGATGCCGCAGGCCTTCTTGACTGGTTATTCCCGCGGCGAGCCGAGCGTGTGCAACGACGATTGCAACGTCGACTGGCCCGAGTCGGTGGATCCAGCAACGCATATACAACCGGGTATCGGGGATACGGCGGCGCGGCTGCGACCAATGGCTATGCGTATCAACCTGGTACGTGGAATGGTTGGAGTCAGATTCCGGCGAATTCTGCCACAGCGTTTAGTGGATTGAATAGCGGCTGGAGCGGCGTTCGAACGGCAGGTTATGCACCGACGACTTCTTATCGCACCGTGTGGACTCCGGTTCCGGTGACGACGTACAGGCCTTCGGCGAGCGGATGCCAGACGCCATGCAACAGCTACTCGTGGCAGGCGCGACGCGTTCCTTATACGACTTATCAACCTTCGACGGGCTTTGCCAATGTGGCTCCGACGTTGCCCGCGACGACCGGATGCAACACGTGTACCACGACCAACTACGGCAGCCCGGCAGCGGCTTATGTCGCTTCAAATGCGAACGCGAACGGGAATACCGTCAACTACGGGAGCGATTGGAGCTGGGCTTCGTCCGGCAATAGCGGTTGGAATACGGTGACGACGGGGCGGCCGCGATACACGTCGGCTTATAATTACGCAAACGGCAGTCCGTATGCGAGTGGGGCGACTGGGGCGAGTGCTTCGAGCAGCGTGACAACGCTGAGTCCATTGTTGCCGGAAAGAACGGTCATCGACACGCGAAACGCGACACAATGGGCTCCGGTCCAGTCGGGTTATGCTTCGGCAGCGACCGCTGACGGTTCTTCAACGCGAACGGTTCTGGCGCCACAATCAGGTGCTTCGGACGGTGGTGGTTGGGTTCCCGTTCAGAGCGGAGCCGCAGCACCGGGGGCGCAACGAGCCGGTTACGAACGGAGCCTTGAGCCAACGCCGGATCCTTCGGTTGCTGGAGCCAGCGAATGGAAACCGGCGGATGAACAGCCAACGATTCCGAGTGCTGGCGACAACGATGGTTGGGTACCGCAAACTCGATATGATGGACCTACGGAAACGCGGCGACAGCGTGCGGGTTACGCGCCGATTCCGCCAGCGAGAACTGAGACAGGTTACCGCGCTGCGGAAGTCGACGAACAGCCACGATATACGGCGGCTGAGTGGCGTGAGATTCAGGAGATGCGGCGAGACCGGGAGCTTC
>CALHZT010000113.1 GCA_938040995.1 uncultured Pirellulaceae bacterium | reverse complement strand
TCGCTGGGCTACGCCGCAAACTGGGATAACTTTCGAAACGCGAACGTCACGAATACGATCTGGAACAACCCTGCCATCGACTATATGGGAATCGACTCTTACTTTCGAAACCTGGTCACCAACGCAGCGGCTGACAATTCCGGGACCCTTCCGAACGAGTCGTTTATCGGTCAGGTTGAAACTTCGTGGAACGCATTGCTGGACAATAACATCCTGGCGTACGCGGCGAATCAAAAGTCTGGCGCCGGGATGCCAGTCGAACTGACGGAAGTCGGCTACCTGCCGTACAACCGTACCGCCGTGATGCCGCAGAACTCGTCGGGAAGCATTGATCAGGACGAACAGACGATGGCATTCATGGGATTGATGAGGGCACTCGACGGACGTCAAGACGATCTAACGGCGGCACATATTTGGCAATGGGGAATGCCTGGCTCAAACGGAAGCCTCTGGAACATGAACACAACCAATGCGAACCAACCCAACAATGTGCAGACAACCCAGTGGCTGTCTGATTTCGTCAGCAACCCTGTGAACCTGGTCGATGGCGACTTTAATGATGACAACGTGTACGACTGCAGCGACATCAACGTGTTAACCGCCTCGATCGCCGATGGAACCGACGATGCCGCGTTCGACCTCGACGGCGACGGCTTCGTGAACAACACCGATCGCAATCTCTGGTTAGCCGAAGCGGGCAGCCAAAACCTGGCTTCGGGGAATCCATACCTTCCAGGTGATGCGAATCTCGACGGCGTCGTGGATGCCAGTGACTTTAACATCTGGAATGAGAACAAGTTCAGCGCTATTGCCGCGTGGTGTTCCGGCGATTTCAACTCCGATGGATTCGTCGACGGAAGTGATTTCAACATCTGGAATGAGAACAAATTTCAGTCTTCGAATGTTGCAACTGTCCCCGAGCCGGCGCCCCAAATATGGATAATGCTTGCAGGGCTGATCGCGGCTTGCCGATGGCGCCGCATTTGAATGCGGGTACTGACATTGCTGCTTTCGACTTAATCTCTCTGTGGCCGAACCTGCCAGACCGCTACACTGTCAGGTATATCTGGTCCGATATGATCGGGCAAAAAAATACTACCCCTTCTGTGTAGCAAGAATGAGTCACGAAGATAATTCTCCCAACGATTCTGGCACGGCAACTGAACGCCGGAACTTCATCGAACAGATCATCGATGCCGATATCGAACACGGCAAGAACGACGGCCGCGTTCATACCCGCTTTCCGCCCGAACCCAATGGCTATCTCCATATTGGACATGCGAAGAGTATCTGTCTGAATTTTGGACTGAAGGAACAGTTCGGCGGAAAGTGCAATCTGCGTTTCGACGATACCAATCCGTCGAAAGAAGAAACGGAGTATGTCGAGTCAATTCAGAATGACGTTCGCTGGTTGGGCTTTGAATGGGACAACCTTCTCTTTGCGTCCGACTACTTTGCCCAGCTTCACGACTGGGCCGTGCAACTGATCAAAAGTGGTGACGCCTACGTTTGCGACCTGACCGCGGACGAAATGCGTGAGTACCGTGGTAAACCTGGCGTGCCTGGCAAAAACAGTCCGCATCGCGAACGAACCGTCGAAGAGAACGTTGAGTTGTTTGCAAAAATGAAGGCCGGTGAATTCCCGGACGGAGCAAAAACGCTTCGAGCCAAAATCGACATGGAATCACCCAACCTGAACATGCGCGACCCTGTGCTGTACCGCATCATGCGGGCTCATCACCATCGGACCGGCGACAAATGGTGCATCTATCCGATGTACGACTACACGCATGGCCAGTCGGATTCGATGGAAGGCATTACGCACTCCATCTGTACGCTGGAATTTGAAGATCACCGACCGCTTTACGACTGGTTCATCACCAAACTTGGCATTCACCATCCGCAACAGATTGAATTCGCACGGCTGAATCTGACGTATACCGTCATGAGCAAGCGGAAACTGCTGCAACTGGTCAACGAAGGGCACGTGACGGGTTGGGACGATCCGCGGATGCTGACGATTAGCGGACTGCGTCGTCGAGGTTACACGCCCGAATCCCTTCGCAACTTCTGCAAGCAGATCGGAGTCGCGAAATTTAACAGCACGATCGACATGGTCGTTCTGGAGAACAATCTTCGATCCGACTTGAACAAGATCGCCAACCGTGTGATGGCAGTGCTCCGTCCACTCAAGGTCGTCATTGAGAATTTCCCGGAAGGCGAAGTTCAGGAACTGGACGCGATCAACAATCCGGAAGATGAATCCGCCGGCACGCGCAAGATTCCGTTTTCGCGGGAGCTATACATCGAGCAAAGCGACTTTATGGAAGATGCCCCGAAGAAATTCTTCCGGTTGGCACCGGGCCGCGAAGTCCGACTGCGCTATGCCTACTTCCTGAAATGTAACGAAGTCATCAAGGATGACGACGGGAATGTTGTCGAATTGCGATGTACCTACGACCCGGAAACCAAAGGCGGAAAAGCGCCGGACGGTCGCAAAGTCAAAGGGACGATTCACTGGGTGTCGGCAGAGCATGCCGTGTCCGCCGAAGTCCGACTTTACGACCATCTCTTTGCGACTCCTGATCCGAACGATGTCGAAGACGGCAAAACCTGGCTGGACAATATGAATCCGAACTCGCTGGAAGTTCTCGCCGATTGCAAGCTTGAGCGGAGTCTCGCTGACGCGGAAATGGGCAACCGTTACCAGTTCGAGCGGACGGGATATTTCTGTCTCGACTCTCAAGATTCCAAACCGGACGCCCTCGTTTTTAATCGGGCCGTTTCGCTCCGCGACACGTGGGCGAAAATCAGCAAGAAGTCGTAGCTGCGGCGATGCCTTTTGTTTCTTTTCGCCGCGTTGTCTTTTTGCAACATCGTGGCTTGCAATCCACAAATCCCACTCTATTGGAACCGAACTTCTCCCCATTCGTGCTCATAACCGACTTGGAGGTGGAAAGCCAGGTTACACGACACAGACTTTCGGGCGT
>CALHZT010000112.1 GCA_938040995.1 uncultured Pirellulaceae bacterium | reverse complement strand
AGGGAATGAGCGACCTGCGCAGCACGTCGAAAGCTGCGCCTATTCGGATTGAACAACGGTCGAGCTTGATAATTGACTCCGGGCCGTTCCAGTTGCGGGTAAAGAGCCGACTGAATCTGATTCTTGAGAAACGGAGCCAGGCACAGCACCAGCGCCGCAAGGGCAAGCAGCTTCCAGCGATCAAGCCACTTCTTCGCGGCTCCGTCAGGCACGACCTTGAGTAGCGCCAGCGGCATCAGCAAAAACAACCACGCCAGTCGCGGAGCCCCCGGCTCGTGATACGAAAGCCCGAATGCGACGAACGCGATCAGCCCGGCCGGAATTCCCCAAAGGCGACAAACGGCGATACTGAAGATCAGCAGCAAAAACAGATCGAGCAGCGTCCACGCGGTCAGCCAGTCACCCTGCACACTATCAACACCGAACACCGCCAGCGCCCGCCAGCCGGGCGGCAGGTTCATCGTCATCGACAGCGAATCAACATCCGCCTGCCAACCAGTCGCAGGTATCGTGGAAACCGACTCGATCTCACCCACCGCATCGAGCTTGAGATTTCGCGTTCGAATCTCAACACCATGCGATCCAGTCGCCGGATTCGCCGTAATCAACTGCCCTTTCCCATCGACTCGAACCGAACCCAGCGACTGACCATCCGCCGTATCCAGCCGCCAGAGCTGCTGCATCTGACCGGCAACAAAGTCACGCCAGGTCGCCCCCACCCCATCTTCGTCCAGCCACACTTGACGATTTACCGTCAGTCCTGCTGGTCGCTGCACGCCCATGCCACGCACTTTTTCATCCAGCCCAAATGACGTTGCGGTATCCCATTGGTACACCGGCAGGTTCGGCCATTTTTTTGGAAAAGTCGTTTGAGAAACATCGACCGCAGTAAGGCCAGTTAACTCGGCCAGGCGAAAACTGGACTTTGTTTGAAACCCGATCAACTCACGATCAATAATCGGTTGGGAATTTTCGCCGAAACGAAATTCTCTTTTGTCGCTGGTGCAAAATGCTGTCGCGTTAATCTTCCATTTACCGGATCGAACCTGCGCTTTCAGTTTGCCATCGTCGTCAACGGCAACTGGGATCAGACTGTCAATCGTGGCCAGTTGCCATCCTTCGGGTAACATCCACCCGAGGTCCTCTTCGCGACTGCTGCCAGCGACCGTCAATTCGATTTCGGTGCGCAGCCACAATGGAATCCCGTCCTCGAGAATGCGATACACCTGAACAGAAATCTGGTTCTTCTCGGTGGCTTGACGCTTTGTCCGCCTTAGCCACACATTGCCGTTTGCATCCCAGTTGGGCATGACGACAGGTTTGTCGTCGACTTTTAACTCGAGCAAGCCGATCTCTTTGGGAATGGCGATCCGCTGCGGCATGTTTTCCCAGATAAACTCGCCCGACAATTCGTGACGACCTGGTTCCAGCTGAACGCAGGGCCTGCCGTCTCGTGCAACAACAACGGCAGAATCTTCTCCGTTCTTGACGTTCTGCGGCCAGACTTTCTCGCTGCCCGGCAATGGCACCCAGGAACGATTGAAGACCTCGACGTCGACTTGCCACTCACCGATGTCGCCAGACGCGGTCATGGCCAGTCGGGCTGGCCAAAACTGCATACGATCTTTCGCGTTGTTAAACGCGGCGGGACTCTCGCGATCCTTCTCATTCCACGTCGCCCAGTTCTCCCACGGTTTTAGAGGATCGGGTACCTCGGGTTGGGCGAAGAGCAGTTGCGGCAGAAACTGAAGCACCAAAGTCGCAAGCAGCGCTGCCGATTTTTGGTACGGACGAATGGGATGGTGATGAGACATGGCAATTCCATGGTAACCGGGAAAAAATCGAGAAGCCGAAAAGATACGCTTGGCACAAGATACTGGTCGGTAAAACCGGGTGGGTATGCAGCTTTGTAACCGTTCACGCGGCAAAGGTCTGGCTCAATTTTTAGGCGGCAAACTGACTTATTTCGCTTTGCAGACAAACGCCGAAAATTTGTGCCTGACCCTCTCGAAACTGGGGAAACGTAAATATCCGTGAACGGCTACGCAGCTTTTTACGCAGCAAATCACTCCGTGTTCGAGAGCGACATTCGAGCTTATGTTTTTCTGACGCCAAAGCCCTGGCGAAAGTTCCCGATTTCTTCGTAGGTCAGGCGATGCCTGATTTGCCCAGTAAGCGGCATGCAAAGCATGCCCTACGGCCTGAACCGCCATCCCATGTTTGGCACGAACTGCACAAAGTCCCAGAAGAATCCCAGCTTGTCGCGAAGAGATCGCATCAGCATCCGCAAGTTCTCTTCCTTGAGTTCCGGTTCAGGACCATTGTTAATCGCCCGCAAAACCTGACGCGGCGAAAAAACGTGGTACGGTCGCTCGGCAAGGCAGAGCAGGAAGCGATACTCTTGCGGCGTGAGTTTGATGGGTTCGCCGCCAAGAATGATCTGATACGGAAGCATGTCGCGCTCGAGATCGAACTTGGCTTTACGCCGGCGCTTCTCCTTCTTCGCCTGCGGGGCGACTTCCCGCAGCTCGCGCATCGGATCCTGGCTGGATGATTCATAACCTGACATGCCTCCATTATCGAACCCAGGCAGCAAAACGGCAACTGACAATGCGAGAACGCGCCAAAACTACTTTCGATGTGCAGGTTTGGCGATATCACCAACAGGACCAGACAGCTTCTGGCTCAGGAACCATGATGGCAGTCCGAGCGTTAGTTGCTGAGCTATCGGCGCGCATTAGAAGTGAATCAGGCTAACGCTATCACGAGAAAATGTGGACTGCGATAGCAACTTGCAAGAAGCAAAACCGCAATATCTTCTCATTTCTCGGCGGCTCCATTGAAGCTCACCTCAATAGCCAAACGCCACCGAGCCTCTTTCCGACCTAATACCACACTTGCATATTCTTCGTGTGCATTCGTCCTATTCGTGGCTGAAGACAATCACGATCCGTGAACGGTTACCTTATTTCGTTTCTTTCGCGTCTTTCGCGGTTCAACATGTCCGCCAGAAACATGCACGACCGGCAACCAGGAAACGAGAACCGCGGATGGACGCGAATGAACGCGGATACTGAAGGAGAAGGAGGCGAACCAACGAAGATTGACTAACAAGCGAAGGTGTACCGAATGGTAACCGCTCTCGGATATGGACGTTTCCTCAGGTTCGAGAGGGTTCGAGAGTCAGGCACAAATTTTCGCTTCCTTCCGAAGCCAACAAGTGCCGCAACGCCTCACAATCTACCGAAGGAATCTCGTTGGCAAAGAGACTCTGTCCACGGCATGACAAAAAATATCCGCGTTCATTCGCGTCCATCCGCGGTTCCTATATTCGGCGAACCAACAAACCGCGCGCCCCTCACACAGCATCACGTGGCCATCGAATCTGGTTCGAGATGGTCAGGCACAAATTTTCGGCGTTTGTCCACAAAGCGAAATAAGTCGGTTTGCCGCCGAAAAATTGAGCCCGACCAGCCAGACCCTTGCCCGAGTGAACGGTTACTCACAAACTACGAGCCGTAATCGTGCCGCTATGGTGCGACGATTCGCATCAAATTGGCACAAAGCCATGCGCCGTAGGTTCCCAACGCGTAACCCACGACGGCAAGCAATACGCCAACGGGTGCGAGCGCCGGATGGAATGCACCGGCGACGACCGGGGCACTGGCGGCTCCGCCAATGTTGGCTTTGGATCCGACGGCAAGAAAGAAGTACGGAGCCCGCATGATCTTCGCGGCGATGACCAGTATCACAATGTGGATCAGCATCCAGATTCCACCGACTGCGAAGATGCCTGGATTTTCAAATACGGCGAGCACATCCATTTTCATGCCAATCGTGGCAACCAGCACGTAGATAAAGACAGTGCCAATCCTGCTCGCGCCGACTCCTTCGAGATTGCGGGCCTTTGTGAAGGAGAGAATCATCCCGAACGTTGTCGCCAATACGATCAACCAGAAAAACGAACTGGTCAGACTGAACTTTTCTGCGGCAGGCATGTTCGTTTTGAACCAACTCGCCAACTCGCCGCCCAACCAGTGCGACAAACTCGTCGCACCAAAGCAAATCCCAAGAATGACCATCAAGTCGACGAAGGTTGGGATCTTTGCGACAGATTTTGCAAACTCTTCCATGGTCTCTTTGAGCTGAGTGATGCTCGACGCGTCGGCTTTGAACCACGCGTCAATCTTGTCCGCCTTTCCCACACCCAGCAGCAAAAAGAACATCCAGATTTCCGCGACGATAATATCGACCGCGATCATTTGCGAAAACAGTTTGCCGCTTGGTTCGAATAGTACCTGCATCGCCGCCTGATTCGCACCGCCGCCGATCCAGCTACCGGCGACTGTCGACATCCCCTTCCAGACTGCATCTGGCCCTGCCCCGCCCACGACATCCGGGGCGACAAACGACGCGAGCCAGATGGCGACAGGGCCGCCAATGATGACTCCGATCGTTCCGGCCAGGAACATCCCCAGCGCTTTGGGCCCCAATCGCAACACCTCGCGAAGGTCGATACTCAGCGTGAGTAGTACCAGACAAGCCGGCAAGAGGAAGTGCGATGCGACAAAGTAAAGTTGAGACGAATGAATGTATGGACCAAGGTCTTTTTCCGCGGTCTTCATGTCCGGGTAAGCGTTCAATACGGCTTCGCGAAGGTGATGCAATGCGACTGGTTCGTGAAGTTCCACGCCCGCTTTTTCCAGAACAGGCCTGGCACCATCGAGATCAAACCAGGATGGCGAAATCAGCCCCAGCGTCGTGAGGATTGCGGGAACGAAGTAGCAAAGGACCAGCGCCGGAACGAAGCTGAAGAATTTCTTGAGTTCTGGCCGGCTGGTCGCGTAAAAGATGGCTCCAAGGATCGCCATCAGCAGACCAAACGTGATTGCATCGTTATCAAAAAACGGCGGTCCAATGCGAACGACACTGTCCATAAGTTTGCCTGCAAGAAATATTGAGCGTGGCAACCGTTGAATTTGTCGGTTGCGTTTCGGCCAATAATTTACAGCATAAAGAGACTTTGCGGCAGCGAAGGGTATGGCTACGCGGGCCAGGTCCAGCCGTCTTTCTCGCACAGTTGCGGTGGCAGGTTTTTGATGACTTCTTCTTTCATCGACGCCGGGACGATGATCTGCATAAAGTCCCCATCCGTCAAAAGGAACAGCTCATTATGAATAACCCTGCCCCAACGATACCCATGAAAGTTGCTCCAAAGAGTCACGTTCACAGCTTTTTGAATGATTCCATTTTCACAAATCTCGACTCGGGTTGGATCAATTCCCCACCACCAGTAGGTCACCAGATACGATGCCGACGCACCGACCCACAACGACAACGGATAGATGAACTGATAGCCGCCGCCTGCGAACAATCTTAGTGGCATGTAGGAGTAGACATAATTCACGAGCAACATGCCGACCATCGCCAGCAGGAAGACGCACGATGAGACGTTCAGGATGTGATAGATCGGTGTGGACTGTGAACTCAGTTGCAGCAGCACATCGCCTGCCACTTGTTCGGCCAGAAACCGACGGCGAAACACATTCGCGACAGCAACAACAACGACGACAAACATCAGCAGCAATCCAACGTACGCCTTTAGTTGCTTGTCAGCCGGCAACCGGCGAAGGAACGCACCGACCGGCACGCATAGCAACGCAACCATGCACGTAAGCACCATGATTTGCTTAATGCCGAACTGGTGTAGTTCAAGTTTTGGTCGCGACATTGATGCCTCCAGAGGCCTGAATAGACAAGATCAATCGATATCTCCGGGGTCCTTAAAGCACAAGCGACAAACAGGCCGCAATCTGCCAATTGGCATTGCACGCAATCGCCGATCTGGCTTTTTGGCCGCGACAGACACACCGGCGGCACCATTCAGCAAGAAGCGATTCCGGTGTTGCTCGCCTTTCTTCCATTTCCGCCAACCACGTTTATCACCAGGCAACCACGTTCCGTAAATCGTCCAGGTAGTAAACAACGTTAATGGCTGAAGCGTACTCAAGGCATCACCATGTGAGCGGTTCGGCGCTAGCCGCCGGTGGGTACGGAACTGTAGACCAATGTAGAATTTTTAACGCGGGTGGGCACCATGCTGCTGCCACCCTGGCATTGCACGCAACGCCGATCTGGCTTTTGGGATGCGATGGACCCGGCGGCGGCTGACGCCGTGCCGCTCACAATTGTTCAACAGAGCATGGTGGGGACTGATGGGCAAACCGAACGGCGTGCGCAGAAAAGTGCCGGAGCACCCTACCCATCAGTGGACGAACTGAGTCGATATGACGCAGTCCGGGCCCCGTGAATCGCGGCTTTATGGGGGATTAAAGAAGATTGCGAGAATTCTGTCACCGGAAGATAGCCTCGCCATCTGGTTTTGGCACAATAGGTTCGTCAAACATCGTGCCTATAAGGCACTCGCCGCATTCGACGCGGGGCGGCGACTTTCCGAAGGAATACGAGGAGCAGAATCAAGATGAAAGCAATCCGGCAAATAACACGATGGGGAGTGTCTCTTGCGACAGTCGCCATGCTCACAACGACGACTTTTGCGCAGCTGCAAATCACGGAAGTGATGTTCGACACGGAAAGCAGCGAGCCGCGCTGGGAATGGTTTGAGCTCCGAAATACAGGAGCCGCCATTGATCTAAATGGCGGAGTATTCCGCGACCTTAATGGCAACGAATTGACTTCTCCCAACATTGACAATACTGCAACCCCCAACACTGTGGTCCCTGCCAATGGAGTCGCTGTATTCTTCAACGCCACCGGTCAGGATGAATCCGTGTTTCGGCAGGCGTGGAATCTCGCTCCAACCGTTCCGTTAGTTGGAGTCACTGGCAGCTGGACCAGCCTTAACAACGGTGGCGACCACTTTGGGATCTGGCCCAGCTTTACGGACTATCAGGCCGATCTTGGAGTTAATCCTGACAACGGAGATATCGAAACCGTTCAGTTCAATAACGCGCTGGTGAATCTTGACTACAACGGATTTCCTGATGGCGGCCAGGGAATCTCCAGCTACTGGCGGGGAACCGGGGACATCAATGACGGAACGCAGTGGGCGACTGCGGCAGCCGGCGTGGATGGCGCCTATCAGAGTACGTTCATTTCAACGATGGACAACATCAACAGCACCGACGACGTTGGAAACCCAGGTATCGTCCCGGGTGGTGTCGGTTCCGGTCTGCAGATTTCGGAAATCATGTACAACCCTCGTTCGACCGACCCGGAAGCCAACTGGGAATGGATCGAAGTCGTCAACAACACAGGAGCAACTCTCGACTTTGCCAGCCAGGCCTATTTTCTTGACGACGCCTCGAACGACGGACTGACCGCACCGAATATCACCGAAGGCACCATTGCAGATGGTGAGGTGGCAATCCTGTTCAACGAGAACAATGACGCCGCGAACATCACTGGCGCGTGGGGAGCCGGCTTGAACGTGATCCCGGTATCCGATTGGTCCTCCCTGAACAACGGTGGTGACACGATCGGCATTTGGGACAGCCAGGCAGACTACGATACAGATGCTGCCGCCGAAAATTTTGCAAACGCAGTTTCGACTGTCGTGTACACCGACGACCCGGATTTCCCAGCCGACGATGGAAACGGTTCGATCCACCTCACAAACCTCTCAGGCGACCCGAACGATGGCCTAAACTGGGCTCTAAGTGCATCGGGGGACAGCTTTGGTTCATTCAACGCCAGCGGAGTCGGTGGTGTGGTCATAGAGCACAACGGAAACGACTTTGGAAGTCCTGGTGTTTTCGGTGCTTCGCAACCAGCCGGCGGCGATTTCAATGGCGATGGTAATTACGACTGTGCTGATGTCGACGCACTTGTTGACGAAGCTGCGAATGGTAGTAATACGGCATCGTTTGATCTTACTGGCGATGGAATCGTCGACCGGGCTGATGTCCAGGCGTGGCTGGCGGAAGCTGGCGAAGCCAACATTGGACCAGGGCGTGCC
>CALHZT010000111.1 GCA_938040995.1 uncultured Pirellulaceae bacterium | reverse complement strand
ACCGCTGCCTTTGACTTTGGTCTGATTGGTGACTTGTCCGAGCATCATGCTGGCGGTGTTGCAACCGCTGCTGGCCAGAGCGCAAGTCATTGCCATGAAAACAAGAGCAGCACGGACAGATCGAGTCATCGCATTCTCCTCGGGTGAATGAAGGGGCTGATTGAACATTCGGAGCCGCCTGCCGCATATTGCCAGAAATCTGGGACATCCATGTTCTCAATCCACACGGCGGTCGTTGGCGGCATTCTAAAGCGCCAGTTCGCCCTGCTGTTTGAACCTGTCCAGTTAGACCGGAGTAACGCCATTCCGCATCTCACTGACTTTGGGACTCCTCACTGCCTTGGTGAATCAGTGCTTAAGTTCTTTGCTGGTAGTGGTTTATGAGTTGGTGGCAATTTGGGTTTCACTGAAGAAGTGAATCTGGGTAGGGGGCGATTTCGCCTCCCGCAAAGGAATTTTCTCTCTCTAAGTCCTTTGTAGGTCGGGGGTTGGGCACTCGTCACGCGCTGGCCGTTTTTATTGGCACAGCCCTTGCTTTTACACCCTTTCACGAAAGCAACACACGACGTTGCGAAAGCCGAACAAAGGCACTTAAGAGTCTCGCTCCTGGTGAATGTACCGAGCGTTTCCAACGCCTTTCAGTCGGCACAAAAGCGAAACAAGAGGAATTCGTTTGGCTCGTCCCTGTTGGCGATCCAGATGACGCTCGCAAGTCGGACTACCTGTTGGGTGACGAAGGCTTGTGAGTGCACGGCTGTGAGTTTGTTGGACGCCGATGGACGTGCGTCCCATTGACCCTGCCCCACGCTTGTCGTGAATGCGACGAGTGGTGGAAAGCAAAGACCGTTTGCAAAAAGAGAGTTTGCAATGACCGCAGTAATTGAACGTACATCTTCGCCTGTCGCGACGTCGGCAGCACCGGTCCGGAGAATTCCGGGCGGGAGAGTTTTGAGCACGTTCCGGTGTATTGTCGTTTCGAAAAATGTCGAGCGACTGGAAATGCTGGAGCAGGCGGCATTCGACGGTGGATGGAGCACCGTTGTTTGTAGCGACGAAACAGAAGCGTGGACTGCAGTGAAACGTCAACGATTCCAGATGGCAATTATTGACGTGGACGGGGTTGAAGACGCCGAAGAACTAAAGGCGCTCGCTCAGGAAGTCAGTCAATCCGGCAAAACACTTTTGATGCTATGTGGGAATGAAGGAAACGGTCTCGAAGAGATTTGGGCCCGTCAGCTTGGCAGCTGGCTCTATCTGCCTGGTGTAACCAGGGGATGTGATGTTGCTTCGCTCTGCGAGCAGGCAGTGCCAGTCGCAGAAAAACTGAATGGCATCAAAAACGAGCAGGTTTCCTGCTGAGACAAAACACAGTTGGCGTAAGCCAGATTTAATTCGAAGTATTGATTTTTGGAGATCAGAACAATGAATGCAGCGACCACAGGTCATGACGGAAATGACTTTGACTACAAGGTTGAATTCCGAACAGGTCGACCATCGCCGAAACCAAAGCGATCGTCGAATAGCCGAACTTTTTCAAAACGAAATGCCAACGGGCCAAAGCTCTTTAACGGCATCCATCGTCGACGACGAAAGAACATTTCCTGGTAGGTCGCTTGTTGAGAGTTCTGATTGGACGCAGCGAATTGTCTGCATCCAACTGAGTTTCATCAGGCAAAGCATGGGACAGCAACGCGCTGGAGAAAGGACACAAAGATGAATATTCCTACGACACATTACGAAGACTTGCTCAACGAATTTTCCTCCGAAACATCGTTCGAGAAACCAAAGAAGAAAAGTGCATCGGGCAACAAGCGATTTCAGAAGAATCGCAAGGGACCGACGCAATTTAACGGCATACATCGTCGTCGACGCAAACAGATCAAGTGGTAACTGCCACCGATCGCTCGACGGATACCAATACAACAGAGGCTTTTTTTAACAGAGGGTGAAATTATGAACGCTCGCGATTACCTACGAGACGACTTTGACATGGACACTGACAACGGCCGTAGCACTTCGAAAGCTACTACCAAGCCATCGGCTGGCCGACGCTCCTACGCAAAGAAGCGATCGAAGAGTCCTCAGCAGTTCAACGGAATTCATAAGCGTCGCAAGAAGAAGATCCGCTGGTAGTGTGATTTTCTTTCGCGGAACGGGGCTTCTGCGCGACAAGTGAGAACGTAGTGATGGCGAACTGGACGTAACCAATGCGCAACATGTTTAACGAAAGGGTGGGCTATGAACGCTGCATTTTTTGAAGATCAGGAATTCGATCTGGATATCGACGTCCCTGAGAAGGAACGAGCACAGGAAAAGTTTCGGATGGCACGACGGCCGAACAAAGATCTTCGGAAACGACCGAAGGAATTTAACGGCATCCATCGTCGCCGACGCAAGAAAGTCCGTCTGTAGTTTGACGTGCGTTTTTGCGGGAGTCTGGACGGGCGCAGTGCGTTGACTTGCCAGACTCGATGGAATTGCTGTGTGTGATAGTGCACGCCGTGCTACCAGCAGGTAGCGGTATCGGCGGCTGAAAGGCAGAGGATGTATTCAGTTGGATCGGTCTGGTCAACGAGGGAGACCCCCTCACGTAACCGGGCAACGAAACGAGTCGGCCGTTCGAATCGACCGCGTCATGGACGCTGTCGGGGTAGAGGGGCAGTGTTATTGAATGTGCAACACCGTCGTCGATCATCCCGACACCGGACGCGACATTCTGCAACGAGATCACGACTCTGGCTGTGATGAGATTGGATTCGGTCGCAGGTTACTGTGACTGAGTCTGGGGAAGGCAACCCGCCAGGCGGGTTGAAAAATTTGAAATTCTGCGCAGGGCTCTGTTTGTACGGACCTCAGCGCAGCGGTCGCATGCCTGCACGAATTTCGTGACAGTCATCTGCGGCTGAAATGCGGAGCCACCCGTCACGAACGCCGTGATGCCGGTGTGATTCCGCGCGACGAACTCGATCCCAATGAATGGGTGGTCCTCGCAGGAAGCGAGACGATTGAAAGGTCGCGCTGGCACTGCGCTCGCAGTCTGGTGCTGGGAGATTTTTGACACCGATGCACGTAAGACGTGCGCCGGAAGGACTGACTTTTTAAACGAGTTGCCTCATGCAAAATCAAAAAGAGAAGGTGAACTTCTTCGTTGGCGAATCGTCCTGGATGGACAAGATTCGGACGCGAATTCACCAAGTCGCTGACTACAACTACGGAGTTCTGATTTCGGGACCGAGTGGTACCGGAAAAGAGCTTGTGGCAAGGGCGATTCACAACGAAGGGAAACGGGCAGAAAGTCCGTTCATTCCAGTGAATTGTGCCGCAATCCCGGCAGAGCTGTTTAGCAGCCAGCTGTTTGGGCACACCAAAGGTGCGTTTACAGGTGCTCAGTACGAGTCACTGGGATGTTTCCGCGCCGCTGACGGCGGAACGATTTTCCTCGATGAGATTGGTGAACTCGATCTCGACTGCCAGGCGAAGCTACTTCGCGTGTTGCAGGAGAAAGTCGTCACACCGGTCGGTGGCCACCAGGGACATTCCGTAGATGTGCGAACGATTGCTGCAACCAATCGCGATTTGTCGGAAGAAGTGCGGGCTGGACGATTCCGGCTGGACTTGTTCTACCGGTTGAACGTATTGTCTCTCGAGACGCTTGGACTGGCCGAGCGGACCGAAGACATTCGCCCTCTGGTGAACCACTTCCTCGCGAAAACGGCGATTGAATGTGGGCTGCCACTAAAGTCAATTTCAGACGACGCGATCCTGTTGCTGACGACTTATGGCTGGCCTGGCAATGTCCGGGAGCTTGAGAACTTTATCGAGCGAGCCGTCGTGATGACGGATGGCGACGAGATAGGTCCCGACGCGTTCCCGGAAATTATGGCGAGTCCAAACTTTGGTCACTCGCCAATGCCTGGCGGTTACGTTCCTCCGGGAATGGCGGCTCCCCAGGGCCGGGATATGTTGCCGACGACCGCGGAGCTGACATTCAATGAAATGGAAACTCCAGCGTTCGATGCTCCAGCGGGTCCGGTTGGTCATTGGCCGACTTTGGCTGAAATGGAGTGTCAGCATATTGAAAAGACGTTGAAGGAAGCCTTCTACAACAAGAGTGCTGCGGCACGAATGTTGGGAGTCGACAGAAAGCTTCTTTCCCGAAAGATCAAGAAGTACGGGATCGAGTTGCCGAAGAGTGCCGAGAAGGGCAAGCTAAAAGCTCGATAAGACCTTCTGGTCATATCAATACGAAAATCAATACGAAAGCGAGTTGAGTCAACGGCTCAACTCGCTTTTTCTGTTCCATGTCAGAGGTCGTGGCATGGGCCTCCGGGCGTCTCCGAGCCCGTGGGCTTTTCATGACACGAGATCGGAAACGATCGGAATCCCACGCTACGGGATTGTGAAAAACGCTCTGGAGCGCATTCAACTTTGGTGTAGCGTCATTTCGTCTCTCTCGCCCGGGATTCACGCCGCCCGATACGCTACACGTCGGCCGGACACCGACTAGAAGATTCCGGCGCCAAAATCGTCCTCGCTCGTACCCGCAATGTCTTTTCGCTTCTGCGGGGTATGAGGCGGCTGAACGGGTTGGTCTTGCTCAGCCGAATCGACGCGAAGTTTTCTCGAGCTGCCTTTGTCGTTAGGCGACGTCGAGCCGTGAACTGCGGCTGGTGGATCGACCGCTTCGGCCGTCGTTTCGCTCTCAAAATAGTCGTCATATCGCGAGACGTATCCGGGCTGCGCCGCCAGTTGCTGCTCTTTCTCGTAAGCTTCGATTACGCTTCTCTGGATCATCTCGCGGCACTCCGAATTAATTGGGTGGGCAATATCGGCGTACAGCTTCGTTCGCCCTTCCTGATCCTTGATCGCCAGATCATCCTTCAGGCGAATACCGCACTGGTTACAGTGAGGCGCCCGAAGGTGATTCTTGCATCCGCATTGCGGGCAATGGGCGGTGAGCTTGCGGCTGGGCATGGCGACGAACGGACCGCTCGTGCCATCGATAATCTTGAGGTCTCGCACGACAAAGGCATCATCGAACGTGATAGAGCAGAACGCACGCAGCCGATCATCTGCGTTGTCCATCAGCTTGACTCGTACTTCGCTGATTTTCACATCGGACTCCCTTCGTGCGAAGGTTTGGGCTTTGACCCATCGCGAAATTGTGGCCTCGTCGTCAAGTCGTCCGCATTACCACCCACTCGCTGAGAGTAAATAGCCGGGCGTATTGACGGTCAAAAATACTTCACCTAACCCCAAACTCTTTATTCGGTTCGCGACTCGAACCGCGTGAGTGGCGTGTCGGCAAACCGCAAAATATGCCGAGCCACTGCCGCTCATCTGATGTGCTATCACGTCCAGGCCCCCGAAAACTCGCCCAAGGCGGATTATCCACTCTGTTTTCTTTTCGGCTGGATTCTGTAAACCATTGGACATCCTCTCCGCAACGAAATTGCGATCGCCAACAGCCACGTTGGAATCGAGGTTCCAGTCGACAGGTTCGCCTCCCGGATTGCATTGCGAGTAAACCTCCGGCGTTGATAAACCGACCGGCGGCTTGACGATCACAATGTTTAGTCGCGATAGAGGTGGCCCTACCGAGATCTGTTCGCCACGCCCTTTGCAGAGTATCGGCGAATGCGCCAGAAACGCCGGCACGTCGCTTCCAATCGCGGCGGCGAGTTCGCGCAACTTGTCGATCGGAAGATCCAGATTCCAGACGCGATTGGCGACGGCGAGCGTCGCAGCGGCATCGGCCGATCCGCCTCCCAGTCCGGCAGCGTGAGGGATGCGTTTCGTAAGTGTCATGTCGGCGCCGAAACCGGTCGCTGGCGGCGCGATATTCTGTTCGATGGCAAAGTCGCGAATCAGGTGGGCTGCCTTCACAACCAGATTCTTTTCATCGACAGGAATCGGCGGATCGTTTGGATTCATCCATGTCGACTGGATCGACAGAGTCACCATTCCGCTGCTGGTGGGAACGAATCGCAATGTGTCGTAGATCGAGACGGGGGTGATCAGCGTTTCGATCTCGTGAAAACCGTCGTCGCGGCGGTGCAGGATATCCAGACTGAGATTAATCTTGGCTGGAGCCCAGATTTCGTACCCCGATGGTAGCTGGCGAATAAAGACGTCGAGTCTCCCTGCTCTTGCCCACGCAGCAATAACCTGCCGCACGGCCAACCATATGATCCTGCCGGAATTTTAGGGGCATGCTATGCTTGGTCAACATGAATACGAATCTGACTGAAAACCCGACTGAAAACGAATCCGCCGCCGGCGGTATTTCACCCGAATTGGCTGCCAGCGAAGCATCTAATGCATCGTTAGCATCACGCAGTGTCTTTGGTGGTATCCTCATGGGGTTGGCCAACCTCGTGCCCGGCATCAGTGGTGGGACAATGTTGCTGGCAGCCGGGATTTATCCCAACTTTATCAATGCCATCTCGGACGTGACGCGATTTCGTTTTCGGTTCCGTTCGCTGTTGGTGCTGGGATGTGTCGTGGCCGCCGCCGGAATTTCAATCCTGTTGCTGGCTGGCGTACTAAAGGATCTTGTTCTCAACCAGCGCTGGGCGATGTACAGCCTCTTCATTGGCCTGACGCTTGGCGGATTACCTGTTGTGTGGAAGTTGGCCAAGCCAGCCACGAAAGGGTTGTGGACATCAGCGGTGGTTGCGTTTGGCGTGATGGTCCTGCTCGCCGTCGTTCAGGCGAAGGGGATTGTCGGTGCTGGCGGAACCAACTTTGTGATGCTCTTCATTGCGGGCCTTGCCGGCGCGAGTGCGATGATATTGCCTGGTGTCTCGGGCGGTTACCTGCTATTGCTGCTGGGGCAGTACGTGCCGATCCTGTCCGGCATTCATGAATTCAAGGAGGCCCTCAAGGCCAGGGATATCGCCGCGGCGATGGGGCCGGCGATTTCGGTAATGTTGCCAGTCGGCCTCGGCGTGGTGGCTGGTGTCGTCGTGGTGGGCAACGCGCTTCAATGGTTACTGGACAAGTGTCGCAAGCCAACTCTTGGTGCGCTTCTTGGTTTGCTGTTGGGTTCGACGGTCGGGTTGTGGCCATTCCAACAAGGCGTCAAGCCGGAGGTTGGAAGTATGGTGAAAGGCCAGATCGTAACCGCTGAGACTTTGGAAGAGATCGATCCAGAGGACTGGCCGACAGAATATTTCCGACCGATACCGTCACAAGTCGCCAGTTCGTTGGGTCTTGTTGCGCTTGGATTTGCGATCACGCTTGGCGTGGCAAAGATTGGCGGGTCGGACGAGTAGTCCGGAGCATTGTGTCGCCGGGCTGGAGAATGCTCGGGCCCTTGGCTGAGTTCGTCGCAGAAGCGCCGGCAGTATTTTTGACAACCGCGAAAGAAACGAAAGACACGAAAAACCAGAAGAGGCTGTGCTACGAATCTTCCCTTTTCGCGTATTTAGCGTCTTTCGCGGTCGTCATCATCGACTTGCTGAGTCGACTAACCTATGTCTGCCGAGAGACGGGATGCCCGCGGCACTCTGGCTTGTGTTGAAGCCCGCATCCGCTCTTCGATTTGCTGGACGACTACGAGCCTTGGCTGAGTTCGTCGCGGAGAATGCAGAAGTGCTGGCAGTATTTTTGACAACCGCGAAAGAAACGAAAGACACGAAAAACCAGAAGAGGCTGCGCTACGAATCTTCCCTTTTTCGCGTATTTAGCGTCTTTCGCGGTTGTCTTCATCGACTTGCTCAGTCGGCTACCTATGTCTTTTTCGTAATGCCCCAGCCAAAATCATCAGTGGCGCAAGCATCAGAATCCAGGCAGCCGGTTCAGGAACTGGCGTCAGATCAATGCGGAAATTATCAACGAAGATTGTCGCAGTTGAATTTACATCCAGTTTGTTCACTTCCACGGCTACATTGAAAAAGAATCCGTCGTTTGGGTGTTCACCGACCGCAGGCACAACAACAGGTTCAAGAGTGAATCTTTGGATTAGAGTCGCAGTATCTGGAAGCATTATTTGACTAGTTGCAATGGGATCAGCAAGCCGGTCGTTATTGGACACTTGGATAGCTGCGAATGCTTGCGGCGAACCGATTCGTTCGACAATAGCGTCAAAGCTTACAGTAAGTTGCACGTCTTCATTTGGAAACAACCTTTGCGGCTGTGTAAGGCGGGCTCTGCCAAACCCAACACCGCTCTGGATGCCAAGCATTGCAGCACGATTTCCATCAGTCGCCCAGTCGGTAACGAAAGCGAACTCAGTGAAGCCATCCGCATCTGCCCCCCACCCCACAGTCAGTCCATTCGAGCCAACCTCTTCGAAGCTGCCATTGATGACGATGTCCTCGCCCAGGCAGACTGTTGTCGTGCTCAGGCAAATCAGGAGAGCCAGTCTTGTGTAAGTCGTGACCAAACAGTTCATTGTGATATTCTCTCACTAGAGGTCAAAAAATGTGTTTAAGTCGTCTTCGTCAATGTCGCCGTCATTGTCAAGATCAGCACCAAAGACAGAAAAGAACATTGTGTCATAAATGTTGACTTCGCCATCCATAATGACATCTCCGAACTCCAACGACAATAAGTTGAATAAGTGGTGGGCGTCGTATCTGTCGACGAGTCCATCGCCGTTGATGTCATCAAACGTTTCGGCAGCTCTTCGACCAAAAATGGCGTCCATTAGATGAATCAGATCGTTTTCATCAGTCGTGCCATTGTGATTCAGATCCGTGAACGTTGTCAGTTGAACCGACGTAAAACGGTGTGTAATCCAAATACCAAAGTCTGTCCCATCAGTCTTTCCGTCACCATTGTAATCACCAGTCTGCCAGGTTGTATTCAGCTGAAATTTGTTGGCATTCCAGACGTTGAAATCTGACGAGTCGACAACCCAGTCGGGCGTTCCATTTGAGCCGCCCGCGCCGGCGGGTAGAACCACAAATGCATAGGTGAAATCGCCACCTTCGATTGTGTCCCCAGAAAACGGCAAGACTACTCTGGTATCACCTGGCGAAACTGGATTTAGCCACTCGCCATCTAGATTATTTCCTTGTAGATCGGTGATGGAATCGTTGAGCCGCATCCAGATTCTGTCTGGACCAAAGGTCCCACTGTCCAACTTCCATGTTCCTACATTCGTGTCAGTCGTAAAGCCTTCGAACGTCAGCGAGAAGTTCTCGCCTGAATTCAATCCGACGATTTCTAGTTCATCGCCAACGATCAAAACTTCTTCATCAAATTTAACGTGAATTGTATCGATCGACGCCATTGGAAGTGGGAGCAGCTGCTCGCCCAAGCCCATGGGAATCTCGTAGAGTGGCTGAGTCGGCGCCACGGAACTCGATACGGCGACGTTTGTCACGTGGGGACCATTTTCGGCCATAGGGTTTGGATTTGTGATATGAACTCGCGACGTCGCGGTGCTAATCACTTCGTTGGGACTGGAGCAATCGACAAGGTCGCCATTCAGTACGCACTCAGAATTTCGGACTTCAATATCAAAATCCAAAAATGAAGCTCCTTCGGCTAGCTGACTGGTATCGAATTGATGAAGAATTAGTGTGGTGCCATTCGAGAAGCTCGATGGTTCGACTGGGCGGAAATCTGCCTCCTGATCATCAACGATGCGGTATTCGTGATTGTCACATGCACTTGCTAAAACATTGCCGTATCCATCCGTGCATTGCAGGACAAAGAATGCCCAACCGGGCCCGAAGGCTTCTGTTTCGAATCCGTGGGGTACCAACCATTCGTTAACGGGATTGGATTCCGTGAGAGTGATTTCACCGTAAGAAGCGAATCGGCCATCGACTGCTCCAGCGACTGCTCCAGAAGACAATGTGTCGAGTGCCACATTCAAATAATCCATCCCTTGGAAATCAAGAGAAATACTTGTGCTAAATGTCTCTGACCAGACGTTACCATCTTCGTGCTGGGCTACCGTTCCATCAGCGTAAAAGTCAGCGCCTTCGAGGAAATACCAGTCGCC
This sequence comes from uncultured Pirellulaceae bacterium, assembly GCA_938040995.1. GTDB lineage: Bacteria > Planctomycetota > Planctomycetia > Pirellulales > Pirellulaceae > CALHZT01. The sequence continues at coordinate 10,790 of CALHZT010000111.1, read as the reverse complement.
TGTAGCGTTAACTTCAGTACCATCGAGAAGCGCCGCGTTGATTGGAATGTCAGTGCAAGGGGCATTGCATATCGGCCCTGGTAGAGTGATCGGTTCGTAGATATTGTCGTCATAGACCGGCGCCGATAGGACGCTCACACCAAATGAGTCCCAAAATCCATTAGCGGGCACACTGATATCATTATGATACGTGTCCCATGAAGACAATTCTGCGTGGAGATCTAATTCTACGACACGGTTGAGATTGTCGATCTCGAGGTAGGCACCGTGATTCTCACCGATTCCGTCGTCCAAACCTTGAATGCAACCTTGCCCTCGTCCAGTATGAATAGCTGGATCGAATGTGTTTACGTTAAATCCGCCGGGCCCGAAATCCGGGTCAGTAGGGTCGAAGTTGCAATTCAGGTCGCCTTCTTCCAACGGAACGCCAAGCTTAATGACAACATCGAGCGGACTGTTACCTGTTTGAGTGTCTACCTCGTCAAGCTCATCGATACCACTGCTGGTGAATTCCTGCCACGTCCCGCTGGTACCTACACCACTACCGTCGTCGTCGAAAATCGTGACCGTTGCAATATCGTCGCCCAACGTCGCTCCCGCAGGTGACGAAAGTACAATTTCAAATTCTTCGCGAAGTCGCTCCTCAATTCCATCTCCGCGAATCTGTACGTCAATCCACTTCAGGTTCTCGCCAGGCAGGAACTCGATAGTTCCACTAGTGTCGTAAAAATCAATACCCCCACTGTCAGCTGCTAAAACGCTTGTTGATTCACGCGTTTCGTACTCGACTGTGACAGTGTTGGTAGATATGCGGGACAAGTGGATTGGAACTCGGGCAGGAATCGGGCCAATCGAAGCGTGATGGAATGATTCGAGTTTTGGAAATGACTGATTTTCAACTAGAACAACGTCATCAATATGCACGGAAGTCAGTAGTCGCCGTTCTTCCAGTTGCTCCATCCGAAGTAGGGTATTTCGAGATTTTCGATGTTGCAAGTTTTGCATTCTCATTTTGGAATTTGCTCGTCGGTAAATGAAAGTAGGTTGAATTACTCCGTACCGATACTGGTCGAAAAACATCGGAATAAGCGGACACGATAAACTGGGAATTCGACAAAAGATTCCATTCTTATTGACCTTGCAGCATCGAAGTGAACTTGAGCCATGTGCCGCTGGCAACGTGTTCACTTGGGAGTCAAGTAAATATCTCGGGAACTGCAGGTGATTTTGTGAATGAGGGAGAGCCGAACGCTGGAAGCAACCTCAACTTCGCAAACGACATCGCACGTCCGTAATAGCAAGCTGGATGAATCGCTGCTTTTCCGACTCAGAAAATTAGTGTCGACTAGGATTAATGTTCCCTTAATTTCCGCGAGCGGCACCGGCGGAGTGCCTCCGGATGGACGTCTTGCCAAAGTGCGTGGATCGTCGCCGGTGAGCCGGCTATTCATTTGAAGCAAAAACGCGGTCAATCAGGGCGGCGTTGCTCTTTTCGTCTTCTGGCGAGTCGTCGATTTCCGTTGCGAACGATGATGGCAAAATCACCTTCGTTGCTCGACCGGTTTCGATGTCATCGGCATTGCGGGTGTCCGTTCGAGAAACAGGTGAGCTTGGGTCAGGATCACTCGAGGGCAATGCATTGATTACCAATAACGCATCGAGCGGAGTCACCCTGCCGCTGTTGTTCACGTCGACAAACTCGCCGTTCTCAATCGATTCGATCTGTCGTACCGCCGAACCGCTGGTCTGGCCCAGTCGGTTGATTGTCAGCAGCGCGTCGAGCGGCGTAACTTCGCCGTCGTTGTTGGTGTCGGCAGGATTCGACTCGTTATGAATCGTTGTCGCGGCATCGCTTGTGTCGAACGCAAAATTCGATCGACGCAATGTGGCGACTCCCGCCGCATCGGCATGGTACAGGTAGTTGGTGTCGCCGCTTCTCAGCACGATGCGGGCACTCCCCGCCTGACTGGCATCTGGTTCCGCGACGACCAACATCACCCGACTTTCGTCAACGGTTAACCGGGAAGCCAAATCGGCGATGGCAGCTTCGACTGGCTCGCTGAATCTGTCGAATTGCCCCGGCGATACATCACCGTCGGTGGTCGGAACCCATTCAATCGCACCCGTCACGCGACTGATATCATTTACGTCGACGGCGGTAATTTTCCCGCTGGAGATTGCATAGAGATCGTCGTTGATGAATGCGCCTCGTACGATCGCGCGGTCGTGGGTGACGGTTCCCCGCAACTGAATCGCATCGTTGCCAAGTGTTGGATCAATGTTCCAGACGTACAAGTCGTCTTCGCGGCGGTACTCTCTCGATTCTGCAAATCCATCGTTGTCTGCGTCGACAAATTCAGTAAAAGTCCGGGCCGCCGGCGTGGCAAGAACACCGTGATGTGCGAACCAGCCGAACGCATGATGGTCGGCTTCCGCGAGGCTGTTGGTGAATCGTGGGAAATCAGCCTGATCGACCAGTTGCGGATTTGACAAGTCGCTGACTTCGAACAGCGAAACAACTGTCGCGCCGCGCGTGTTTACCGCCGAGTCCTGACCGATGGCCAGCACGTGATTCGCGTCGATGAATTGCAGGTAGCTGCTGTATCCCGGCAACGTCAGGAAGCCCTCAACCTCTGGCGATTCCGGATTGGACAGATCGACACCGTACAGCGGGTCGACGTTTCGGAAAGTCGTCATGAGAGCACGCTCACCGTAGAAGCGAACGCTTTCAATGCCTTCGCCCAAGGCAAGATTTTGTACGCTTCCAACGATTTCCATGACGCCAAGGTCGTCACGCAGCACGTACAGAAGGTTCTCTTCGTTGCCGGAGTGATTCCCGGTCAGGTTGTTGTCAACCGTCGTGGCAATTCGTAAGTATCCATCATGCTCATCGGCTGAGAACTGGTCGTTCAACCATCCAGACACCGTGCCGTACGAGACGAGCTCGATACCGTCATCACTGTCGGTGGCATCCGAAGACCAGTCGAATTTGAGGATGTTGGTTGTGTTGTTGTCGTCGAGTGATTCGTGATCGAAATGACTGTCAAAGATGTAAAGATGATCAAGCGTTCCGTAAACTTTGCTTGCACCAGTCGTCATGACGGCTTCGGTGGTTTTCAGTCCCGGTTGCGATGATGCCATGTCGATCGCAACCACGGAGATCAGGTTTTCGGCGTCTGCGTCAAGCGGGCGATAGATATCTTCGGGGGCGATGAGCAATCCTTGCCGTGCGATTTCACCATCTGGGCCGCGACTGACGTAGTCGGGCAAGAGATCGCCAAGCAGCGACTCGAACTCGGCTTCGACTCGATTGACGAAATCTTCCCGGGATTCCACCTCGCAACCGTTATCGCAATTGAAGAGTGGCCTGATGGTGAGCGAGCCCGCACTTGTCACGACGAAGACTTCGTTGTCAATTCGACGTGACTCTACGTAGCTGCCATCGATCGTTGTTGACTGTACGACTTGCGGATTGCTTCGGTCCGATATGTCGAATACCGTCACTTCAGTTTTGGTTGGGAAGAAAAAGCGGCTGTCGCCGTCAAATTGAACAGTCGACCCGGCGATGTTGGTCAGGAAGGTGTGCGACCGTGAGACCACCGTCAATCGGTCGCCATTGAGGTACGCTCCGATGGCGTTACCGGTGAATGGTGTCTGGGAAAGAAGTTCGAGCTGATCCGCCGGAAAAGCACGGGTGATTGAAAGCTGGCCATCCAGTACTGAGTACAGAAACTCGCCGTCGTTTTCTACAAGGTCGGCTTCGTCAACGCCCTCGACTTGAACATTGGTATCTGAGAAGTGGGTGGAAGACGCAGTCAGCGTGAGGTCGCGAGCGAATATTTCAGAGTCATCAGGATAGTAGGCTTCCAGCGACTGGTTGATGACAAATTCCCTGAATTCTTCGAGCGTTTCAAACTTGCCGATCTGATCGGCTCGGTCATTCGAAACGGAAACTTCAACCGTAGCAAGAAACTGATCGTCTACCACGTAAGTCAACGAATGCTCACCGCGGAATTCAGCGTTCGGTGTGTAAACAATCGACTTGCCGCCATCACCGATCTCTACCTGTGCTTCGATATTGCCGGTGCGCAGTTCGGTGATCACGCCGGGCCCATCGTAATTTCCGCCGAGAAGGTCGTTAAGCATCACCGGCAACTGGTTATTGCTGCTGCCCCGTTCAATCCGGAATTGATCGTCGCGAACCCGACGAATCACATCGACGGTAACCTCGCCGATCTGGGTGCCATCCACGGTATAAGTGAATGTGTCCTGGCCATGAAAATCTTCAGGAGCCGTGTAGAAAATTTCACCGGACGAATCAAACGTGACCGTTCCGCCGGCCTCGGTCCCGGAAACGGCCGTGACGGTTCCAGCACCCGTGTAGGGAATTTTCGTGCCGTTAAAGTAGGTTTCTTCGCGATCGTTGGCTCGGACGTTGATGCCGCCCGAGCTGTTTTGATCCACCGCAAAGCGATCGGCAACCATCCATTCCGGGTAGTGGATTCTCACGGTTGCTGTGAATTCGTTGTCCACGGTGTAGGTGAACGATTCACCATGAAATCCGCTGTAGATGAGACTTTGGCCGTTCGGGGCCAATTCCACGGTGCCGCCACCGTCCGGTTGGGTAAACGACGTAATGGTTCCATCGCCCAGGTAGGTGTCAGTCATTGCGCCGTCGTTTCTCATGACGGATAGCAGTTGCCCGTTTTGCCCCTCGCGGAACGCAAAGTCGTCATCCGCGACTTGTCGGCGAACACTGACAGTAACAGTCTCTTCGAAACGGCCATCGACCGTGTATGTGAATGAGTCGCTATAGATTGTTTCTTCCGTCGGCGGCGAATAGTAGACGCTGCCGTCTTCACGCAGCTCGACGCTTCCACCATTTGTAGTTTCACTTACTTCTGTGACGCGCCGTGGGCCCTGGTAGCCGTTGCCCTGGAAGTCGTTTTCGAGCACTCGCATCCGGTTGTCTGCTGTGTTTCGATAAACAGACAAGTGGTCAGGACGAACCGGTTCGCCGACATCTACGGTGACCGTCGCGGTGTATTCGCCGTCAACGGTGTAGGTGAATGTGTCTTCTCCCAGGAAGTCCTCCGGTGCCGTGTAGTAGAGGAAGTCCGCGTTGGTGGAGATTCGGACAGAACCGCCATTTGCTGAGACTGAATCGACGCGTGTGATGGAGCCGGGTGTATAGCTTAAGTCAGAACCTCGCAGATGGACGCCGTCATTCGTGAGTGAATCGATGCCGAAGTTGCTGCTATTCATGTCGACAGAGACATGGTCATCGGAAACGATTTCGTGGCTGGTAACGCTCGCCCATGCTTCGTATTTTCCATCGACTACATATCGGAACCACTGTCTATCAGGCGAGTCTTCCGTCAGTGTTACATAAACGAAGCTGCCATCATCGCTAATTCGAACCTCGGTGCCCTCCATCGCATCGAGGATATGCGTAATGCGTTTTTCGCCTGAATAGCCTTGCCAGAATGGATCGTTATTCAGGACCGTGACAACGACGTCGCCCGGTTGCTTGAGGACGTTAAAATCATCATGCTCAAGCGGCTGGGTCAGATTGATTTCAACCTGAGCTGCGTACTTTCCGTCCACCAGGTAGGTGATAACGTCTCTGCCAGACGTGCGATCTGTCGGCGTGTAGAGGAGACTGCGACCGTCGGACGCGATCTCCACGTTGGCGTCCTGAATCGATTGGCTGATCATCGTGATGATGCCGTCGCCGGTGTAGCTTTCCCAGAATGGATCGTTCTCAAGAACGTTGAGAGTGTATTCCTGTTGAACTGGATTGATTTCAAATTCATCGTCGATCACCGCAGGTGCAATTTCGATCGACACCGTGCCAGTAAATTCGCCGTCCACGACGTAGCTGAAAGTTTCCGTTCCCGCAAAATTGGCGGGTGGCGTGTAAGCAATGGAAAGGCCGTCTTCGGCGAGCGAAAGTCGCCCGCCTTCGCTTCCGTTGCCGACGGCAGTGATCAGGCCCGCACCGGCGTAATCGGGGCCTGCAAAGTCGTTGGAGAGCACGTCAAGGACTTGCTCTTCGCCACTCTGATTCGCAAGGAATGCATCGTCGATGGGTGTGAAACAGTCGGCTGCGAGAAGTTGCCGGGCTTCCAGTGACTCAAGGCCAAGTCGGGCTTGTGGACGCCTGAACTTTTTTGATGATCTGGAATCGCGACGAAAAGACAGCTTGGACGAACGCTTCCGGGGAATATTCATAATCAGCACCTATTGACGATTGAACTCGGTTTCGGCTGCACTCGTCAGAACGTGGTGGTACACGCTGAGTGTGTGACGTCAACGAACCTTGGGAGCTGTCGGTTCGCCCACGTTCTGACGAGCATAGCCAAATATCTGGCATTTCGTAAACCAATTCACTCGCAGGACACCCACTAGTGGCATAAGGTGTGCCAGTTGGCGGCTAGCAACCTCGATGCCAGTGGAATCACGAATTCAATGGTTTACGCGTGAAGGAAGGCGATCGACACGGAGCTTTGGCAAATCAGCAACGTTGCGCGCACTCAATCGGACGGCAGGCATTTTCGAATTGAGAAAGCCGGCGTCTCTCCCTCTTTAACCAAGGGGAGAGCGGCAAAGGAAACGTCACGAATGTAAGGAGAAAATCTCCAAACCTTGTTCGTTTCTGTGAATGAGTGTTTTGGTATTGCGCATTATCGTGCCCAAACCGTCGCCGAGAATCTGCTTTCGTTCAGTCGGTTCGCCAGATTTGGGGCAAGGCAGCAAGCTCAAGCCACGATGTTTGGTAGCGGATCGTGGCGGATTTTTTGCGGTAACGAGCAGCGGTGTGAGCAGCAAGAAAAGGACCGAGAGCGAAACTGTTTTGGTATCGACTATATACGCGTGATCCAGCCTCGCGTGTCCTCGGCGACTCCCTGTTGGAGGTCAATGAGCGCCTGTCGCAGGCGGCGGGCATTTGGGCCAGGCTCATTGTTGCAGAGTGTGTACTCTTTCTCTTCGAAGATCAAAGATCCGACTGGAGCCAGCACCGCAGCCGTTCCGGACAAGGCGGCTTCGCCATGCTCCGTCCACTTTAGCAGCTCGTCGGTGGTCACATTGCGTTCTTCAATTTCGTAGCCAAGTTCTTTGCCGATCGTCAAAATCGAATTGCGAGTCACACCGTGGAGAAAGCTGTCATCGAGTGGCTTGGTGATAATCTTCTTGTCGTCGATCAGCAGGAAATTGGCGGCTCCCGTTTCCTGGACGTCGCTGGATGGACAAAAGAGAACCTGATCGGCTTTCCATTTTTTCTTCGCGGCGAGCGTGATACTCAATGCTGCTGCGTAGTTCGAGCCGGTTTTTACCTGGCCAAATCCCGGAGCTGTTCGCGGCAGTTTGTCTTCGACGAGCAATCGAAGCGCCCGTTCGCCGCCGGCAAAGTAATCACCGACTGGTGAAGCCATCACGTAGAAAATGGATCTTGAGCTGGGCGTACTCGCGGCTCCGATGTTGGTGTCCGCGCCCAGCAGGACTGGACGCAGGTAAAGTGCGCCGGGAGCTGGTGGAATGGAATCGGCCGAGTCGCGAACGACGGATTTGCACATCTCGATGAAGTGTGATTCGTCCGGCGGCGTGATACTCAATAGTTCGCCACTCGTGACCATGCGTTTTGCGTGCTGGTCGGGGCGGAAGATTGCGAGCGAATCGTCTTGCCAGCGGTAGGCTTTGAGTCCTTCGAAGCACGAGCTTCCGTAGTGCAGGCAGTGAGATCCGGGATGGAGTGCGAAATCAGCCGCCGGGATTAATTGGGGAGTCGACCATGCGCTGCCGTCAAACTGGCTGAGCGATATTCGATCGGTTTGAACAGACCCAAACGGGCTGAGCTTTGGCAGGTCTGCGGTGGTGTAGCGCCAGTTTCGAGTCATGGTCATGGTTGAGCTCTGATTGTTCTTCCGAGATTCCCGGTAGCCGGTGTCGCAAGGCTTCGGGCGTGACTGGCAACGCTCCCGAACTGTTGCCAGTCCGGCTACGACGCGCGGTCGCAGGCTAAAGCCTGTACTCCAACATGCGCGGTCAACGTCTGCAGTCTAGCTTGATGCGAGGCCGGCTTTTCAAATTTTCAGTTTTCAATTCTCATTTTAACTTTTTCAGTCATTCAGAGAACTGTCAGCATGTCTGAGTGAAGTGCGCGGTCGCAGGCAAAAGCCTGTACTCCAACGACTCCAGCGCGCGGGCCACTTATGCTGACTTGCGAGCAGGCTGTTGCGGTTTGCCCTGGATGCGTCCTTCAACCAGCCGCAAAGTGCGATCCGCCGTCTCGGCAAGGGACATGTCGTGAGTCACCATGACTATAGTAAGCTGCGAATCCTCGTTCAAGGAACGAAGAATGCTCATGATTTGATCTCCCGTTTTACTGTCGAGATTGCCCGTCGGTTCATCCGCCAGCAGAAGCTGCGGTTCGGCAATTAGCGCCCGGGCAATGGCGACTCGCTGCATTTCGCCGCCGGATAATTCGCTGGGCCGATGCTTCAGTCGATGGGACAACCCAACCAGTTCGATCAGCTCTTTGGCTCGCCGCGTTCTCTGCCGCCTTTCCCTCCAGTACCGCCACGCACTCGCGTTAATCATCATTGGCAGTAAGACATTTTCGAGCGTCGTAAGTTCGGGTAGCAGATGATAAAACTGGAAGACCATGCCAAAATCACGATTGCGAAGCTGTTCCCGTCGACCAGCCGCAATGTTGTCAATGCGATTTTCGTTGTAGTGGATCTCGCCTGCGTCCGGTGCGTCGAGCGTGCCGAGCGTGTGAAGCAGCGTGCTCTTTCCGCTGCCGCTTTGACCGACGATTGCCGTGAACTTGCCGCGAGGAATCTCAACAGTCACATCGCGAAGCACGGGGACTTCGAGTTTGCTTTTGTAGTAGCTCTTCTTCAGCCCGGATGTTCGCATGATCCAGTCGTCGGTTGGCAGGGGTTGGTCATTCATGACGATGCTGGCCGGTTTGGTTGTATCTGAACTGGTTCGTGCTTTGCGCCGTTCGATCGTTTTACTCATAGCGAAGGGCCTCCACGGGATGAAGTCGAGCTGCTCGAAGCGCAGGCAATACGCTGGCTCCGATGGCGATACTCATGGCTCCGGCGATAATCCACAGGACTGTCACCGGGTTGATGATGGTTGGGATTTCCTGGAAGTAATAAACCGTCGGATCGAAGACTTCCTTGCCGGTGATGACTTCGATCAGTTCCGCGATGCGATTAATGTTTGCCACGAACAGCAATCCCATGATGACTCCGACACCCGATCCAACGACGCCGAGCGAAAGTCCATACCCGAGAAAGATCGACATGACTCCGCGGCTGGAAGCGCCGAGTGACTTGAGGATCCCGATGTCACGGGTCTTTTCAACCACGATCATGTAGAACGTGGCGAGAATGCCGAATCCGGCAACGGCGATGATCAGGAATAGCAAAATGTTTAGCAGTGTGGTTTCCATCTGGACGGCGGCGAGGAGCGGTCCTTGCAGGTCCTTCCAGCTCTGAATGAAGAACGGTGAGGTCATGGCGGGAAATCGTTCTTGCAAACGAAGCTTCGCCGTTTCGAGATCGACGCCATCGGCCAAACGGATCTGAATCGCGGACACGGCATCGACCATGCCACGGTCGTGCTGAAGTTTTTCGATCGGTACGAATGCGAAGCTCGCGTCGTATTCGCTCATTTTGCTTTCGTAGAGGTCAACCACGGTGAATAGTGATTTTCCAATGGTTGGCGGTGAGCCAACGCCTGGGAATACGACCTGGACATCGTCGCCAGGCCTGCAGCGGAAATAGTCGACGACTTCGCCTTCCGGATTCATGACTCGTTCGCTCGCGAGTGCGTAGCCGAGCACAATGCCGTCGTGCTGTTCTCGCATCGGGTCGAAGATCTGGTGTTCTTCTTCGGATTGCATGGCAAGGAATGGATCGGCCGAGCCGTCAATGACGACGGCTTCGTTCGTGGCTTCGGTTTCTGCCGTTTCGGTTGTAGTGTCAGTGGCGTCCTCTGTCGGACTTTCTCCCGGCGGATTCTCCAGGGCGGCAAATCTTGCTCGTTGCTGTTCGAGCCGCCGTTCGGTGGCCACGCGAAATCGCCGGCCAGCCCAGCCAGCGTTCGGGATGCGTTTGTCATATCCGCCTTGGCGAAGTCCAAAGTCGACTTGCTTCCTGTTTCCAGGGTGCAAAAGATACTTGCTGAAATCGCCCACGTCCGCGTACGAATCCCGATCGATTCCGATCAGATTGATCTGACGCGTGAACCACTGGTCGCGAATTTTAAAGCGAAGCATGGCGGGCACATGCACGTTGGTTGTCATCGCCTCGACGTCGTCGCCAAGTGTGGCCCGGATTTCGTCCATGACGGCTTGGGGGTTGGGAATGCCTTCCATCCCGCGTGCTTCGACAACCAGATCGGAGAGAATTCCGTGCAGCCGGTTATACGTCTCGTGTTGGAATCCCGACATGACGCTGTTCACGACGATCATCGTGGCGACGCCGAGCATCACGCTGATGATTGAGGCGATGGCGATGAATCGCGTGCGAAGGTATCGGGTGCAGAGTAAGAATCGGTACATTGCCATTCCTTTGGCGTTGGTGGATTCGTTTTGATTGTCAAATTGTTCGCGGCGGTCTCTCGTAGCCGATGTCGCAAGACTTCGGGGTTTCTGGTGTCGTGTTGTTTTTTAAGGTGCGCCCGAACTGTTGCCAGTCCGGCTACGGTCGAGGTTTGATCGTTAAATATGTTCGCGGTCGGCGGGAGGGCGAGGCTCCGTCCGAGCCGCGAAC
>CALHZT010000110.1 GCA_938040995.1 uncultured Pirellulaceae bacterium | reverse complement strand
CCGGCGGCTAGCGCCGTGCCGCTCACGAATACCATGCAGTTTTCCATTTGATCCGCAGAGCCTGCCCGGTTTGTAGAGAGACAAATAGACGCAAGGAAGTCGTTTTGAATAATCTTTTTCGTTGGACACGCCCGTTTCAATCGCGCTCGCTGCAGCTTCTGGTGGGGCTGGCGATCTTTTTCGCTGTGAGTGGCGCGAGCTGTCCGCGACGGCTGACGCCTCCTGGCGACATTTCACCCGCCGTATTTGCGCAGCCGCCGTCGGCAGCGGAGATTATCGCCGCGATTAATGCGAACGGGAATCAGGTTCAACAACTACAGGCTCATGGTGCCAAGTTGAACGTGCCGGGCGCGCCGGCTCTGAAGACAAGTCTGGCGCTCGAGCGACCTTTGCGATTTCGCCTGCGAGCCGGTCTGGGATTGACCGGTACTGAACTGGATATCGGCAGTAATGACGAGATCTTCTGGCTGTGGGCAAAGCGAAACTCGCCAAACGGTATCTACTTCGCGAGACATGCGGACTTTAGTCATAGTGCTGCCAATCAGATTCTTCCCATTCCGCCTGCGTGGCTGATTGAAACGCTGGGGCTTCTACAAATTGACCCCACCAGCAAAATCGACGGGCCGTACATGCGAGGCGCTGGTCGCCTGGAAGTCCGCGCGATGGTTGACTCACCCAACGGCGCGTTGACCAAAGTGTTCGTGGTGGATGAGCGAAGTGGAGTGCTGCTCGAACAGCACGTCTACGATGCCGCCGGTCAACTGCTCGCCTCTGCCATTCAATCGAGCCATACTTACGACTCGGCATTTAACGTGACGTTGCCGCGACGCATTGATATTCAGTTACCGCCGGCGCAGATGGCGTTCTCTTTGACCGTGGACAATTACACGATCAACAGCCCGTTTGGCGATGCTTCGCAATTATTTGCGACTCCGCAGCTTCCGGGCGCCCAAATGGTCCCATTGGCATTCGCGCCGCTCCCAACTCCCGGCGAAGCCACCCAAGTCGCAGGTCAGGCCATTGGCCCGGGAGGCACGCGCGTCGCGGGTTGGCAATCGGGATCAGATTTTATGGCTCGCACGCGGTGATCGATAGTTGCGCAGCTGTCCCAGCCGTCGTGCGCCTCGTCAATGATGTTCACCTGATGCTTGAGCTTACAGATCGATGGTCATCACAGAATTGATGGTGTCCATGGCGACTTCTTTGCCAAGGACGGTTTCTTCGTTGTATTTGGCTGGTATCGCTTTGTCTGGATGCGTGATTTTGATGCGGAAGAATCCGTTGGTCACGCCGCGAACTCCTTCCGCGCCTTTGGGCATGTCTTCGGCATTGTGCGACATGTTGGCGACTCCATACTCATCGGTAAATCCAAAAGCTGGCTTGGCAATATCGCCCATGAATGCTTCCGGTTGAAATTCAACGTCCGCGTCCGTCAACGGTTGACCGTTCATGGTCACGGCGACTTTGAGTGATCTTATTCCCATCTTTTGTGTTTGCCATTGCAACAGTCGTTGTTCCATTTCGGATTGCGAGACGTTTCCATTTCCATCGGTATCGATCTTCGTCAAGGACTTTTGAATTGCTGCGCAGTTTTGCAGTTCGTCCGCAGATAGCTCACCATCGGAATCTGCATCGTATTTCTCGATGGCAAGTTTCGCGGTATCACCAGCGTCGATGTTGATGGGGCGAATCGTCGGTGGCCGTGAGTTACATGCGGACAGCAGCATGGTCGTTGTTGCGAAGATCGCAATCATCATGACAGCAAACTGCGAGTTCGGCTTTCCGAGGTGGGGTTGATGGTCAGTCATATCACTATTCTGCAGTTTATCCTGTGGTTAAGTGGTTGATCATTGGTGTTCATTGTTGTGAATATCCGGATTCCTGGCTACTTTGGGAATGTCGAATTGCACAAAATTGGCTTCGGGTAGATCCCGCTTGCCTTCATTCACAGGAACGATCCATTGCGTCGCACATCTTCTCGTACAGACTCTGTATCGACTGGATTTACACTGGTCGAATTGCTTGTTGTAATCGCCATTATTGGCATTCTGGTTGCGCTGTTGTTGCCTGCGGTACAACAGGCGCGGGAAGCCGCCAGGCGGGTGCAGTGTTTGAATCATGTCAAGCAACTCACGCTGGCAATGTTGACTCATGAGAATTCATTGGGAGTTCTACCAACCGGTGGCTGGCGCGGCAGTATGGTTGGCGATCCGGATCGTGGGTTCAAATCGGCACAGCCAGGTGGATGGATTTTTAACATCTTGCCATTCATGGAAGAACAGTCACTCTATGATCTTGGCAAAGGCGCAACTGGAACTGCTCGCGATGAAGGATACATCCAGCGCGAGTCGACTCCGATTTCAATATTGAACTGTCCGTCGCGAAGACCTGCGATCGTCTATCCGAATGAGCAAGATCGCCCGCCTCGAAACTCGGCTCGCTCACCAGAGCAGGCTCGCGCTGACTATGCAATGAACGTTGGTAACGTGACTGGATTTGACAGCCATCCCCAGTTGTGTCGTGCTCCGGCAACCTATGATGAAACACCTCATCCGGATTGGCCGCCGCGTATCGACGACTTTAACGGGATCGTATTCTGTGGCACCCAGATCAAGTTGAGAAATATCAAGGACGGAACGTCTCATACCTATGCGATCGGCGAACGGTACCTTGATCCGGCTCATTACCACGACGGTCAGGCGCATTCCAACGACTGGTCCATGTACTCGGGCTTCCAGGACGACATGTACCGATCAACTTACTACCGGTTTCGTCCGAACCAGCCAATCACTCAAGAGCCGAGAAGAGATCAACCCGGGCTCTCGTTGGATGAGATTTTTGGCAGTGCACATCCTGGTGGTTGTCATATCTCGATGTGTGATGGTTCCGTTCACCTGGTGTCTTACTCCGTCGATCCAGTAGCTCACAGCAACATGGGCAATCGTAAAGACGGCATTAATCTTCCAGCCAACTAGTGCACATCGATAGTTGCACGGCTGTCCCCAGCCGTCCCCACCATTCCCCGGATAACCGTCGTGCATCAGTTTATCGTTCCTTCGCTTTATTGCGAGAAGAACAGAGGTCGTTGATCGATGCGTACAACTATGAAATGACGGCTGGGGACAGCCGTGCAACTATGGAATGAGAGCCTGCCTCATACGACCGGCTCTATCGGTCGTTACTAGTTGATACCCTGGCGGAGCTTGGCTCTCGCGCGACTGAGCGTCGGGCCGATTGAGTTGACCGGAATGCCGACTCGCGTGCTTATTTCCTGGTAGCTGTGGCCGTCAAGATGATACAGCCGCACGACTTCGGCTTCCTGGTCTCCAAGGCCCGATAGCAACCGCTGGACTTCTTCGCGGTCGTTGATTCGCTTCTCGAAGTTCTCGCCATCACCACGATCCAGCTCGTCGCCTCTTAAAGGAGTCGAACTTGGTCGCTTTACCAGCCGGCGAACAACGACGCGGCGAGCGATGACTGTAAGGTAAGTTGCCAAGCTGCTTTCACCACGGAAGCTACGGAGAACCGCGAGGTCGTCTTTCAGGATTGACAGAAAGACTTCGGAGCAGAGGTCTTCGCGGTCTTCGTTCGTCAACGGAACCGAACGGGACTGAGCCGTATGATTCACGACATGAACGACGAGCCCAAGAAAGCGGAATACGAATGCATCCCAGCTTTGCGGCTGCTTGTTAAGGCAGCGTTCGATGAGTTCTCGATCGACGTTGGAAAGAGCCACAGCGCGACCTGATAGGTGGATGGATGGTAATGTTGCCGAGCTTCCGGACAGGCGACTTACCGCGACTGTTGGATGCCAAAAATCGAAGTCGACACCGAATTAACACAACGATCGTTGATTTAAAGAGCGTTGCTGCGGTGTTTTCGACTTCCCAGCCCCCTGTCGTATCGATTGTAGATAGGGTGCAAATCAGGAGCAAGGCGAACGTGTTAATCCCGGGAACGTAGTTACTTGACACTAATTTAAAGCGTCACTACTATTCCCGAGTAAACCCGTTGATGATGGGTAATAGCGGCTGGAATGGAAGATTCTTGGCATGCGAGTGATTTCGCAAGAAAATCGCCTGCTGTTGGGGACACGACCCCATTTTTTTGCTGGCATTCATTGAATGCTGCGGGATTTCGATTGTTGCGAATTGTTCAAAGTGGTCGATAACTTAGTAGCGAAATACGACCAGCACCGAGAAGGTGCGTAAGCGATAGGGAGATGATGAGATGACACACGTAGTAGCGCAGGCTTGTTTTGCTTGCAAGTATACCGATTGCGTGGTGGTTTGCCCGGTGGAGTGTTTCTACGAAGGCGAGCAGATGCTCTACATCCACCCGGAAGAATGCATTGACTGCGAAGCATGCGTTCCGGAATGCCCTGTCGAAGCCATCTTCCACGAGGACAATGTTCCTGAAGGACAGGAAGCATTCACCGCGCTCAATGCGGAAATGGCAGCTTCCGGCTTGCCTGTGCTGACCGAGAAGAAAGAGCCACTCGCCGACAGTTAACAGCTGACATTGATCGCTGCTGGTTGAACACGAATCGTGACAGCCTGCAATGCTGCGATTGCGAAAATTCGAAACATAAAAGCCTGCTGGCCATTTCGGTCATGCAGGTTTTTTGTTGGGGCTTCGGTGGTCTTGTGTGACAGATTCTTTTTGGTGCTTTGCAATGTTCGGCGGCGCGACGGGAGGGCGAGGCTCCGTCCGAGCCGCAGTGGTGTCTCTCGCGTTGATAGATGAACGATCGAGCGATTGGGAGCGCTACTTTAAGCGGCAAGGCCCTTGATCGTGATTGGCAAAACAACCGGGTTGGTGGTTCGCGGCTCGGACGGAGCCTCGCCCTCCCGCGCCGCTGCGTGCTTACTTTCTGACAGGCTTGCTTCCTGTTTCCTGCCTTCCTTATTCCAAAACGGATTGTTGAATTAGGAACGAAGGAAAGAAGGAAAAGTGTTTTTGGGCGAAGCAATTCGGCGGTCAGACGCGAAGCTCTGTCGGAACCAAGAGCCCGTTTCTCGCGTTGCCTGCTTCAGCGGCTCGGACGGAGCCTCGCTCACCCGCGCCGCCGCGTGCTTTCAAATCGTTCCGGACTAGGAAGCTTTATCTACGGAGTAGCCGGACGCTTTCAGGAACGTTCGCCAGACTTCGTACTTGGGATTGTCCAGCTTCCGCGCAAGGAGTGGATTGAAACGCGGCTTTTTGGGTTCGGCCAGCAATTTCATTTGTGCTTCGCGAGGCGTGCGACTGCCTTTTCTTGTGTTGCAGGGAACGCAGCTGCAAACGGTATTCTCCCAGGTCGTGCCGCCTCCGCGACTGCGTGGCATCACATGATCGAGACTCAGTTGGCTGAGTGGTTTTGCGGCACCGCAATACTGGCAACGATGGCCATCGCGTGCAAACAGATTTCGACGGTTGAACCGCAATGTATGCTTGGGAACCCGGTCGAACTGAAAAAGTCGAATGACGCGCGGCACCTGAATCTGAAAATTGACAGAGCGTACCCAGTCTTCCCTGTCGAGTTGCGTAAGCTCACCGGCGCGGAGGTCACTCACCAGCAGCCACGATTCAAAATCGTAATTGGCGTAGTGTCCGTCTTCGAGGTCGATAACCTCAGCCATTTCGCGATAGATGAGAGTAAAGGCACGCCGCACGTTGACAACATGCACGGCCATGTAAGCCCGATTCAGAACGAGAACGCTGGATGACAGAGCCTGACATCGTTCTTCGTAACGCGATGTATCTGAGCGAATCATGATGACCTCCTGCAGAGCAGAAAATCATCCACGTTGATGAGGTTGGAAAGTACGCTGAAGACGTCACTCCTTGCTTCTCAGTTTTGCAACTGGTTCAAGAACCGCAACGTGCCGAGTCAACCAACGACAACCGACAACAATCCGGCTCGCTCACTCCGTGATAGTCCATTGTAATCAGTGAGAAAGAAATCGAACAGACTTTGATTCAAGTTTGTTTTTCAGTGGTATGAATGGATCAGCCGTAATTCGCAAAATTTGCTTTCGCTCGGCTTGCTAATGCCATAAGCCACTTATTACTATGAAGTTTCAGTCATGGCTTGGGGCTGGCAAGACAGTTCGCTGTCCAGTTCGCTGTCCAATTCGCAGATGACGTACGAGCGTTTCAATGTGGGGGTTGTCGTGATTCACTATTCTTGCGACCGATGTCAGCGATCCATTGATTCTCGCGACGAGTTTCGATACATCGTTCGAATGGAAGTGAAAGCTGCACTGGATGCCGGTGTTGCCGACGAATCTGATGCCGACCGGGATCACCTCATGGAGATTCATGAGATTCTTGAGCTCGCCGAAGACCTTGAGAACGATCTTGTTGACGAAGATGTCTACAAGCAGTTGCGTTACGATTTTTGCCCAGAATGCTATCGGGAGTTTCTGAAGAACCCGATGGCGAGGGAAAAGCCGGTTGAGTGCAACTTCAGCAAGAATTAAACTTCACGCTCGTTGAAGTTCAATGTTGCCTGGGCGGGCTCATCGTGGCTCGCCCTTTTCCGTTCATTATTTGCGCGCATGAATTGTGGTCAGCATCCACTTTGCATGCGTTGCGGAAACTGGTCCCCTATGAGTCACAAAGTCGGTATTGTTGGTGGAGACGGGATCGGGCCTGAAGTTATTTCGCAGGGATTGCGAGTCATCAAGGCAGCCGGTGTCAAACTCGACACCGTCGAATACGATCTCGGTGGAGCACGTTATCTGAATGACGGGATCGTGCTTCCTGACGAAACACTCGACGAGTGGCGTTCGCTCGATGCCATTTATCTCGGCGCGGTCGGGGCGCCGGGCGTTCCGCCAGGTGTGATTGAACGCGGGTTGTTGTTGAAGATGCGGTTCCAGTTGGATTTGTATATCAATCAGCGACCATTCAAATGCGACTCGCACGACTTTGTTGTCATTCGGGAGAATACCGAGGGGACCTATGCTGGCGAAGGCGGCTTTCTTCGCAAGGGAACGCCGCACGAGATTGCGACTCAGGGTTCCGTCAATACTCGAATGGGAGCCGAGCGATGTATTCGCCATGCGTTTGAGCTGGCCAGTCAGCGCCGGAACCATCTGACTCTCGTTCACAAAACGAATGTGCTTACGTTCTCAGGCGATCTCTGGCAGCGCACTTTCGACGACGTGGCGAAAGATTTTTCGGCTGTCGAAACTGCGTATAACCATGTCGATGCTGCCTGCATCTATTTCGTGCAGGATCCGCAGCGCTACGACGTCATCGTGACGGATAATCTCTTCGGCGACATTTTGACCGACCTTGGTGGCGCCGTTTCGGGTGGTATCGGTTTGGCATGTTCAGCGAATCTGAATCCGGCGCGAACCGGGCCATCGATGTTTGAGCCCGTTCACGGTTCGGCTCCGGACATTGCCGGTCAAAACAAGGCGAACCCGATCGCTGCGATTCTTTCCGGTGCCCTGATGCTTGACTTTCTTGGTGAGTCGGACGCGGCGACGCGCGTTCGTGCGGCTTGTGAGTCGTGTTCGAAGGTCGAAGGCTCAACGGTTGAGATTGCTGATGCCGTTTTGGCAAAGCTGTAGAACCTGCTGATCGCCTACTCTGATGCCATCATGCGATTCGCATCAGGTGGCAAGTTGGTCAGTGCGTGCATCGCGCGACGGTAGTTGGCTGCGGCGTTTTCCAGAGGTTGCGGCAGTAGTCGCTCGAAAGGAAGTCTCGAAGCTCCGGCTTTCGCGAACAGGATTTGCGTCAGCCAGTCGGCAGGAAGCCGGGATTTGGCGAGAGAGAGTTCGTGGGCCACGGTCGGGTATCGGATTCGCCTTACTTCTTCGCGACTGGCTGATGCCACCGCCAACAGTTTTTGCTCCTGTTTGCCAAGCCGCTTTGCCATGGCTTTTGCAACGGGATCATTCTGGTCGTAGATCGGAATCAGGAATGATGACTGACCAAGGGGTTGCCCCCGTTGGCTGGTCGAACGGCAAGACGCTCGCAGGTAATCGCCTCGCCAGTCTTGCGGAACGCGAAACACCAACTGGAACTGGCGTGACCCTTCGAGCGAAAGTTGATCAGAAGGCCGAAGTTTGAAATAGACGCCATGTCCCCGGTGGATCGTGCCAGCCGCAGCAACCGTTTCCAGGGGCGGTCTGACTTCGTAACTTTTCGAAGTCGATTGTGACGAGTCCGCGCCGCCGCTCGCGTCCGCACGGAGGAATTGCGAAACCGTTCCATCGATCGAGATTTGGGCTCGCCGGCCATCCGAGTCGGCCTTTTGCACCTTGATGTTTCCGACGACGTCCGTCGAAAGTGTCGTCTTCGGCGAATAGTCGAAGATGGCGATCCGGTTCTCTGGCGCGTAGATGTCGTA
The DNA here is from genome assembly GCA_938040995.1 of uncultured Pirellulaceae bacterium. GTDB lineage: Bacteria > Planctomycetota > Planctomycetia > Pirellulales > Pirellulaceae > CALHZT01. The sequence goes on along the minus strand of CALHZT010000110.1, from coordinate 10,448 downwards.
TCTCAGTTCGCCAATCGTACCGGTGCGGCCAGCATCGAGAACTGCTGAGATGGTGATGGTTGCCGTGACCAGCCGTTCATCGGAGTGTGTGCTTTCAAAGGCCTTGTTGAGCTCCGGCGCGCAGGCAACCGTTGGACTCGCATCGAACTGAACGACCCGCGCCATGGCAGGCAATGGAACAGCCAGAAAAGCTCCGCAGAGAATTACGGAGCTGGCAAAGTTGACCACGTACGACACAAGGCGACTCCGTTCAGCAGATCAGATGAATGTCTGTGAATGGTAGAAGTCGCCCTCACGGAGTCAATAACTGGATAACGGAATTCAATGAGTAGCGTTGATAGCACTGACTGAATAATCGTGCGCTGTCAGCTCGAGAGCGCGGTCGGCGAGGCGCAATCGACGAGGCGCAATCGACGAGGCGCGGTAGTGGACGAGGCAACGAGTCCCTTTGGACCTGGCTTGACCCCGCTTGGCACATGGGACTCGTTGCCTAGTCCACTACAAAATCAGCTTTGCTTTTTCAGTCGCTTAGCGCGACTCCTGCAACTGCATCGCTGAGTTTGCCAAATCGCTCATGAGTTCTTCAAAGTTTGCCGGCCGTGGCAACCGGATCGAAACGTCTGTGCCGGCAGCCTGCACCTGCAGGGATTTTACGAGACCCGTGAGTGCGTTCATGAGTTGGCGTTGCTCGGGCGCGCCCTGCTGAGACATCGAGCCAAGTTGCATCAGGGCGAGCTGTCGGAAGCCCATAATGGTATTGGGCAATTCGGCAGCAGCTTTGGCGGTTGAAAAGCTCAGGTTCGACTTGAGCAGGTCGCCGGCTGAAACTCCGACGCTCATTGTGACGAGCTTCAGACCTTGAAGCTGATCCGTAGGAACCGAATTTTCCATCGCGGCTTGTTCGACGTTGATTGCAATTGCAAAATCTGCCGACCGTTCGGTCGACAGGGCGGTCCACATGTTCTTGTGTTTTCGTGGATTGGCGTTGGGGGCCGTGCAGTGCTTGTCCACAACCAGGATGGTGCGCTCGTCCAGTCGGATTGCTTTCAGGCCGTGCGTCTTCGAGATGAGTACATCTCGCCCATTCCAGCCGTGCCGAAGAAATGAAGTGTCACCGTCTTTCAGTGACATGTTTTGCAAGCGGTCCACAGCATTCGAATTGGTGAAGCTTACCAAAGTTGCCATGCGAGGAATCGTTGCATTCTTCAGGACTTCCTTTTTGTCCTGTCCTGACATTTTGGCGGTGGTGATGTTCTTGCCAAGCGTGTCAAGTGAAACCGCCGCGGCGACAAACTCAACGGAAGAAAGGTCAACGTCTTTCGAGGCTGCGGCATCGGACATTTGCCGACCCGTGGTTGAGTTCAGAAATTGCTGCGGCCGAATAACAACGAACAGCGAAGCATTGTCTGGAGTGCATTTTGCCAGTTCCGCCATGTGCGAAGCTTGGGTCTGACTGAATGCGCATACCAGTGCGAGAACGATCGCAATTCTTGTTTTCATCATCACAGGATTCCGTTTGATTTGGTTCAATGTCGATTTGTGAATAGCCAGCGAAGTGGCCGGTAAACCCTATGTCACGAGATAAATGCTGCATGCCTCGTTCTGCAGGAGGGGCATTGAATTCGCGCGTTCAACAAGCCGATACGGAATATGACGGTTGCGCCGAAAGAACGTGGCGCTGATCTGAATCGTCCAACCGGATCAGATTGTCAGGTTTATGTCGCCAAAGCTGGTGATCGACGGATGGTCGTGCGAGCCTTCAACGGGGGCATTGCCCAGGCGGATGCTCAGGACCGTTTGCATGCCGGCTGATTTCGCCGCCTCGAGTTCCGCGAGCACGTCGCTCGCAAAGAGAATTGTATTGGCGGGCTGGCCAATGTCTGATGCGATTCTTACGTAGCTGGAAGACTCCCGCTTTGAACCGATTGTGGTGTCGTAGTGCGCCGAAAAATTGTCGAGCAAGTCGCCATGTTCGGTATGCCCGAAGAAGAGCTTCTGGGCGCCCACGCTGCCGGAGGAATAGATGCGAAGATCAATTCCGGCGGATTTCCACTCATTGATGGCGGGGACCACGTCGTCATATACATGCGCCACCATTTCGCGACTGTGAAAACCTGATTTCCAGATCAGCCCTTGCAGCGCCTTGAGCCCGGTGGCTTTGACGTCGCCGTCCATTAGCCTGGTGACTTCGTTGCGAATCAGTTCCTGTTGGGCTTTATCAGTCGCTTGATCGCCGGCCCAGCCATCAAGCGATTCGTGCCCGGCGTCGATGGCAATCTGATTGCAGGCTTCCGCGACAGCCGCATTGTCCCAGTTGTCAGAGAGAAACGCGGCAACTTCTCGTCGGACGAATGGAAACATGACATCGTGGACGAAGCTGATTGAAGAAGTCGTGCCTTCGATGTCGAGCAGGATTGTGCGTGCGTTGGTATTCATGGCCTGGTTGCGGATCGCTCCGCCGGTCCTGCAGGGGAATCAGTGAATTCTGTGGTGCCGTTTTGACTTGAATGGGCGAGGGCTTTGAAAATTAGCGTGGAGGTCGAGTGTACGAGCAGTAGCAGGAAAACAGAATAGCCCAGAAAGAAATTATATGCCTCTTCGCCTGCAAACGTCTGAGTGCGCACCAGGCCTCGCTCGCTCAGGAAATTTTCGAAAGATGTTGATGGAAAGGCCGAAATGACCATCAAGGGTATGACCGTGAGAATGGCGAACATATGCCGCATCGTTATCGCGAAAGAGTTGCGATGACGAATCCTTTGGAGGAACAGAAAGGTCCCGCCTGAGGCGAGCAGGAGCAAGGAAGTATTGATCGCCAGGCCTGCGGAATGAGAATGCCAGGATCGTTCGGGGGAACGCACGCGGCTGATGAATGGCCATCCGTAGTGCCTGACAGAAAAGCCTTTTGCTATGGCTTCTGGCCAGCTCGCGTCTTTTTCATTGATGAGCGGTTCTATGGCGCGTTGGCATGAAACGAACGACCAGACAACAATCATTGCTCCAATGAATGGAACAATGCGTAAACGTGCCAGTTGGCCAAGGCGTTTGTGGTAGTCGTTCATGCCGATCGCTGGTGGAGAGGTGACGTTACTACGCCACATTTCGCGTCGGGTTCATGATCTTGTTCGATTGCATCGCTGGATCAGCCCCAGGCGATCCACAGCGTTACAGCTTTACGACTGGATCAGAATCCGAATCCGATTGACCCTCGGCACCCGGCGGCAGGTAATTCGGTCCCCAGCACACGGCCGTGTAGTTCGCGTCAACGCCACTGTCGGTGTACTCGGGAGTCCAGCCTGACATGTCTTCGAACAGTCGAATGCATCGAATCTTACGATCGTCGCAGAGGTCGAACCAGTGATGTGTCCCGGCGGGAACGTTGATCAAGTCGCCACTCTCGACTTGAACGGCGAATACCGGGCCACCCTCGGGATGAATGTGGAAGATGCCCCGGCCTTCGACAGTAAAGCGGACTTCGTCTTCGCTGTGCGTATGCTCCTTGTTGAACTTGTTGAGCATCGCGTCGAGGTTGGGTGTGTCCGCGCAGACGTTGATTACGTCGGCAGTCACAAAACCGCCTTCTTTCTTCAGCCGGTCGATCTCCGGCTGATAAGCCGTAAGGATATCTTCGTCCGTCGCGTCGGCGCTGATCCGCCCGGCAACGTCCCAGTTCTCGTACCAGATTCCAAATGGCTTCAAAAAGTCGCGAATACCTTCGACATCTTCAATCTTGCGGTTCTCATCCTGAATAGTGATGGTGGCCATAAAGGCGGCTCCCGTGTTTGCGAATTGTGTTTTTGCTTGTGTTTTGGCTTGAGTGACTAATAAGCGTTTGCGATGTGGGTTTTTCTACCCGCGACTTCGAAAAGAAACTCGAGTACTTCGACGTGGCGTCGGGCTTCATCGAGATCGCTTCCCCATGTGTAAAGGCCGTGCCCTCGCATCAGGAATGCATGCGTCAAACCCGGCTCCCCAGCATCGCGCAGTTGCAGGAACTCCGTTGCGAGGCTGGCGATATCCTGAGTGTTGTCAAAAATTCTGATCGTCACCGCGGACTCATGAGTCGTAATTCCTGACAGCCCCTTGAGCATCTCGTAGCCGGCAACCGTCAGAAAGCCGTTATCGAAGTGCAGGTCCGAGAGGAGTGTTCCCCAGACGGAATGGGTGTGAAGCACAGCACCGACGTTGGCGTCAGCCGCGATCGCTGTGTGGAGCAGCGTCTCCGCCGAAGATTTGGGTTGGCCATCGAAAATCGGGCGACCATCCTGGGCGATGCGGACAAAGTCGTTTGTCGTGAGCTGCCCCTTGTCCTTGCCGCTGGCAGTGATCAACAACTCGACAGGATTGCGACTGGTGACAACGCTGTAGTTGCTACTGGTGCCGACGGACCAGCCGCGTGCGTAAAACCGCCGACCAATATCCTGCAGTCCGTCAATGGGAGCGGCGAAGTTCGCGAGCAATTCGTGCGTTTCCGATGTAGATTCCATGCCCGGAATTCTATCATTTGTCCGGTTCGTCGTCCCGCCTTGAAAATGACGGCTTTGTCAAAAAATGCAAAGCCATGCGGTTTGGTGGAAGTTTGATGACGCAGTGGACCGGGGGTGGGATACGAGACCGTCGCTCCCCGGAATTAGTGCGGTTCGCAGGGCAGCGGCTGAGAATTTACTGTTCCGCGACCCTCGGCGTTCGCGAGTGGGTAGGCATCCAATAAAAAGCGACGTGCAAGCCAGAGCCGTGCACGCCGCTGATAATCATGTGGTTGAAATCTGAATCCCTCGACGGGGATTAGCAACTAGAAACCAATTCGGATTCCACCGCCGCGTCCACCGATCGAGATGCCAGGACCAAATCCGCCATAACCGAATCCGCCGCCACCGAATCCACCATAGCCGCCGCGATAGAAGCTGCCGCCTCGATTAAAGCTGTTGAAACCGCCACCGTATCCGCGATACACATTGTTGTATCCGCCGCCGCGATAGTAGTTTCCGTACCCGCCGCCACGGAAGTTACTCGTCGTGACCACGCGTGTGTTGTAAGAAGGTCCGTAGTAGCCGCCACCTCCGCCATATCCGCAACCGGCATTCGCTGTTGATGATGCGAAACCGAACATTGCAATGGCAGCGAGAGCAAGAAGAAAACGTTTCATGGGATTACCCTTTCGATTCAGGGAAGAATGATAATCAACAACCGGGTCGAAACTGGCGTTGTTGAGCTCCGGCCTCCCCATGCCGTCACCCAAGTCGTGAACCAACTATGCCGCATCAGCTGTGCCATTCATGGTAGCATGTTGCATTCTGGCTGTTTCTCAGGGGATTCGCTGATATGTTCGTCACCTGGAAATTTGAAACCAGCGACTGGCAAACGCCGTTGTGTGATCATAATGATGGCGTCATATTCCAAGTTGAGACGCGAGTGGTTGCGCCTGCAAATTCGTTTTAAGTTGCCTGGATTGCCGCCAGGTGAAAAGGCGCTTCGCCGTTTGTCCGCAAAGCGAAATAAGTCAGTTCGCCACCGAGAAATTGAGCCAGACCCTTGCCCGCGTGAACGGTGACTCCAATTCAATTGGCCCGGTAGAAAGGAAGCATGGGAAAGGGAACAAGAATCAGGCCGGCAAGGTAAAATGGAAATGCGTCACCGACTCTTGAATTTAATCGCAACCTGACGGAACCAGTCAACAAATGTCTCCGCGGCTGTTCTGGAAACTGTTCCTGATCTTTTCGGCGTTGCAGCTGGCAACGGTCATTGCATTCGTTGTGCTCGTATCGAAATGGCAAGCTCAGCAAACTTACGCCCAAAAAGAGAAACGACTGAGCGACGCGGCATCCATTGTGCGTGGTCATGTTGACGTCGATTTCGAATCGGACATCCGTGACGAACATCAACAATTGGTGGATCAGCTCGCCGAAGAGACAGACATGCGGGTCACACTTGTCAAAACCAACGGCGTCGTTCTCGCCGATTCGGAGAAAGCTGCCGAGTTGATGGAGAACCACAAGGACCGGGCCGAGCTGGTTCTGGCGGCGACGGAAGGGTTTGGCAGTTCCCAGCGATTCAGTAACACCGTCAAAATGTCGATGCTCTATTACGCCGCGCGCATTGAGAATTCGGTTGGCGTCCCGAAGGGGTATGTCCGGGTGGCTGTTCCGCTCGCAGAAGTCGAAGCCGAAGTGACAGAGATTGAGCGGACGATGTGGTTGGTCGCGCTTGGTGTCAGCCTGTGCGGTCTGTTGTTGAACTACGTTGTGATCGGTCGTGCGCTTCGTCCCGTCGACACACTCACGCTTGCTGCGAACGCGATGGCGGCTGGTGAGTATCAGGAACGCGTCGCTGTCGAAAGTCGCGATGAACTCGGCGCGCTCGCTCAAAGCTTCAACCGCATGGGTGGAGAGATTGAAGCGCGCGAAGGCCAGATGCGTGAAGTCGTCGATCGGATGTCGGCGGTGCTCGGCGGCATGATTGAAGGTGTTTTCGCGGTCGACGATGAACAGCGAATTCTGTTTGCGAACGAAGCCGCCGGGAAACTGCTCAATTTTCGGCCCGAAGTGGCTCAGGGCAAAAAGTTCTCCTCGATCATTGAAAATGAAACATTACGTCGAGTCGCCAGAGATACGATCAAGGAACCTGGCGGCAAGCTGATTCGTCAGGTCGAATTCAAAAATGGCCCGACGGAAATCGTGCTTGCGGTGAACGGCGCGAAATTGCCAGGCGAACCGTGTCCGGGCATCGTCGTCGTGTTACACGATGTGTCAGAGCTTCGCCGACTGGAGAGGTTGCGTCAGGAATTTGTGGCCAATGTGTCTCACGAACTCAAGACGCCGCTCAGCGCGATTATCGCCTACGCAGAAACGTTGCGGCACGGAGCCATGCGGGACCCGGAGCATAGCGAACTGTTCATCCAGCGGATTGAAGAGCAGGCCAGCCGGCTTGCGGAACTGATTCAGGATATGTTGCAGCTGGCGAGGATCGAAGCCAGTCAGGTGCCTTACGAAATCTCGATTGTCGAGATTGGCGATGTTGTTAGCGCATGTTTGGCCGCACACGAAACGAATGCCGAGCAAAAAGGCATCAAGCTCGTTTCACAGAAAAAATTGCGAGACATCTGTTTGCCAGCGGATGAGGAAGCGTTGCGGCAGATTCTCAATAACCTCGTTACCAACGCCATCAAGTACACGCCCAAAGGTGGACGCGTCAAAATCAACTGGCGGCTCGAAGGATCAGAGATCGCGATCCGTGTACGTGACAACGGAATTGGCATTCCGGAAGAGCATCACCATCGAATTTTTGAGCGGTTCTATCGTGTTGATAAAGCCCGGTCTCGCGAAATGGGCGGCACGGGTCTGGGACTGGCAATTGTCAAACACCTGACGCAGATGCTGGGTGGCACAGTTGCTCTTCAGAGCGCCCCCGGCGAAGGAAGCACCTTCGAAGTTCGCTTCCCACTCGCAGAAAAGTCCGGGATTCCTGCTGAAATCGCATCCTGATGGGTCTTGAACAGGTCTTCACGGTTCCTTCATGTTATCTTCATGTTAGAGGGCTACGTTGGGCGTGCAGCGAGCAATTGGCAACACCAGCTGGCGGAGATCAAGTCGAAGCCCGCGTATAAACCGGGAAGACAAGCACGAAGTATCGGACTGAGCATGAGCAAGAAAAAGGTACTGATAGTAGAAGACGATCAGTCGTTGGCAGAGATTGTTGGTTACAACATTGGGCAAGCCGGATTCGAAGTCGTCACGGCTCGCGATGGCAAGGATGGCCTGCACAAGGCACAGATCAACAACCCGGACATCATCGTCCTCGATCTTATGCTTCCAGGCATCGACGGTTTGGAAGTCTGTCGTCGGTTGCGTGCAGAACCGTCGACTCGTGACATTCTTGTCCTCATGCTCACCGCCAAATCAGAGGAAACGGACGAGGTCGTCGGGTTTAGTGTTGGTGCGGACGATTATGTTACCAAGCCGTTTAGTGTCAAGGTTCTCGTTGAGAGAATGAAGGCGCTTCTAAGACGTCGCGAAGCAAACTCGGTAGAGCGTGACGTGATCAGCAGTCAAAACATAACGGTCGATAGTCGCCGGCATAAAGTGATCGTGGACGATGTTCCGCTCGAATTGACGCCCAGTGAGTTTCGTTTGTTGAATACGATGATTCGCCAACCAGGTCGCGCGTTCAGTCGCGATGAGCTAATTGATTCGGCGTTGGGTGAGCACACGATCGTTCTGGAACGCACGATCGACGTTCATATTCGTGCCCTTCGCAAGAAGATGGGCGCGTATGCGGACGTGATTGAAACCGTTCGTGGTATTGGCTATCGTTTCCGCGATACGTCTGGCAAGATAGCGGCGACGCTCCAGGAATAGTGCGGGTCGCACGGACGTGTAGCGTCTCTGGCGGCGTGAATCCCGAGCGAGAAGCCTGTAAGGGATGAGCTTCTTTCCAACGCATCCCTCGCTTACGCGAACGGTTACTTTATCGTTGGGCGACAGTCGCGAGATAATCCTGAATGGCGAGCCGATTGGAGTGGAACGCCATTTCATCCAGTCGCACTTCGTGGGGCGCCACGATTAGTAGCTCTTCGACTTCGCCAACCTGCTTGCGTGTTTTTTCAAACGACTGTACCCGAACGACATAGAAAACGTCGCTGATCTGGTAGGTGATGCCCGCGTACTCGTACTCGTTAGGATAAGAGGCGAGATACTCCAGCTGGTCGATTGTGAGACCCGTTTCTTCCTGAATCTCACGACGTAACGCTTCGTCGACGGCTTCTCCATGATCAACGAATCCACCGGGAATGCCAAGCTTTCCTTTGTGTGGGTCGCGCTGACGCCGCAACATGAGAATGTTACCGGCCTCATCGACGACGATGCCCGCTACGCCGATTGCAGGATTGAAGAAAAGCACGAACCTGCACGACCCACATTCGAAACGAACATTGGGTGGGGCACTGGATTTTTCGCCGCATTTGGGGCAATACGTGATGGATTCCCATGGATACATGCGTCTGTTGTACCTGGACGAAGGCAGGAAATGATAGGGCATTCAACATTCCTGCCGTCATAACCCGTGCGATGGTTTCAGGCAGTCTTTCACCCGGAAGAGGATGGGGGGCAGGAGTGCATAACAGAAGTCACCATCGCGAAATGCGCCATACGTTTAGGCGTACAAATGTCCCCAATCCTCTTCGATCTATTAGACGCACTATGAAGCCCAAAAATCTTGTGTACCTGGCAGGAGCTCTGGTGATGGTGGCAGTGGCCTATGTCACGGCGCACAATCACGGAAATAACAAGCAGGAGCAGGAGCTTCCCGGTGCAACGCTTGGAGTCCGGCTGGTTACCAGGAAACGTGGTCAGATGGTCGTCCAGCAAGTTTCTTCGGACGCCACCAAGTTGGGGCTCAAGGTTGGAGACTGGATCCTTAAAGTTGACGAGACACCGATTCACTCAAGAGCCGACTTTGTAAGCGAGGTGGCAAAGAGAAACTCGGGTGACAAAATCCGTCTTGTCGTTGATCGCGCCGGTACTCTCGTAAGCGTTAACCGTCGGTACACTGGCCCGATTGGTGTGACCAAACTCGAAACGGCAGCGTCTCAGGGGATCGACTTCAACAAGGCTCCAGCGCGAGCTGAGCAGTCGTGGAAACAACAGGTTGTTCAGTCGGCTCCCGCTGTGAAACAGCCAGAGATACAGCCGAAGAAGTCGTTACAGAAACAGGCACAGGTTCAAAAGCAGGTACCGGTTCAGAAGCTGGGGCAACAGGTTCAAAAACAGCTTCAGGCCGCTTCGGCTTTGGCAACTTCTGCCAAAAAGGCGCAGAGCAAGCCGTCGGTCGCCACCCTTGGTATGGTGAGGAAGCCCAAGACCGGGCCCCCGAAGTCAGCACCAGCATTCTTGAAACCAGCTGGCTGGATCGAGCTGTAGTTCGTTTCGAAATTACAGCTCAAAATCGTATCATGGGCCTCCGAGCCGGGGACTTTTCATGACACGGGATCAGAGTCGATCAGAATCCCATGCTACGGGATTGCGAAAAACCTTGGGGTCGTTCGAGAAGTTACTGCCTGATCTTGCTCCGTCTTTCCCGCGCAGGCGGGAATCCATTACATCGGATTGGCTTTTTGATGCGGGGAAAGACATTGAGCGTTAACACGCTTCGAGTGGGTCCCCGCGGTCGCGGGGAAGACGGCCTTAGGCCGTCAATTGAGCCGTCAATTGAGTCGTCATGAACGGAGATTCGACGCTAATTGATCGAATGATCCCAAGTTGGATGGTTACTTCGGTACGCGCCATTTTGGCGGTGGTCGCAACGCCCGTCGGTACGTGGATGGCGACACCGACATTTGACGACGAAATGCGCGACTGAAGTGCGCATGGTCAAAGAAGCCTGACGCGTGAGCCACTTCAGTAATCGACGCGTCCGTTTCAGCCAGCATCCTGGTCGCCTTGTCGATTCGAACGCGA
>CALHZT010000109.1 GCA_938040995.1 uncultured Pirellulaceae bacterium | reverse complement strand
CGGACGAATGCCGCGCCAGCATTGCTACGACTCGCGAAGCCGCCATGCTCCCCTCTTCTGGCGAATCCATTCTTTGGGTTTATTTTGATTTTGTTGGTGCCCAACGCGAGTTCTCTGCGGAACCTCCTTATCGGCGAAGTTTGTTTCGTCGAACAACCACTGAAAAACGACTTTTCAATGCGTCACTTCGAAGAGGATCCCCGCTATGAAGACCATGAAGAAGAATCCCCGGCTAACAAAAAGACGGAAAAAGCGACTGGCACAAATTCACCAGGGCAAAGACCTGCAGATGGGAATTGAGTCACTGGAAGACAGGCAGATGCTGGCCGGCAACGTGGTCGCCACAATCACGGGAGCCGGTGACCTCGTCGTCCGTGGTGACGCTGCGGACAATACTGTCGCCGTCGAAGTCGACTCCGTCGGAAATGTAACCGTCACGGGCTACGACGGAACGACCGTTGATGACACCAATCTTTCCTCGACGCAGTTGTCCGGAAACATCCGCATTTCGACGTTTGGCGGAGACGACAATGTTGCCATTTATGGCAGCGACTACGACATTCCAGTCGAGAACATTTCGATCGTGACTGGATCGGGAAATGATCAGGCACTCATTGCGAACGTTGACGGAATTGATGGGCAAGTCAACATCAACACCGGAGTCGGCAACGACGATGCCACGATCAAGTATTCGAACGCCACCGGAAACGTCACCATCAACTCGGGTGCCGGTAACGACACGAATGTACTCAACACCGTAACCGGTAACGACATCAAGATCAGTTCCGGTGCAGATGCCGATGCGGACTTTGTCTACCAGACCGTCGCGGCTGACGACATGACGATCACCTCGACGTCGGGGAACGATTCGGTAAACATCGAAGGCGTGGTCGCTGCCGATCTGAGAGTTTCGACTGGCTCTGGTGACGACGAAGTCATCATGACCGAGGCTTATGCGAAGTACGACATGAGTGTCACTACGGCTGGTGGCAACGACAAGCTCGTGATCACCAATTCGGAAATCACCGGTGACTTGAGTGCGAATACGGGAGCCGGTGATGACCAGTTGTGCATGAAGTACATCCAGTCCGCTTCGGAAGGCCGGACAACGGTCTTTACCGGTGCCGGAAATGACCAGTTCGAGATCGGCGAAGCCGAGATTGGTGATTCTGCCAACCTGAACCTCGGCGGCGGAGCCGATGGGCTTTCCGTGATTGGTTCAGTCGTCGGAACGGGTACCGTGAATGGCGGGTCTGGCGAAGACGTGATTTCCGATGCGGCCAATATTGGCGGCCTGGGACTCACCAGCTTTGAGAAATACGCCTAAGCGTTTTACGCTGAGGCTTGCCGTGGATCGCTCCGATCCGCTGTTGAGGATTGACGCGACTCAGGATCAACGGAGCGATCACAATCTCGGCCCCCTGCCCTGCCCCGATTTCGGGCAGGGCATTTTTTTCGTTCGGCCTCGTCTTGTATTATGCGTGGCATGAACATTCACAAGATCACTGCCGTCTCTACCCTTTCGTTCGTTTCGTGCGTTTCGATCGTTGCGTTTTTTCTGCTCGCGAACCCTCCGGCGGCGGGCGCATCTGAAAAACTCAATGTCGTCTTCATTCTTGCGGACGACCTGGGATGGCGCGATCTGAGCGTGGAGGGAAGCAGCTTTTACGAAAGCCCCCATATCGATAGCATCGCGAACGCTGGAGTCAGGTTCACCCAGGGCTACGCGACTTGTCAGGTCTGCAGTCCTTCGCGAGCCAGCATTTTGCTCGGCAAGTTTCCGGCCCGGCATGGAATCACTGACTATATCGGCGCCAAGATGGGGACCAACTGGGAGCGTAACAATCGGCTCTACCCGGCGGAGTATGTTAGCGAGCTTCCAGCCGATGATGTAAGCCTTGCCGAGTCGTTCAAAGAAGCCGGCTATGCGACTTTCTTTGCCGGTAAGTGGCATCTTGGCGGCGACGGATCGTTTCCCGAAGACCACGGTTTCGACATCAATGTTGGCGGTCATCATCGCGGGTCACCACCCGGCGGATTCTTCGCACCGTACAAGAACCCCAAGATGGCCAACGGCCCCGACGGGGAATCGCTGCCGATTCGACTGGGTACAGAGACCGCAAAGTTTATCGATGAACATGCGGAAGAACCATTTCTGGCTTACCTGTCGTTCTACTCGGTTCATGCTCCGATCCAGTCAACAAAAAAGCACTGGGCAAAGTACCGCGAGAAAGCGTCGCAGCAACCGAAACCCGATCGTCGATTTGTCGTCGATCGCACCAGCCCGGTGCGTCAGGTGCAGGACCATCCGGTTTACGCCGGGATGATCGAAGCCATGGATGACGCGGTCGGCCTCGTCCTCGAATCGCTCGAACGCAACAACCTTCGCTCGAAAACGATCATCGTGTTCACTTCCGACAATGGTGGCGTCTCCGCCGGCGATGGAAAAGCGACTTCGAATTTACCGCTTCGAGGCGGCAAAGGCCGGCAGTGGGAAGGCGGCTTTCGCGTTCCATTTCACGTTGTTATGCCGGGAGAATCTTATCGGGCGAATCACGGCACCACCAGCGATGTCCCAGTCACCGGAGCCGACTTTTACCCGACTCTCCTCGAACTCACTGGTCAGCAACCACGACCAGAGCAGCATATTGACGGCGACAGTTTTGCCGGCGTGTTGCGCGGCGAGATCAATGATGATTTGCAGAATCGTCCGCTATTCTGGCACTATCCGCACTACGGTAACCAGGGCGGTGAACCGAGTTCGGTCATCCGTTCTAGTGACTGGAAGCTCATTCACTACTACGAGGACGGACGCGACGAGCTATACCGACTGAAAGATGATATCGGCGAACAATCGGACTGCTCCGCCGATCATCCAGAAGTTGCATCACGGCTGCGGAAGCAACTCGACGCCTGGCTAATAGGTACAAATGCAAAGTCGCCAACGAAAAACGGTCAGTTTAGTGAAGAGGCCTGGGAAAAGGCAAAAATCAGCACGCGGGAAAAGACGCTTCCCGATCTCGAACGACAGGCCGCCAACTTCCTGTCGCCCGATTATTCGCCCAAGGGCTGGTGGGGAGCGAGGGACTAGTTTCCTCACGAATGCCTCTGGCCGCCGGGTGCCTTTCGTTCGGTCGCTTCGTAAAACGGCCGGGACGGCCGTGCGTTTCGTAATACGTCCGGGACGGCCGTGCCACTATCGATGCCCGTTGCCGTCGCAGCGGGAGCGGCAGTCGCCAAGCTCGTCTTGCTGGTCAAGTTCCTGGCGGAACTGGGTGAGTTGCGCACTGGGTGATACCGAGCGCGTCACCGCGTTGAGGCTCCAGTCATAGCCGAGGTAGCTGACGCGGGCCTGACCACTTGCTGCCAGCCTGGCTGAGTTGGCATCTGGCATAAACGGAGCCAGCGTTTGCATGCGTTCGGCATCTGTTCGGCCAAAGTCGTCAGCGAACCATTCGATGATTGGTGATAACCGAAGTTCACCTCGCTGCAAGTCGTACTGAAACTTCTCCGGGTCCGCAAAGAATCCTCGGGCACTGTCATCCATCTGACGATTCACGCTCTGAGGAAAGTAGGCGCGTTGTGCCAGTTGCGGACAGCCTTTCGAAGCACAGTTGATCGCGAAGTGGATCCGCGGATCCCCCATCGGACGCAGCACTTTATGCTCAATATCGTTGAGCGAATATTGCCGGCCGCCGATCGTCAGCTTGAAGTCGTCCCAAATATTAAACCCGGTCTGATCCGGAGCATGATCTTTGATACTCCGGGTCGGATAGACCTGCAGGATCCCTTCAATGGTGAGTGCGTTGTACGTGTTGATCCAGTAAGCCAACTGGTCAAGCCTCGATGACTGGATCGACGGATCAACACTCGTTAACTGCCGCAGGTAGGTGCGAATCTGCTCACGGTCCGCCGCACTGGCCTGCCACGATGCGTAATCAACGTCGCCTGTATTGGTGACGTATCGACCAAGCAGGTCATCCCACGCTCGATGGTCGACTTGACCAATCCCAAGCCGGCCTGAGGTTGCGTTGTCTATGCGTGGACGGGCCAGTTGTTGTCGTGGTGGGGAAGTCTGACGTGGCACAAAATTCTGCCGGGGAGCCGCGCTCGCAGGCGGCTGCTGAAATTGCTGAGGTGCGAACTGCGGCGCCCGTTGAGGCTGCACCTGCGACTGTCGCGATCCCGACTGGGCAAACGCCACATTCTGAAAAGCGATTTGAAATGCGATCGCGAACAAAAACGCGATGGTGATGGTTTGTTTCTGCATGCCTTCTCTCCTGCTAACTCGTTCCATTGCTTCCGTACTGAGAAGACGGTTCAAATCGCGTGCCACTTACCCGATTGTTAAAATATGCGGGCAGACTTTGAGCAAACACTGCGATATCAGAGCAATTCAAGGTGCCTTTGGTACCGCGGGATACGGTGCTTGAGCGCCAGTATTGCTATCGCATATCCGATTGATGACGAATTTACAATATCGGGACTGCACCATCTCGTAGCCGGAGTGGCAACACTTCGGGCACAGCGGGAATAAGCGCCACGGCCCTTTCAGGTATGTCGCGTCAGACAACACTCCCGAGCTGTTGCCAGCCCGGCTACAGGAGGTGGTCCGAACGCTTGAGGTAGCCGGAGTGGCAACACTTCGGGCGCAGCGGGAATAGGCGTCACGTCTCTTTGAGGTATGAAGCGTCAGACAACACTCCCGAGCTGTTGCCAGCCCGGCTACGGAGGTGTTGCGAATGCTGAGTCTATCGGGTTTTCACATCGAGCTGCTAAAATGACGCCATGAGCCACCATAAACATGACAGTTACTTAAAACGGCTTCCGATTGAATACTACACCGGGCAATCGTATGTCCACTGGTCATTAACGATAGCGGACCGTCGAGAAGGGTGGTTGGAAGCGAAGTTCTACTACAAATTCCGGGAAGTACTCACCCACACGATGTTCCGCTATGGGCTGACTTGCCCGATTTACTGCTGCATGCCGGATCACTTCCATTTTGTATGGATGGGCCTGTTCGATGAATGCAATCAACTAAACGCGATGAAGTACTTTCGACGGCAAATCAACCTCGTACTTCAGAAAATCAAATACGAATTACAGCCTCAGGGACACGACCGAGTGCTCCGCGACGAAGAACTTGAGCGAGGCGCTTTTGAAGATCTTTGCGAGTACATCGCAAGGAATCCGGAAAGAAAGGGCTTGGTGGCTGTGGATGGATTCCGTGAATATGCGTTTACTGATTGCCTGATTCCGGGTGCTCCTGAGGTGCATTTTCGCGACGAAGGGTATTGGGATACCTTTTGGAGAATTACTTCTTCGCATAAGAAGTTTGGATTGCGAATTAAGCGATCTCGTTGAGGTAGACGCAGCCTGCCGTCGGGGGAGGCGGGAGAAGATCCAACGTGCAATGAGTGCGTGGAGCGTCAGAAGCTGCGCCCGAGCTGTTGCCAGCCCGGCTACGGGACGTGGTGATGGGTGCTTGAGGTAGCCGGAGTGGCAACACTTCTGGCGAAGCGGGAATAAGTTCAAACGTGCAATGAGTGCGTGGAGCGTCAGAAGCCGCGCCCGAGCTGTTGCCAGCCCGGC